>NZ_JBIAQC010000005.1:82478-566015 GCF_042888685.1 Streptomyces sp. NPDC002779
TCGGAGCGGGTCGCTGGGTCGAGGTGCGGTGGTCGTGGGCTGTCGGCGTGCTCGATCGGTGCCGCCGGACGGTGTCCGCCGCGGGTCGGCCGGCCGTTCGGTCTGGAACGTCCCTGCGGTTGGGGGTCCCGGACGTGATCGCGAGCATCGGAGCGGGTCGCTGGGTCGAGGTGCGGCGGTCGTGGGCTGTCGGCGTGCTCGATCGGTGCCGCCGGACGGTGTCCGCCGCGGGTCGGCCGGCCGTTCGGCCTGGAACGTCCCTGCGGTTGGGGGTCCCGGACGTGATCGCGCGCATCGGAGCGGGTCGCTGGGTCGAGGTGCGGTGGTCGTGGGCTGTCGGCGTGCTCGATCGGTGCCGCCGGACGGTGTCCGCCGCGGGTCGGCCGGCCGCTCGGTCCGGTCCGCCCCAGCGACCTGGGTTCCCCAGCGGGATCACGCCCCTCGGGACGGGCCCGTTGTGCCGTGCGGGCGTGTCCGATCAGCGTCGCCGGGGCACCGCCGTCCCGAACCGCACCCCCGACCGCGTCCTGGACCGCACCCCGGACCGCGTCCCGGACCGCACCCCGGACCGCGTCCCGGACCGCACCCCCGACCGCGTCCCGGACCGTGCCCGGGGCCGCGTCCCGGACCGCGTCCTCGCTGAATCCGGCCGGCCGGATTCGATCCCCGCCCCAGGAGCCCCCGAATGATCGCGCGTGCCGGGACGGGCCCGTTGCGGCGGCTGGTGGTGTTGCGGCACGCCAAGTCCGCGTGGCCCGACGGGGTGCCCGATCACCGGCGGCCGCTCGCCCCGCGCGGGCGACGGGACGCCCCCGCCGCGGGCCGGGCGCTCGCCGAGGCCGACCTGCTGCCCGACCTAGCGCTGTGCTCCACCGCCGTACGCGCCCGACAGACCTGGGAGCTGGCCTTCGCCGAGTGGGGCACCCCGCCTCCGGTGCGCTACGAGCCGCGGCTGTACGCGGCCGACGTACCGGAGCTGCTCGCCGCCGTGCACGAGACGCCCACCGCCGTGGAGACGCTGCTGCTGGTCGGCCACAACCCCGGGCTCGAGGAACTGGTGGTCGAGCTGGCCGGGGACAGCCTGGACGACGCGTTGGAGCAGGTGAGGGTGAAGTTCCCCACCTCCGCCGTCGCCGTCCTGGCCTGGCGCGGCAGCGACTGGACCGCCCTGACCCCCGGTACCGCCCTGCTGACCTGGTTCACCGTGCCCCGGGGAAAGAAGCGCTGACGGCGCCTGGCATAGGCTGACCGGATGCAGGACGAGTACCGCACAGTGGCCCACGCGGGCGTGCACGAGACCGACGTCAACCGCTCCCGCTTCCTGTGCGCCCTCGCCCCGGCGGCCACCGAACAGGAGGCCCAGGACTTCATCGCGGCCGTCCGCAAGGAACACGCCGACGCCACCCACAACTGCTACGCCTACGTCATCGGCGCCGACGCCGGCATCCAGAAGGCGAGCGACGACGGCGAACCGGGCGGCACCGCGGGCGTCCCCATGCTCCAGATGCTGCTGCGCCGCGACATGCGGTACGTCGTCACCGTCGTCACCCGCTACTACGGCGGCGTCAAGCTCGGCGCGGGCGGCCTCATCAGGGCCTACGGCGGTGCCGTCGGCGAGGCCCTGGACAGCCTCGGCACCCTCACCCGCCGCCGCTTCCGCCTTGCCACCGTCACCGTCGACCACCAGCGCGCCGGGAAGATCCAGAACGACCTGCGCGCCACCGGACGCGAGGTACGGGACGTGCGCTACGGCGAGCACGTCACCCTCGACATCGGCCTCTCGGACGCCGACGTGGACGCCTTCCGGTCCTGGCTCGCCGACGCGTCCGCGGGGACGGCCCGGTTCGAGCTCGGGGGAGAGGCCTACGGAGACGCATAACGGATGGAATCGGGCGCAACGGGCGTCGCCCGGTGCGGTCATGACGGGCTGATACGGGAGTAACCGCCCGTGATGTCAGACCCGGCCGTTAGTCTTCGGGGATCATGAGGCTCCTGCACACTTCCGACTGGCATCTGGGCCGGGCGTTCCACCGCGTGAACATGCTCGGCGCCCAGGCCGGGTTCATCGACCACCTCGTCGCCACCGTGCGCGAGCGCGAGGTGGACGCGGTGCTCGTGTCGGGAGACGTGTACGACCGCGCGGTGCCGCCGCTCGCCGCCGTGGAACTGTTCGACCGGGCCCTGCACCGCCTCGCCGATCTCGGGGTGCCCACGGTGATGATCTCCGGCAACCACGATTCGGCCCGCCGGCTCGGTGTCGGCGCCGGGCTCATCGACCGCGCGGGCATCCATCTGCGCACCGAACCCTCGGCGTGCGGGACACCGGTGGTGCTGGCCGACCGTCATGGCGAGGTGGCCTTCTACGGCCTGCCCTACCTCGAACCGGCCCTGGTGAAGGACGAGTTCGCGGTGGAGAAGGCAGGGCACGAGGCGGTGCTGGCCGCCGCGATGGACCGCGTCCGCGCCGACCTCGCCGCACGCGCGCGCGGCACCCGTTCCGTCGTACTGGCGCACGCTTTCGTCACCGGCGGCGAGGCCAGCGACAGCGAGCGGGACATCACCGTCGGCGGGGTGGCCGCGGTCCCGGCCGGCGTCTTCGACGGCGTCGACTACGCGGCGCTCGGGCATCTGCACGGCTGTCAGACCATCACCGAGCGCGTGCGCTACTCCGGCTCCCCGCTGGCGTACTCCTTCTCGGAGGCCGACCACCGCAAGACCATGTGGCTGGTCGACCTGGACGCCGACGGCGTCGTGACGGCCGAGCGGATCGACTGCCCCGCGCCGCGCGCCCTCGCCCGGATCCGGGGGGAGCTGGCGGACCTGCTCGCCGATCCGGCCCTCGCCCGGCACGAGGACGCCTGGATCGAGGCCACCCTCACCGACGCGGTCCGTCCGGCCGACCCCATGGCCCGGCTCACCGAGCGCTTCCCGCACACCCTCAGCCTCGTCTTCGACCCCGACCGCGCCCCGGACGACCCGGACGTCTCCTACGCCAGACGGCTGGCCGGACGCAGCGACCAGCAGATCGCCGAGGACTTCGTCGCCCATGTGCGCGGCGCCGGACCGGACGAGGACGAGCAAGGGGTGCTGCGGGACGCGTTCGACACCGTGCGCGCGGACGCGGTGGTGCGGGAGGTGGCCCGATGAGGCTGCACCGCCTCGACATCACCGCTTTCGGCCCCTTCGGCGGCTCCCAGAGCGTCGACTTCGACGACCTGTCCGCGGCCGGACTGTTCCTGCTGCACGGCCCCACCGGCGCGGGCAAGACCTCGGTGCTCGACGCCGTGTGCTACGCGCTGTACGGCGCGGTGCCCGGGGCCCGGCAGAACGGCCAGGGCCTCACCCTGCGCAGCGACCACGCCGCGCCGGGCACCCGTACCTCCGTCACCCTCGAACTGACCGTCGCCGGACGCCGGCTGGAGATCACCCGGCAGCCGCCCTGGGAGCGCCCCAAGAAGCGCGGCTCGGGCACCACCCTGGACAAGGCACAGAGCGGGCTGCGCGAGTACGACGCCACGACCGGCGCCTGGAAGGACCTCAGCCGCTCCCACCAGGAGATCGGCGAGGAGATCACCCAGCTGCTCGGCATGAGCCGCGAACAGTTCTGCCAGGTCGTGCTGCTGCCCCAGGGCGACTTCGCGCGCTTCCTGCGCGCCGACGCCGAGGCGCGCGGCCGACTGCTCGGCCGGCTCTTCGACACCCACCGCTTCGCCGAGGTCGAAAAGCGCCTCGCCGAGCGCCGGCGCGCGGCCGAGGCGGAGGTCCGCGAAGGCGACGCCGCCCTGCTGGCCGACGCCCACCGCATGCAACAGGCGGCGGGCGACGCCATGGAGCTGCCCGACCTGACGCCGGGCGAACCGGGACTCGCCGAGGCCGTCCTGAGCGCCGCCGCCGTGGCCCGGAGCACCGCTCGCGAGGAACTGACCGTCGCCCACTGCCGCCTCGCCGCCGCCGAGTCCGCCCAGGCCGGCGCCGAGCGCGCACTGGCCGACGTACGCGAAACCGCCCGGTTGCAGCGCAGGTTCGCCGAGGCGCGGGAGCGGGCGCGGTCACTGGAGGAGCGCGCCGACGGCCACCGCGCGGCGCAGGCGCGGATGGAGCGGGGCCGCAAGGCCGAGGCGGTGGCCCCCGCCCTGGAGCTGCGGGACGCCGCCGAGGCCGAACACCGGCGGGCGTCGGCGGCCGGGGCCCACACGCGTGGCCTGCTGCCGGCCGCCTTCGCCGACGCGGGCGCCGCCGGACTCGCGGCCGCCGCGCGCCGGGCCGCCGAGGAGCTGGGCGGCCTGGACTCGGCCCGCCGTGCCGAGCGGCGGCTGGCCGAACTCGCCGAGGAGCGCACCGGGCTGGACCGCCAGGAGCGGGCCGACGAGGACATCCTCCAGGAAGCCGAGAGCTGGCTCGCCGGGTGGGACGCGACCCGCGCGGGACTCCAGGCGCGGATCGACAGCGCCCAGGAGGCCGCCTCCCGCGCCGAACAGCTCGCCGTCCAGCGGGAGTCCGCGGCCGTACGGCTCAAGGCGGCCAGACTGCGCGACCAGTTGGCGGAGGACACCGACACCGCCGCCGACGGGGCCCGCCGTGCGCAGGACGACACGCTGGCCGCCAAGGCGCACTGGCTGGAGGTGAAGGAGCGCCGCCTGAACGGTATCGCGGCCGAACTCGCCGCCCAGCTCACCGACGGCGAGCCCTGCGCCGTCTGCGGCGCCACCGAGCACCCCGCGCCCGCCCGCAAGGACGCCGGGCACGTCGACCGCGAGGCCGAGGAGACGGCGCTTGCCGCGTTCCAGGCCGCGGAGGAGCGCCAGGCCGAGCGGGAACGGCGGCTCGGCGTCGTCCGCGAGGCGCTGGCCGCCGCCACCGCCGAGGCCGGGGACACGCCCACCCCCGCACTCGCCGACGAGGTCGCGGAGCTGGAGCGCCTGTTCGCCGAGGCCCGCCGGGACGCCTCCGCGCTGCACCCCGCGCACGAGGAACTGCGCCGCGCCGAGCAGGAGCACGAGCGGCGGGTGGCGGCACGTCAGCAGGCGGAGGTCAGGGCCGCCGCGCGGATCGGCCACCGGGACCGCCTGGACCGCGAACGGGACTCCCTGGAAGCGGTGTTGACCGAGGCGCGCGGCGCCCTGGACAGCGTGGCCGCCCGGGCCGCCGAGCTGGAGCGCCAGGTCGCTCTGCTCACCGACGCCGCCGACAGCGCCCGCGCCGCCGAGGACAGCGCGCAGCGGCTCAAGGCCGCCGACGCGCGCCTCGCGGACGCCGCGTTCCGCGCGGGCTTCCAGACACCGCAGGCCGCCGCCGACGCCCTCCTGGACGACACCGCCCACCGGGAACTGCAACGGCGCCTGGACGCGTGGCAGTCCGAGGAGGCCGCCGTACGAGCCGTGCTCGGGGAGGCCGACACGACGGCCGCCGCCCAGCGACCCGCCGCCGACCTGGCCGGGGCGGAGGAGGCCGCGGCCGAGGCGGGCCGGAGGCTGCGGGCCGCCGCCTCCGCGCGGGACGCCGCCGAGCGGCGCTGCGCCGAACTCGACCGGCTCTCCGCCCGCTCGACCCAGGGCGCACGGCGGCTCGCGCCACTGCGCGCCCAGTACGACCGGGTTGCCCGCCTGGCCGCCCTCACCGCGGGCACCTCGGCGGACAACGAACGCAAGATGCGCCTGGAGTCCTACGTCCTCGCCGCCCGCCTGGAACAGGTGGCCGCCGCCGCGACCGTACGGCTGCGGCGCATGTCGTCCGGCCGGTACACCCTCGTCCACTCCGACGACCGCGCCGGACGCGGCCGCAGCGGTCTCGGGCTGCATGTCGTCGACGCCTGGACCGGGCGCGAGCGGGACACGGCGACGCTCTCCGGCGGCGAGACCTTCTTCGCCTCGCTGGCCCTCGCCCTCGGCCTCGCGGACGTCGTCACCGACGAGGCCGGCGGGGTGCGCCTGGACACCCTCTTCATCGACGAGGGCTTCGGCAGCCTCGACGACCAGACCCTGGACGAGGTCCTCGACGTCCTCGACTCGCTGCGGGAACGCGACCGCAGCGTCGGCATCGTCAGCCACGTCGCCGATCTGCGGCGGCGCATCCACGCCCAGCTGGAGGTCGTGAAGGGCCGCTCGGGATCGACCCTGCGGCAGCGCGGCGCCGGCTGAGCGGCTACCGGCCCAGCGGTCGGCGGGGCAGCGGGGAGGAGTAGACGACGGACGTGGTCACCGAGCCGAGCGCGCCGATCTTGCCCGAGACCTCCTCCAGGTGGCGCATCGAGCGGGCGGCGACCTTGATCACGAAGCAGTCGTCGCCGGTGACATGGTGCGCCTCCAGGATCTCCGGCGTCACGGCCACCAGGTCGTGGAACGGCTTGTAGTTGCCGGTCGGATACCGCAGCCGGACGAAGGCCAGGATCGGCAGGCCCAGCTGCTCCGGCGCCACCACGGCCGAGTAGCCCTGGATGACACCGGCTTCCTCCAGCCTGCGCACCCGCTCGGTGACCGCGCTCGCGGACATCGACACGGCCCGCGCCAGCTCGGCGAAGCTGGCCCGGCCCTCGCGCTGGAGGACATCGAGGATGCGCCAGTCGGTGGCGTCCGGTGAATACGTGGTCATGGCCGGAGCTAACAGGGGATTCCCCGGCCGATCAAGAGGAGTGCCGGGGATCGGCCCTTCAGGGAGTTGATCTTCGGGCCGTAGATTTCTGGTCAGGAGCCTTCGGGGCAGCCGTGACCGCGGCGACCGCGAGGCCGAAGGAGCGACCACGGAAGGGCTCGATCATGAGCAGCGTCACCACCGCCGTCAACCCCGTCCTGCGGGTGGCCCCGGCGGACCCGGCCGCGGCCGCCGCCTACTTCCGCGCCAGCCTGGTCTTCCACGCCGACGTCTCCGACGTGGCCGCCGCCCTGGCGGCCGACGGCGACCCCGGGTTCGTCGTCCTGGACTCCCGGTCCACCGCCTCCTGGGACCAGGGCCACATCCCCGGCGCCGTCCACCTGCCCACCGCGCTCATCCCCGAGCAGGCCGAGCAGCTCCTCGACAAGTCCGTGCCCGTCGTCACCTACTGCTGGGGCCCCGGCTGCAACGGCGCCACCCGGGCCGCCCTCGCCCTCGCCGAACTCGGCTTCCAGGTCAAGGAGATGCTCGGCGGCTTCGAGTACTGGGCCCGCGAGGGCTTCGCGTACGAGACCTGGCAGGGCCCCGCTCGCGGCGCCGCCGACCCGCTCACCGCGCCGGTCGACAGCGAGGACTGCGGCTGCTGACAGCGCCCGCCCACAGGTGCCGGGGACACCGATTCCGTACGCCGGCCCGGCGAGGGGGTTGCCGGGGCTGTCGAGGGCGGCGGCCCGGTCCGCCTCGTCGCGCGGCTCGCGCCGGACGAGGCGGACCGGGCACCGCTCAGGCGGGCGGCTGCCGCCGCTCGGTCCGGTTCACAGCCGGGCGAGTTCGTCGACCAGGTCGTCCAGGCCCAGCGAGCCCTGCGAGAGGGCCGCCATGTGCCAGGCCTTGAGGTCGAAGGCGTCGCCCTGGCGCTCGCGCGCCTTCTCGCGGCCCAGCAGCCAGGCCCGCTCGCCCAGCTTGTAGCCGATCGCCTGCCCCGGAATCGTCAGATAGCGAGTCAGCTCGCTCTCCACGAACTCCGCCGAGCGGCTGCTGTGCGCACCGAAGAACTCCTCGGCCAGCTCCGGCGTCCAGCGCTCACCCGGGTGGAACGGCGAGTCCGCCGGAATCTCCAGCTCCAGGTGCATGCCGATGTCGACGATGACGCGGGCCGCGCGCATCATCTGCGCGTCGAGGTAGCCGAGCCGCTCCTCGGGGTCAGTGAGGAAGCCCAGCTCGTCCATCAGCCGCTCCGCGTACAGCGCCCAGCCCTCGCAGTTGGCGCTGACCTGGCCGACGGTGGCCTGGTAGCGGGAGAGCCGGTCCGTGACGTGCACCCACTGCGCCAGCTGGAGGTGATGGCCCGGAACTCCCTCGTGGTACCAGGTCGACACCAGGTCGTAGACCGGGAAGCGGGTCCTGCCCATCGTCGGCAGCCAGGTGCGGCCCGGACGGGAGAAGTCCTCGCTCGGACCGGTGTAGTACGGGGCTGCCGCGCCGCCGGGCGGGGCGATACGGGACTCCACCCGGCGCACCCGCTCGGCGAGCTCGAAGTGGGTGCCGTCCAGCTCCTCGATCGCCCGGTCCATCAGGCCCTGGAGCCAGGCCCGCACCTCGTCGACGCCCTCGATGTGCCGGCCGTGCTCGTCGATATGCCCGAGCGCCACCCACGGCGTTTCGGCGCCGGGCAGGATCTTCTCCGCCTCCTGCCGCATCTCGCCGAGGAGACGGTGGAACTCGGACCAGCCGTACGCGTACGCCTCGTCCAGGTCGAGATCGGTGCCGTTGAAGTAGCGCGCCAGCCGGGCATAGCGCTCCCGGCCCACCGTGTTCGGGGCGCCCTCGATGGCCGGGGCGTACACGTCCCGCATCCAGTCCCGCAGCTCCACCACGGCCGCGGTCGCCCCGCGGGCCGCCTTGTCCAGCTCGCCGCGCAGCGCCTCGGGGCCCGCGGCGGCGAAGTCCTCGAACCAGCCCCGGCCCGCACCGGTGTCCGCCCACTCGGTGAGCTGCTGCAGGAAGGTGGCGGTCGGACGCGGTGCCGCGTACAGCTTGCGCTCCAGGCCCAGCGTGAGCGACTCGCGGTAACCGGCCAGCGCCGCGGGCACCGCGCGCAGCCGCTCGGCGATGGCCGCCCAGTCCTCCTCGGTCTCGGCCGGGGTGATGGCGAAGATCTCCCGCACCGAGTGCGCGGGCGTGCCCAGGTTGCCGACCGCGCGCAGGCCCTCGTCGGCCTCGTGCACGGCGAGTTCGGCGGTCAGCCGTTCCCGCAGCAGGCGGGCGCACCGGCGCTCGATGTCGCTGTCCGCGCCGGGCTGCCGCTCGGCCTCGTCGAGCCGTGCCAGGGTGGCCCGGGCCAGCTCCGCCAGCGCTTCCTGGCCGGCGGGCGAGAGGTCGGGCAGACGGCTCGAACTCTCCTTCACACCGAGATAGGTACCGGTCACGGGATCGAGGGCGATGAGGTCGTCGACATAGGCGTCGGCGACCGCGCGGGGCAGCGGGCTCTTGGTCTCTGACATGCGGACCATCCTCGTACGGCGCCCGCCGGGCGTCACCCGGATTGAGCCGAGGGCGAAGGCGGGAGCAGCGGGCCGCACTCCCACTGCTGGAAGATCAACCGGGTTTCCACGCGCGCCACTTCCCGCTGCGAGGTGAACTCGTCCAGAACCAGCCGCTGAAGATCGGTCATGTCCGCCACCGCGACATGGACCAGGTAGTCGTCGGGACCGGTGAGGTGGAAGACGGTCCGCGACTCCGGCAGGGCCCGGATCCGGTCCACGAACGGCCCGACCAGCTCCCGCCGATGCGGTCTGACCTGCACGGACAGCAGCGCTTCCAGCCCACGCCCGAGCTTCGCCGGGTCCAGCCGCAATTGATGGCCGAGAATCACCCCCGCCCGCCGCAGCCGGGTCACCCGGTCGAGGCAGGTCGACGGCGCGACCCCGACCTGCGCGGCGAGATCCCGGTACGTCGTCCGGGCGTCGTTCTGCAACAGCCGCAGCAGGTGAAGATCCACCGGATCCAGTACGACAGTTTCGGCCACCGGCCGAACGTAGCACGGTGTTCGCCTCCCGTGACCCGGTCGGCGTTCACTCTTCCGCCCATGGAGATCCCTGTGCGCTCGAGAGCTCTGGCCACCGAAGCCGTGCACGCCGGCCGCGACGACCTCGCCGGTCTGGGCCTGCACGCCCCGCCGATCGACCTGTCCACGACCTACCCCTCCTACGACAGCCGCGGCGAGGCCGCCCGCATCGACGCGTTCGCCGAGACCGGCGCCGACCCGGACGGACCGCCCGTCTACGGACGCCTCGGCAATCCGACCGTCGCCCGCTTCGAGACCGCCCTGACCCGGCTGGAGGGCACCGACTGCGCGGTGGCGTTCGCCAGCGGCATGGCCGCGCTGAGCGCGGTGCTGCTGGTACGGGCCTCGATGGGCCTGCGCCATGTCGTCGCCGTACGCCCGCTGTACGGATGCAGCGACCACCTGCTGACCGCCGGTCTGCTCGGCTCGGAGGTGACCTGGACGGACCCGGCCGGCATCGAGGACGCGCTGCGTCCCGACACCGGCCTGGTGATGGTGGAGTCCCCGGCCAACCCGACCCTCGCCGAGGTCGACCTGCGTGCCGTCGCCCACGCCTGCGGCTCGGTCCCGCTGCTCGTGGACAACACCTTCGCCACCCCGGTGCTCCAGCGCCCCGCCGAGCAGGGGGCGCGCCTGGTGCTGCACAGCGCGACCAAGTACCTCGGCGGACACGGCGACGTGATGGCGGGCGTGGTGGCCTGCGACGAGGAACTGGCCGGACGCCTGCGGCAGATCCGCTTCGCCACCGGCGGGGTCCTGCACCCGCTCGCCGGCTACCTGCTGCTGCGCGGCCTGTCCACGCTCCCGGTGCGGGTCCGCGCGGCCTCCGCGACCGCCGCCGAACTGGCCGGCCGCCTCGCCGCCGACCCCCGGGTGACCCGGGTCCACTACCCGGGCATCGGCGGCGCGATGGTCGCCTTCGAGGTGGCGGAAGACCCCCACGAGGTCATCGCCGCGGTCCGCCTGATCACCCCGGCGGTCAGCCTCGGCAGCGTGGACACCCTCATCCAGCACCCGGCGTCCATCAGCCACCGCATCGTGAACGAGGGTGACCGAAGGGACGCCGGGGTGAGCGACCGACTGCTGCGCATGTCGGTGGGCCTGGAGGACGTGGAAGACCTCTGGACAGATCTGGACAACGCCCTGGGCGGGAACCCACCTAGGGGCGCGGGGAACTGCGCGACAAGCCACAGAACACCCGCACCCGCCATACGGCATTAGCTCCTACGGCGCGCGGCCTCTTCCACACCCACCCGCACCTGCGAGGCGAGCCTGGCCGTGATCACCAGCGTGCCCTCCTCGATCTGGTAGTCGAGCGGCAACCCGAGCCCTCGCATGGCAGCCACCATCCCGGTGTTCGACGACTGAGTCACCGCGTACACGCTCTCGCACCCGGCCTCGACAGCCATCCCCACCAGCCTGCGCAGCAACTCCGTCCCGATCCCGCGCCGCTGCCACGCGTCCTCGACCAGCAGCGCGACCTCCGTCTCGTCCCCGTCCCACAGGAGGTGGCCGAGTCCCACGATCCGCCCGGACGCCGTCCGAACCGCGAGCGTCCGCCCGAACCGCGGGCTGAGGAGGTGGTTCAGATACCGGTCCGCGTCACCTACGGGCCCGTGGTACCGCGTGCCCAACGTCCGCGACGAGCACCGCTCGTGCATGGCCTTCGCGGCCTCGACATCGCCGGTGTCGGCCCGCCGGACGGTGATGTCGCTGCCCTCCTGCAGCGTCAGCACGTCCTGGCTGCGCGGCACCCGGGGGCCGAGCCGGGCGTCCAGTTCCACCAGGGCCCGCGCCCGCGCGAACTCGGTGGGGGTGAACGGCAGATAGGGCCGCTCCACGGTGATCACTCCGCCCTCGGGGGCCCGCAGCCGCATCACGGTGTCCTCCAGGACGCCCTCCACCGGAACGCCCTCCGGCGCCCGTCCGGCGACCGGCGCTGCGGGCAGCTGGCGGATGGTGCAACGGCCCAGCAACTGCCGCAGCGCGAGCGGCAGTTCCGCCGCGTCCAGGGCGGTGCGGGTGGCGAGGCCCAGGACCCGGGTCGGCGCGTCCACCAGGTCGTGGGCATCGGCGCGCTCGGTCCAGGTGCTGGTGCCGCCCGCCCGGGAGACGGCCCGGGTGATCTCGGCGACCGGGAGGTCGCCGGGGGCGCGCAGCAGGAACTCGTCCACCGTGCCGTCGCCCAGCGGATGGGTCTGGAGGCTCAGGATGTCGACCCGCCGCTCGGCGAGGGCCGTGCAGAGCACGGCCAGGGATCCCGGCTCGTCCTTCACGGTCGTCCGCATCCGCCACAGCGTGCTCTCGCCGGGGGTGCCCCCGGCCGGCTGCTGCGACGAAGGGTCCGACGGCCCGGCCTGCCGCTCAGCGGCGGGCCGGGCACCGGTATCGTCCGTCGGCGGTGCGTGGCCGTGGCGGCGTGACCACCACGTGTGGAACGCGGCCGTGGCGACCAGCAGGACCGCCGACACCAGCAGCAGCTCCGGTCCGTCCGGGCCGTGCCCGACCAGGTTGGCCACGGCGTCCGCCACCGCGACGGCCGTGAAGAGCGCGGCGAGTTCGATGACGTCCCGCCGCCAGTGGTGGACGGGGCGCCCGTGCTTCGCACGCGTCACATCAGACATGTCTCGACTCATGCAGCCACTGTGAAGGAATGGTGTTGCGTGATCACGAACGCTTTGTGTCCGGGCGGTAAAGATCGATTCTGCACCTTTTGTCGTTTCTGTTGCTGTTGTGTCGCTGGCGTCGGCCGACCTCCGCCTCCTGCCCGGTCGTCCGCCCGTGTCCACGCCGGGCCCCGGGCATACGGCGTAGTGGGCTACGTCAGGCGGCCACTTCCGTGACCAGCGTGCTGCGCAGCCGACGGGCCTGGGCCACCAGACGGGAGGAGCCGCCCCGCCCGGCCGTCTGCGCCAGGTGCGGCACCTCGCCCCGCGCACCGGCCCGCTCGGCGCAGTCCGCCGCCAGGGCCAGCAGATCCGCGAGCCCGCGTGGCGGGGCGGGCGGCCGGTCACCGGCGAGGCCGGCGAGCAGGGCGGGCAGCGTGTGCCGGAGTATCTCCCAGACCGTGGAGTTCGCCCCGGTCGCCGCCGCCGTCCGCACGGACTCCACGAGCCGCACCGGCTTGACCGCCCCCCTGCCCATCAGCTCCCCGAGGTCGGCACCCAGCCGCTCCGCGTCGAGCTGTCCCCGTGCGGCCAGCACCAGCAGGGCGTCCACGGCGGCGAGCCGGTCCTCCTCGTGCCGCGCGCCGAGCGCGTACGCGACGCCCAGATGCAGGGCGGGACCTGCCGCGCCGTCCGACTCGGCGAGCCGGGGGAGTATCCCGGCGGCGCCCCGGGTGTCGTCCACGGCCAGCGAGGAGAAGTCCCGCAGCAGCCGGACCGCCACGAGTTCGCGCCGCTCGGGCAGCAGGGCCGTCCAGTGCGGGCGCAGGTCGGCGTCCCAGTGGTAGCAGCGCCAGCGCTCCTGGTAGACGGTCACCGGTCCGCCCAGGGGCTGGAAGTCCGGCGGGAAGTCCTGCTGCAGCTCCGCGAGTTCGCCGGACTCCAACAGGACCCGGGGCCCCACGGTGCGCCGTCGCACGGGTGGCAGGGCCGGCCCGTCGGCGGTGAGCCACTGTGCCAGACGCGTGCCCTCGGGGCTGCCGAGCGCCGCCGCCCGCTGCGCGGCTGCCCCGGCCGCCGTGTGGTCCTGGCGGCGGACCCGCAGCAGTGCCTGGGCGAAGTCGGCGGGCACCACCCGGACGCCGAGCTCGCGGTAGCTGCCGAGCCGGGTGACCAGCTCGTCAGGCTCGAGAATGCCGGTGCTCCAGGTGGGGGTGGACAGGAGGAAGGGCGGCGGATCGGCGTGGACCCGGTGCGCGATCTCCCATATCCGGGCGTTGAAGGCGCGACCGAGAGGGCTGTGCACACAGCCCGCCCCGGACAGCGGGTCCTGGAGCGGCGCACGGAAGCCCTCACCCGGTGACGTGCGCAGCAGGCCCGCGAGGACGACCTCCAGATGACGGTGGCCGAAGAAGCTGCTCGCATGGACGGTGTCGGCGGTGAACCAGCTCAGTCGGCTCACCACCGGTTCGAGGGCTTCCCGCAGGGCGCGCGGGTCCCGGTGGGCATGGCGCACCAAGCCGTCGAGGGTGCGCTCGAAGGCGACCATGTCATCGGCGCCGCCCGCCAGCAACGCCCCCACCTCTTCGGCGAGTTCGGCCGCAGACTCCGCGGCGGGCGCCAGGCGCAACGGCACCGGTACCGGTGGCAGCGCCTCCTCGTACCCCTGCGTCGGGACGGGGACGCTGCCCAGGGCCTCGGCCACCCGGGCACGCAGGACCGGACCGGCCTGTTCGGCGCCGGCGAGGAGTACCTCCCGCACTCGCGGGTCGCCGATCCTCGGCGCGTGCCGCTCCACCAGCTTGACCGCGCGTTCCCGCACCTCGGAGTCCGGGTGCCCGAGGGCCTGTGCCAGGGCGGGCAGCAGCGCGTCGACCCCGGAGGCGTCCTGGGCGAGGACCTTGCCCAGCAGCACGAGCTGGGCCCGCAGCAGCTTCTTCTCGGTGCGGAACAGCACCGCCTCCGACATCTCCGCCAGCCGCCGGGGCGGGAGTTCGCCGGCCAGGGCGAGCCCGGCCAGTACCGACTGGGCGTGCCCGGCGACCGGGGAGGCGGCGTCCGCCGCGAGCGCCGTCCAGTCGGCCACCCGCTCCCGCTCCTCCTGAGGGGTCGGGGCCAGCGCCTGCAACAGCTGGAGGAACACCCGCACGTCGGACGCCCGGCCGCCCCGCAGCAGGCGCGCCACACAGCCGTCCAGCATCGACTTGCGGTCCAGGGTGCCGTCCTCGGTGAGGCGGGCCAGGGACGCGGGCCAGCTGTTGTGTCCCTCCCCGGCGATCCAGCCGAGCACCGAGCCGATGTCCTCGATCTCGAAGAGCGCGGCCACGAGCTCCGCCAGCTGCGGCTCCTGACGGAGCCGGTCGGAGAGGGAGCCCAGGCGCGCCCAGGTGCTGCCGACGTGCCTCAGCCAGCCCTGGAGGTACGCGTCGGTCGTGGGCACCGGGCAGGCGGCCAGCCGTACCAGGCCCGTCATCAGCTCGAAGGGGACGCGGGCACCGACCGGACGCCGGGCGAGCCGGTGGATGACATCGGCGATCCAGACGAGGTCCCGGTCGGCGAGGGCGTCGACCAGCCGGGCCGGCGAGGCGGACGCCCAGAGGAAGTCGGTCGCCGCCAGCCAGTTCGCCACGGCCGCGGCCCCGGTCTGGCAGGCGGCGCCGGCCAGATGCAGGGCGGGCAGGATGCGCTGCCCCCGCTCGCTCCAGCGGTCCGGACGCAACTCCTTGCGCAGCGCCTTCAACTCGGGGAAGATGTCCCGCCGTTCGGCGTCCGTCATCCCGTCCAGCAGGCTCGCCACCTCGGCGATCCGTCCCGCCCGTACCGCGTCCATCAGCGAACTCATCGCACACCCCCGTCGACTCGTGCCGTCGCCGCTGCCGTCCCCTGCTCAGCCGCGGCGCCGCGCCGCACCATCCGTACCGCCAGGGCGTGCTTGCAGGGTCCGCGCCCGCCCCGGTACTTCCCCCACCACAGGCAGGTGCAGCTCAGCACCCCCGCCTCGTCCCGCACCCGGTGCAGATGGCCGTCCTCCGCGGTCACCGTGCCGAGGGCGCCGTCCAGGGCGACCGCACCCGCCGCCACCAGGGCCCGGGCGGAGCGCAGCCGGGGATTGTGCCGCTCCACGCGCGCGGAGTCGTACGGCAGCTCCCGGTGGAAATGGGCCGCCTCCGCGGTGTCGTAGCCGACCCGGCCCGAGGTGCCCAGGCGGACCAGGGCCGCGCGCACCCGGTCGGGGGCGAGGCCCGAGGCGGCGGCGAGGTCGGTGACGTCGATGCGCGGCTCCCAGGAGAGGAGCACCGAGATCAGCTCCGCGTCCCCGGCGGCCTCGTCGGTGGCGAGCGCGTCGAGGACGCCGCCCTCGCCGGAGAAGCCGCGGGAGGCGTCGGGCGACAGGGTGAGGGTGAGCCGCATCCCCGGGAGCACCATCTCCCAGGCACTGGCGGTCGCCGCCGAACCCGCGCCGACCGCGGGGCCGTACACCCGCAAGGTGGTGGCGTGCCGGAGGACCCGCTGGAGCGCGCTCAGCCGCTCCGGGCCCGGCAGACAGACCGCGCCGGGCACCGCGCGGGTGGTCGGGCGCAGTCCGCGGCCCGCCGGGACCACCCAGCGCGGACCTCCCACCGCGCCGCGCGGTCCGGCCTTCGGCAGCGCGCGCAGGAACCGCACCGCCTCGGCGGCGGGCAGTTCGGCGCGCAGGTCGAAGCCGGCGGCGATCACCTGGGACTCGGCGAATCCGCGCAGCCAGCGGTCGGGGAGCGGGACCTTCTTCTCCACCACCGGCCCGTCCAGCGTGGTCACCGTCAGGTCGTCGGGACCGACGCGCAGGTGCAGCGGATCGTCCGTGCCGATCCTGGACAGCGCCTCGCGCAGCGGGTTGTTGACGTCCACGTTGGTCGTGCCGTGGCCCACCTCGTCGCCGTCCAGGCCCGCCGTCAGCACGTCGAGCCGGGCGTATACGCCGCCGCAGCCGGAGAACGACTCGAAGCGCAGCCGGTCGCCGTTGCCGGTCACCACCGGATCGAGCGAGGCGCGCAACTGCCGCTGGAAGTAGCGCGCCGCCGCCACGTCGGCCACCGCCAGCAGCCCGGCGGAAGCCGCCTGAGGGGCCGTCAGGAACCCCGTGAAGAAGCGGGGATGGTCGGTGGTGCCGGTGGGCGTCGCGCCCCGTGAGGTCTCCAGGCCCAGGCGCCGGCCGTCCGCGGTGGAGTCCAGCACGGAGGGTCGGCGATAGGCCACTGCGTGCAGTGATCGCGTCATGGGAAAACCGTAGAGGCCACCACTGACAACCGGTTCCCACCTGCGAAAACGCCCTCAGCGAGGCCGTCTTGAAGGTGCCGCGCGCCGGGGGATGACGCCGGTGCGCGACACGGGTGAAGGGTACGCCGCCTACTGGCCGACCCGCCCCGGCTGGAGCACCTGGGTGAACAGCACGGTGCCGTCCTGCTCGCGCAGCCGTACCGTCAGCTCGCCGCTGTCGCCGTCGATGTCGACCTCGCCGAAGAACTGGTAGCCGTCGGCGGGGGAGACGTTGGCGACCGCCGGAGCCTTGAGGAAGACCCGCTCCGGCCCGAAGGTGTTGTCGAGCGCGTTGGCGGGGAAGGAGCCGGCGTTCAGCGGACCCGAGACGAACTCCCAGAACGGTGCGAAGTCGGTGAACGTGGCCCGCGAGGGCTGGTAGTGCTGCGCCGAGGTGTAGTGGACGTCGGCGGTCAGCCAGACCGTGCCGGTGATCCGCCGGTGCTTGATGAACCGCAGCAGCTCGGCGATCTGCAGCTCCCGGCCGAGCGGGGCGCCCGGGTCGCCCTGCGCGACCGCCTCGATGTTCGGCTTCCCGTCGCCGGTGTCCGGCACCACCAGGCCGATCGGCATGTCGGAGGCGATGACCTTCCACACCGCCCGGGAGCGGGACAGCTCGCGCTTGAGCCACTCCAGCTGCTCCTGGCCGAGGATGCCCACCGGATCGGTGGTCTGGTCGTCCGGCGAGTTGGCGTTGCGGTAGGTGCGCATGTCCAGCACGAACACGTCCAGCAGCGGGCCGTGGTGCTGGGTGCGGTAGACGCGGCCGTCGGGGCGGCGCAGCGTGGAGATCGGGTAGTACTCCGCGAACGCTTGCCGGGCACGGGCGGCGAGCACGTCGACGCGCTTCTCGGTGTAGCGGGAGTCGCCGAGGATCTCGCCCGGGTACCAGTTGTTGGTGACCTCGTGGTCGTCCCACTGGATGATCGAGGGGACCCGGGCGTTGAAGGCGCGCAGGTTCTCGTCGAGCAGGTTGTAGCGGAAGTTGCCGCGGAACTCCGCCAGCGTCTCGGCGACCTTCGATTTCTCCTCGGTGGTGATGTTCCGCCAGGTCCGGCCGTCGGGCAGGGCCACGGTCGGGCTGATCGGGCCGTCGGCGTAGATGTTGTCACCGCTGCAGAGGAAGAAGTCCGGGTCGAGGCCGGCCATCGTGTCGTAGATGCGGAAGCCGCCGAGGTCGGGGTTGATGCCCCAGCCCTGGCCCGCGAGGTCGCCGGACCAGACGAACCGGACACCGTCGCGCCGCCTGGCCGACGCGGTGCGGAAGGTACCGGTCACCGGCTCGCCGGTGCGGCGCGGGTCGTCGGGGTCGGCGAGCAGGACTCGGTAGTGGATCTGCTCGCCGGAGGGCAGCCCGCGCAGCCGGGTCGTACCGGTGAAGTCGGTGCCCGCGCCGAGCAGGGGGCCGTGCCATCGGCGCGGGTTGCGGAAGGACTCGGTGGCGGACGTCTCGACGATCATCCGGGCGGGCCGGTCGGAGCGGACCCACACCAGGCCCGAGTCCGCCGTCACATCGCCCGTCTGCACGCCCCAGGCCGCCTCGGGCCGCCCGGACAGCGCGAACGCGGGCGCCGCGCCGAGCGCGGTGGGCAGGGACAGGGCCGCGGAGGCGGCGAGCGAGCCGCGCAGAACGCTGCGGCGGCCGGGGAGCGGACGGTGTGACATGGATGAGCCTCCAGGACGGGATCCGGCCAGTGTGCAGTGCCACACCTACTGGGGCGCCGCAGCGCCCACGGAAACCGCAAGTGAACAACTGACCGCCGGGACAGAGGAACCGGCGGCCGGTTCACACCGCCTCGGCCATGGCCCGCACGCCCTCCCGGATCCGGGCCGGGGACAGGTGCGCGTACCCCAGGACCAGCCGTACGTCGTCGTGCTCCCCGCGCGCGTGTGCGCAGTGGGAGAGCAGGCGCACGGCCACGCCGGCCGCGGCCGTGCGCGCCAGGAAGTCCTCCTCGGGCCCGAACCGTTTCGGCAGGAGGGCGATCACATGCAGCCCGGCGGCGATGCCCGACACCCGGGACCCCGGGAAGTACTCCTCCAGCGCGGCGACCAGGGCGTCGCGCCGCTCCCGGTAGGCGCGCTGGCAGCGGCGCAACTGCCGGTCGTAGTCCCCGCGCTCCACGAACCGGGCGAACAGCGCCTGGTCGATGGTGGGATGGCCGAGATCCATCGTCCGCTTGCGCTCGACGACGTCGTCGGCGAGCGCCTCCGGGACGAGCAGCCAGCCGAGCCGCAGTCCCGGCGCGAGCGACTTGCTGACCGAGCCCGCGTAGGCCACCCGCTCCGGGTCCAGGCCCTGCAGCGCGCCCACCGGAGCGCGGTCGTAGCGGAAGTCGCCGTCGTAGTCGTCCTCCAGGACGAATCCGTCCACGGACCGCGCCCAGTCCAGCAGTTCGGCGCGGCGCCGCGCGGAGTACGCGATCCCGGTCGGGTACTGGTGCGCGGGGGTGGTCACCACGGACCGGGTGTCCGAGGCCCGCAGCGGGTCGAGGGCGAGGCCCTCCTCGTCCAGGGGCAGCGGCACGGCGGCGACGCCCGCGGCGGCGTAGAGCGCGTTGTGCTGGGGGCTGCCGGGGTCCTCCACGCCGACCGTGCGCATCCCGCGCGCGTGCAGCGCGAAACCGAGCAGCGTCGTCGCCTGCGCCACCCCGGAGACGACCACCAGCCGCTCCGGGTCCGCGACCACACCCCGTCGCCGGGCCAGCAGTTCGGCCAGCGCCGTACGGAGCCGGGGCAGCCCGCGCGGGTCGGGGTAGCCGAGGTCCTGGTGCGGCAGCTCGGCCAGTACGCCCCGCTGCGCCGCGGCCCAGGCGGCGCGCGGGAACAGCGACAGGTCGGGGGTGCCGGGCACGAAGTCGGCCCGGGCGCCCGGAGAGCGCGGCGCGAGGTCGTGCGCACGGGGCCGCGCCGACCGTACGGCACCGCCCACCCAGGTCCCGGCGCCCCGGCCGCTGCGCAGATAGCCCTCCGCCGTGAGCTGCTCGTACGTTTCGGTGATCAGCCCCCGGGACACCCCGAGGTCGGCGGCGAGGTCGCGGCTCGAGGGCAGGCGCGTTCCCGGAGTGAGCTGCCCGGAGCGCACCGCCTCCCGCAACGCGGCCTGCAACGCCCGCCCACGCGCGCGGGCCGGCGCGGAGGCGGCGGGCAGCAGCAGTTCCCACGCGGCCGAGCCCGTGCCCGTCCGGGCCGCCCCCGTGTGGTCATCCGGATTGGTCTGTGACGCCGTCATGAAAGTGGACCTTAATCCGAACCGCCGCACTTCCTAGCGTCGCTCCCATGAACTCCACCACGCGCGGGTCCCTGCTCGCCGCGCTCGCCTGTGTCCTCGTCGGAGGGTCCTTCACCGCCAACAGCGTCCTCGGCGACTACCCATACGCGGGCGGCCAGTTCCTGCGCTACGCCCTGGCCTGTCTGCTGCTCGTCCCGCTCGCCGGCCGGGGCGCCACGGCCCGGCTGAGGAGGCTCACCGCCCGCCAGTGGGGGCGCCTGGCGCTGCTCGCGGCCGTCGGCATGGTCGGCTTCAACCTGGCCGTCATCGCCGCCGAACGCACCGCCGAACCGGCCGTCCCGGGCGTGATGGTGGGCTGCGCCCCGGTGGTCGTCGCCGTCCTCGTCCCGCTGCTGGACGGCCGCCGTCCGCAGCGGGTCGTGCTGTGCGGGGCCACCCTTGTCGCCGTCGGCGCCCTCACCGTCCAGGGCTGGGGCCGTACGGACGCGGCGGGCATCGCCTTCTCGGTGTGCGCGCTGGTCGGCGAGGTCGGGTTCGCCGTCCTAGCCGTGCCCGTCCTGCGCCCCCTGGGCCCGCGGCTGCTGTCCGCCACGGTGTGCGGTGTCGCCGCCGTCGAGTCCGCGGCGGCCGCGCTGCTCGTCGACGGCACCGGGTGGCTGCGCCGGCCGGACGCCACCGAGACGGCCGCGCTGCTGTGGCAGGCGGTGATCGTCACCGTGATCGGATTCGTCTGCTGGTACATGGGCATGCAGCGGATCGGCGCAGAGCGCGCCACGCTGTTCTCCGGCCTCATCCCGGTCGCCGCGGCCTGCACCGCGCCGCTGGTCGGCACGGGCTCCTACGGCGCCGCCCAGGCCGCGGGCAGCGCCCTGGTCGGTGCCGGAGTCGCCCTGGGATCGGGCGCGTTCGCCCGGCGCGGGTCGGCGGCCGCCGTCTCAGCGGCTGCCGTCGAGGAGCACGCGCGCGACGAGCGCGGGGTCGTCGTTCATCGGGACGTGACCGCAGCCGGGCAGCCGGATCAGCCGCGCGCGGGGGATGATCCGCTTGGCGCGGACCCCCTGGCGGCGGATCAGCACCCGGTCCTTGCTGCCCCAGGCCACGGTGACCGGAAGGCCGGGGAGGTCATCGGTGAACCGGACCGCGTTCCCGGCCCGGAGGGTCTCGGTGAAGCTCGTGGCGTTCGCGAGGGCCAGCGTCTCGGCGACCACGGCCTCGGGTGAACGGCGGTGCGGCCGGGCGTAGATGGTGCTGGTCAGCGCGGTGCGGCCGGCCGCCGTGCGGGACAGCCGCTCCACCAGGGGCAGCGGCATGCCGCGGGCGATCCGCCGCATCGACAGCAACAGGGTGAAGGCGTACCGGCGTTCGGCTTGCGTCCAGAACCCGGCGGGGGACAGGGCGGTGACCGACCGCACGAGCTTTTCCCGGCCGAGTTCCAGGGCGAGCAGCCCGCCCAGCGAGTTGCCCGCGACATGCGGCCGCTCGATCTCCAGCGCCTCGCACAGGGCGCCCAGCGCGGCGGTCATCGTGGGCAGGTCGTGCGCGAGCCCTTCGGGCAGCGCGGGGGACGCGCCGAACCCGGGCAGGTCGACGGCGATCACCTCACGCTCGGTCGCGAGGATGTCCAGCACCGGGTCCCAGGCCTGCCGATGGTGACCTATGCCGTGCAGCAGAAGCAGCGGCTCGCCGCGGCCCACGCGCGCGTAGGAGAGGGTCACGGACCGCGGGCCCCGCGCGGAGGGGACCTCGAAGGAGACGGTGGCGGACAATGGAGTGCTCCTCGTCTGGGACTCGTCGAACGTCGTAGACAGCTTGTCAGCAATTACTACCGACGGGTAGACCCCGGCGTGCGCCGTTGTCGGCGGCCGTGAACACGGCGTGATTCGAGCGGTGTTCTTTGCGTCTGCGATGCCTCGCCTGGACACGGCCGGGCAGGTCGGCTGGGATGGTGGCGTGAGCACCGACATCGTGACCGACGTCTTCGAAGAGCACCGCCCCGTCCTCCTGGAGGTCGCGTACCGCATGCTCGGACGCGTCGCCGACGCCGAGGACGTGGTCCAGGAGGCCTGGCTGCGCTGGACGGCCGCGGACCACGCCGAGGTGCGCGACCCGCGCGGCTACCTGGTACGGGTCACGAGCCGACTGGCCGTCGACCGGTTGCGCCGGCTCAAGGCACGCAAAGAGGCGTACGTCGGGCCCTGGCTGCCGGAGCCGTACGTCACCGATTTCGGCGACACCGTTCCGGACACCGCCGAACGGGCCGTCCTCGCCGACACCGTCTCCCTCGCCGTGCTCGTCGTCCTGGAATCGCTGTCGCCGCTGGAGCGGGCGGTGTTCGTGCTCCGGGAGGCCTTCGGCTACCCCTACGCGGACATCGCCTCGATGCTCGACCGGGGCGAGCCTGCGGTCCGTCAGCTCGCCGGGCGGGCGCGCCGGCACGTCGACGAGCGCCGCCCCCGCTACGACGTCGACCCCGCCGAACGCCGTGACCTCACCGAACGCTTCCTCGCCGCCGCCTCCGAGGGTGACCTGGAAGGACTCATGGCCCTGCTCGCCCCGGACGTACGCCTGGTCGGCGACAGCGGCGGCAAGTCCCGGGCGCCCCTGCGCGTCGTGGAGAGCGCCGACAAGGTGGGCCGCTTCCTCGTCGGCGCCGCGGACAAGGGCGCACCCGACGTGTCGTTCCGCTTCCTGGAGGTCAACGGCGGCCCTGCCGTGCTCGCCCTGGGTGACGGCAGGCCCGACAGCGTCTTCCAGCTGGAGGTCCTGGAAGGCCGCATCCAGTCGATCTACGTCATCCGCAACCCCGACAAACTGCGGTCGCTGGAGCTCGGCCGAGGCGACGGATCTTTGCCGTCGCGTCAGGAAAACAGCCCTGTGCGAACGCCCCGTGAACGCTCTGCTGCACGGCCGACGCGCCGTCCATAAGGGGCCGAGGATTGGTATTGACCAAGGGTGGGGGCCGCCCTATGGTCGCAGAGAAGTGCAACAACCTTTAATAAACAAGGCGCTGAAACGCTGCCGGACCACGGCGATTGCGGAGGACAGGGTGGGGACCACGCAACTGGAACCGGTGCCGGAACCGAAGTACTGGCATCTCAAGACCGTGCTCAGCGAGGCGCTGGACTCCGAGTTCGCGGTGGGCGAGATCCTGCCCAACGAACGCGATCTCGCCGCTCGCTTCGGCGTGGCCCGCGCCACGCTCCGACAGGCTCTGGAACAGCTCGAACTGGAAGGCAGGCTGCAGCGTCGCCGCGGGGTCGGCACGACGGTGGCGCCGCCGCGCGTGGGGGTCGCGGTCGGCACCGAGCAGCACGTCTGGCCCGGGGGGACCGGCGACGACTGGCAGCCCGTCGACAGCACCCTGGAGGTGCCGCCGGCGTCCGTCGCCGCGGCCCTGGAGACCGGCGCCGACGAGGCGGTGCACCTGGTGCGCCGCTCGCGGGTGTCGCACGGCCAGCCCGTCGCCGCGGAACTGCTCTACGTGCCCGCGTCCTCGGTGCCCGACCTGACCGCCATCGACGCGCCCGCCGGAGCGGCACGCGCGCGTGCGGTACTGCGCGAGCTGCAGCGACGGGAACTCGAGGGCCGGGAGCGGGCCGTCGAACTCGGCTCGGCCCGCGCGGACGACGCCAAGCAGCTGGACCGGCTCCCCGGGGCGCCCGTCCTCGTCGTCACCACCCGCTACGTCGCCGAGGGCCGCACCGCGGCCCTGTCGGTGGCCACCTACCGGGCGGACACCTGCCGGCTCACCTTCGGCGACTCCGGCGGTGTGGAGATCGACGAGGGCCCCGAACGCCGGGCGTCGTGACCACAGTCAGCCCGCATCGCTCCTCGCGCCCCGGAACTCCACCGGGGCGCGCGGCGTTGCACGGTCAACGGCGCGCCGTGACCGTCCCCTCGACCGCGAACAGCTGCTCCTCCACATGGTCCAGCGCCAGCCGCAGCGCCCCCGTCGCGACCGCCGCCTCGCCGAGCAGGGACAGCGTGACCTTCGGCGGCCGCAGACAGTAGCGCGCCAACTCCCGGCGCAGCGGCTCCAGTACGCCGTCCAGACCGGCCGCCCAGCCGCCCACGACGACCAGTTCCGGGTCGAGCGCCAGCACCAGGGCGGCCACGTCGTGCACGAGCCGGTGGTTGAACCGGTCCACGGCCGCGCGGGCCCGCTGGTCGCCCTGGTGCGCCTTGGCGAACACCTCGGCGACCGCCTGTTCGTCGAGCGGGTGCAGCGGCTCGTCCGTGGTGGACAGCAAGGTCTCCGGCGTCGCCTCCCGGCCCAGCAGGTGCAGGGCGCCGATCTCGCCCGCCGCCCCGCCGAACCCCCGGTGCAGCCGCCCGCCGATCAGCGAACCCGCGCCCGGACTGAGCCCCGCCAGCACGAACACGATGTCGTCGGACTCGGTCGCCGCGCCCTTCCAGTGCTCGGCCACGGCGGCGGCGTTGGCGTCGTTCTCGACCAGCACCGGGCACTTGAAGGACCGGCTCAGCCGCTCGCCCAGCGGCAGCCCCGACCACTGCGGCAGCGCCGTGCTCAGCCGCACCGTGCCGTCCGCCTCCACGATCCCCGGTGTCGCGGCGCCCACGGCCCGCAGCGAGCCGCGTGCCACCCCGGCCCGGCGCAGCAACTCGGCGACCGCGGTCCGCAGCTTCTCCAGCCGCTCGTCGGCGGTGGCCGTCTCCTCGACGTTCTTGGCGATCGAGCCGAGCACCCGGCCGTCGAGGTCGGACAGGAGCGCGGCCACCCGGTGCGGGCCGATGTCCAGGCCCAGCAGATGCCCGGCCTCGGCCCGGAACCGGTACCGCCGGGCCGGCCGCCCCTGACGCCTCGCGACGCTGTCGTCGGCGGCCTTCTCCACGACGTAGCCCGTGCCGATGAGGTCCTCGACCACGCCCTCGACGGTCGGTCGGGACAGCCCGGTCACCCGGGTGATCTCGGTCAGCGTCGCGCAGTCCGTGGCACGCAGCGCGTGCAGCACCACCGCGGAGTTGATCCTTCGCAGCAGCGAGGGATCCCCGCCGGTCAGCCGCCCCACCGTCCGTCCTCCCAGCTCGTGCGCGTGTTGGCCGGATCGTACTCGGCCCGGCGGACCCCGGCGAGCGCCGGGCGGTCGGCGCCCTACCGACCGGTCCGTCCAGGCCGTCCCGGGCGCCGGATCAGCCCGGCGCCACGAACCCCGACTCGTACGCCGCGATCACGGCCTGCGTCCGGTCCCGGGCCCCCAGCTTCGCCAGTACGCCGCTCACATGCGACTTCACCGTCTCGGTGCCGACCACCAGCCGCTGTGCGATCTCCGCGTTGGACAGCCCGCGCGCCATCAGCCGCAGCACCTCCGCCTCCCGCTCGGTCAGCTGCGCCCGCTCCATCGCCGCGCGCGCGGCGGGGTTGCCGCCGTCCTCGCCGTGCTCGGCGGCGAGCTGCCGCACCGATGCCGGGAACAGCAGCGACTCGCCCTCCGCGACCAGCCGGACCGCGTGCACGATCTCGGCGGGCCGGGACCGCTTCAGCAGAAACCCGTCGGCCCCGGCGCGCAGCGCCTCGTAGACGTACTCGTCGTTCTCGAACGTCGTCACCACGAGGATCTTCGGCGGATCGTCGATGGTCCGCAGCACCGCGCGCGTGGCCTCGATCCCGTCCAGCAGCGGCATCCGTACGTCCATGGCGACGACGTCCGGCCGCAGGGTCCGCACCAGCGGGATCACCGCCGCACCGTCCGCGGCCTCCCCGACGACCTCGATGTCGGGCTGCGCGTCCAGCACGGCCCGCAGGCCCGCGCGTACGAGGGGTTCGTCGTCGACGAGGAGAACGGTGACCGGCATCCGGCCAGCGTAGATCAGCGCAACGGCAGCTCGACGTGCACCTGCCAGTCACCGTCGGCGGGGCCGGTGCGGGCCCGCCCGCCGAGCAGGGCGGCCCGCTCCCGTATGCCCCGCAGCCCGCTGCCCCGGCCCGGACCGGGTGTCGCCGCCGTCAGCGGATTGCGGACCTCCAGGACGAGCGCGCGGTCGGTGACGTCGACGCGCACCCCGGCGGGGACCGTTCCCGCGTGCCGCAGCACATTGGTCAGCGACTCCTGGAGGATGCGGTACCCCTCGCGGGAGACCGGCCCCGGCACGGTGTCGAGCGGGCCGGTGATCTCGGCGTCGACCTTCGCCCCGGAAGCACGCGCCGACTCCAGCAGCCGGCCGGCGTCCACCATGGTCGGCCGGCCGCTCACGGGCCGGTCGGACTCCCGGAGGATGCCCAGGACGCGCTCCAGATCCTCGAGCGCGGCCCGGCCGGTCTCCTCGATGGCGTCCAGGGCCCGGTCGGTGAACGCCGGGTCGCCGGCCGCGCGCGCCGCTCCGGCCTGGACGACGGCGACGGTCAGCACGTGGCCGATCGAGTCGTGCAGTTCCCGGGCGATGCGGTTGCGCTCCAGCAGCCGCTCGGTGCGCTCCTCCAGGGCGGCGAGCCGCTCGGCGGCGGACGGACCGAGCAGCCGGCGGGCGGCATGGGTCACCAGCTCGCCCAGCCCCGTCACCACGCCGTACAGCAGGACGAGGGGGAGGGGCGCGAGGAGGGCGTACGCCCAGTGCGGTCGTGCGTCCCGCAGCACCGGGGTGTCTCCGGGATTCCCGCCGACCGCGACCTGTACCAGTTCCACCGTGAGGACGGGCAGCCAGACGGTGGCGAACATCGCCACCGCACCCAGCGCCATGCGCACCTGAAGCCACAGCACGGTACGCAGCCGGTCCCGCCGGCTCGCCGACGCCTTGACGGAGATGACCGACTCCTCGTCGGCCGGCATCAGCAGCAGCCGCGCCTGCACGCCCTCGCCCCTGCGGACGGCCGGGATCAGACCGAACGGCAGCAGCACCAGCGCGGGCACCCAGGGAGTCGACGGGTCGATGAACATCCACACGCTGACGAACAGCATCGGCACCCACAGGTGCAGCAGGCGGGTGTACGTCGTCCCCCGCAGCAGCGGGCGCAAGAGGCGGGCCATCGCGTCATCGTGCCAGCCGCCCCTGACACCGGGCCTCCCCCGCACGGGGGAGACGATCTCCACGCGCGGGGGAGGCCCCGGCCCCCCGCGACACCCCACGCTGAGGCCATGACCAGCATCGAAGTCCAAGCCCTCACCAAGCAGTACGGAACCCGCCGAGCCGTGGACCACCTCACCTTCAGCGTGCTCCCCGGCCGGGTCACCGGCTTCCTCGGTCCGAACGGCGCCGGGAAGTCCACCACCCTGCGGCTCGTCCTCGGCCTCGACCGGCCGACCTCCGGCACCGCCACCATCGGCGGCCGCCGCTACCGCGAACTCCACGAGCCGCTGCGCCGGGTCGGCGCCCTGCTCGACGCGCAGGCCGCGCACGGCTCGCGCACCGGCCGGGACCACCTGCACGTCCTCGCCGCCGCCAACCGCATCCCACGGGAGCGGGTCGAGTCGGTGCTGGAGCAGACGGGCCTCGCCGCGGTCGCCCGGCGCCGGGTGAGGACGTACTCCCTGGGCATGCGCCAGCGCCTCGGCATCGCCGCCGCGCTGCTCGGCGACCCCGAGGTGATCCTGCTCGACGAACCGTCCAACGGCCTGGACCCCGAAGGCATCATCTGGATCCGGGGGTTGCTGCGCACGCTGGCCGGGGAGGGGCGCACGGTCCTGGTCTCCAGCCACCTGATGAACGAGACCGCCTCCTTCGCCGACCACCTCGTGGTCCTCGGCCGGGGCCGCCTGCTGGCCGACACCCCGATGCGGGAGTTCATCCACGCGCGCGTGCGGCCGCGGGTCCGGATCCGCACGACGGACGCGACCGCCCTGAGGGCCGCCCTCTCCCGGGCCGGCCACGACCCCGTGCGGCACGAGGACGGGCACTGGACCGTGCACCACGCACGCGTGGACGACATCGGCCGCGTCGTCTCCCAGGCGGGCGTCCCCCTCCTCGAACTCGCCGCCGAAGAGGCCACCTTGGAGCAGGCCTACCTCGATCTGACGGCCGCCGAGACCGAGTTCACCGCACCCACTCAGGAGGCCAGGCCATGACGACGTTCGCCCCCGCCCTCCACGCCGAGTGGCTGAAGATCCGCACCCTGCGCTCCCTGTACGGCACGCTCGCGGCCCTGTTCGCCGCGACGACGGCGTTCTCGGCGCTGGCCTCGGCGGAGGCCCCGGAGCCCGGCCTCGACCCGCTGTTCACGGCACTGTCCGGGGTGCTGCCCGGCCAGATCGCGGCGATCAGCTTCGGCGCGCTGGCCGTCTCGGCCGAGTACCACACGGGCGCGCTCCGGCTGTCGCTGTCCGCGGTCCCGCGGCGCGGACGGTGGTTCGCGGCCAAGATGACGGCGATCGCCGTACCCGCCCTTGTCGTGGGAGTGGCCACGGCACTGTCCGCCCTCGCCGTGGGCCGCGCCGGGCTCGGCGACGCGGCGAGCGGCCTCAGCGCGGGCGAACAGGTCCGCGGTGTCCTGGGATCCGCGCTCTACCTCACACTGATGGTCCTGTTCGCGGCCGGGCTCACGGCCCTGCTGCGCAGCGGCGTGGCCACGCTCTCCCTGCTGATCCCGTTCGTGCTCGTCGTCTCCTTCGTCCTCGGCGACGCGGCCGGCACCGCCACCGGCTTCCTGCCCGACAAGGCGGGTCAGGTCGTCCTGTACGAGAGGTACGACGGGACGCTCGGCCCGTGGTCGGGGCTGGCGGTGACCGCGCTGTGGACGGCGGCCGCGCTGGTCGCCGGGGCCTGGAGCGTGCGGCGACGGGACGCCTGACCGGTCGTCGGCTGACGCCGCGCCAATTGTCAGTGGTGGCCGGTTTACTGGATCACATGGACATCGCGAAGGACCTCGCCCTGATCGACGGGCTCCGTACCGGCGTCGTGCCCGCGCAGCCGGACGAAGACCGCTACCGCCAGGCCGTCTTAGGGCCGCGCCCCTGGCGGAGCGCGGAGGACTGCTACGCCTACGAGGCGGCCATGGCCGAGCGGTTGACCGAGCGGTGGGGTGAACCGTCGCGGTGGGGCACCACCACGCTCGTCGAGCGCGCCGCGCGCGGGGAACCCATACCCGAGCCGTGGGGCATGCTCGGCGCGGTGGCGACAGAACTGCGGACCTGGGAAGTGGCCGGCCACTGGGTCGTCCTGACGGTCGTCGACCAGGACGCCGGGCATCCCCAGGTGCACGTCGTGGTCACGACGACGGATCCGCCGTGATCCGCAGCCGGGCGAACTCCTCCGCCATCGTCTGCAAGGTCCAATGCGCGTTCAGCCCGCTCGGATTGGGCAGCACCCACACCCGGGTGTCCCCGATCGTGCGCTCCTGCGGCCCCACCCGGGCCTTGCGGTCGTCGAAGGCCACGCGGTAGGCCGTCACCCCCACCACCGCCAGCCACGCCGGCCGCAGCCTGCCGACCTTCGCGGTCAGCAGCCGCCCGCCCTCCCGGTACTCCTCGGCGGTCAGCTCGTCCGCGCGAGCCGTCGCCCGCGCCACGACGTTGGTGATGCCGAGCCCGTAGGCCGGCAACTCCCCTTGCTCCGACGGCTTCAGCAGCCTCGGCGTGAACCCGGACAGGTGCAGCGCCGGCCAGAAGCGGTTGCCGGGACGGGCGAAGTGGTGGCCCGTGGCCGCCGTCATCAGCCCGGGGTTGATGCCGCAGAACAGCACGCGAAGGCCGTCCGCGACCACGTCCGGTACCAGACGGTCGCGGGCGGCCTCCAGCTCCGCGCGGGTGAAGCGGGTCAGAGGATCGCTCCGGGGGTGTAACCGGCCGCCTGCGGCCGCTGCTTGACGATCTCCTCGATCCGGTCCACGACCGTGGCGACCTGATCGGCGGCGGCGCCCGTGAAGGACAGCTTGTCGGCCATCAGCGCGTCGAGCTGAGCGCGGTCCAGCGGGATGCGCTCGTCCGCGGCCAGCTTGTCGAGCAGCTCGTTGCGCTCCGCGCCCTGTTCCCGCATGGCGAGCGCGGAGGCGACCGCGTTCTCCTTGATCGCCTCGTGCGCGACCTCACGGCCGACGCCCGCGCGCACCGCGCCCATCAGCACCTTGGTGGTGGCCAGGAAGGGCAGGTAGCGGTCCAGCTCCCGGGCGACGACGGCGGGGAAGGCGCCGAACTCGTCGAGGACCGTCAGGAACGTCTCCAGCAGACCGTCCAGCGCGAAGAACGCGTCCGGCAGCGCGACCCGACGCACCACCGAGCAGGACACGTCGCCCTCGTTCCACTGGTCACCCGCCAGCTCGCCGGTCATCGAGGCGTAGCCGCGGAGGATGACCATGAGGCCGTTGACGCGCTCGCAGGACCGCGTGTTCATCTTGTGCGGCATCGCGGAGGAGCCGACCTGGCCCGGCTTGAAGCCCTCGGTCACCAGCTCGTGGCCGGCCATCAGCCGGATCGTCCTGGCCAGCGAGGACGGCGCCGCCGCCAGCTGCACCAGCGCGGTGACGACCTCGTAGTCCAGCGAGCGCGGGTAGACCTGGCCGACCGAGGTGAAGGCCTGCGAGAAGCCGAGGTGCCCGGCGATCCGCTGCTCCAGCTCGGCGAGCTTGGCGGTGTCACCGCCGAGCAGGTCCAGCATGTCCTGCGCGGTGCCGACCGGGCCCTTGATCCCGCGCAGCGGGTAGCGGCCGAGCAGCTCCTCGACCCGGCCGTGGGCGACGAGCAGCTCGTCCGCGGCGGTCGCGAAGCGCTTGCCGAGGGTGGTGGCCTGCGCGGCCACGTTGTGCGAGCGGCCGGCCATGACCAGCTCGCCGTACTCGCCGGCGAGCCTGCCGAGGCGCGCGAGGACCGCCACCGTGCGGTCGCGCATCAGCTCCAGGGAGAGCCGGATCTGCAGCTGCTCGACGTTCTCCGTCAGATCGCGGGAGGTCATGCCCTTGTGCACGTGCTCGTGCCCGGCGAGGTCGTTGAACTCCTCGATCCGCGCCTTCACGTCGTGCCGGGTGACCTTCTCGCGTTCGGCGATGGAGGCCAGGTCGACGGTGTCGAGGACACGCTCGTAGTCGGCGAGCGCCTGGTCCGGCACCTCGATCCCGAGGTCCTGCTGGGCCCGCAGCACGGCGAGCCAGAGCTGACGCTCGAGCTTCACCTTCTGCTCGGGGGACCAGAGCGTGGCGAGCTCGGTGGAGGCGTAGCGTCCGGCGAGGACGTTCGGGATGCGGGGCTTGGCGGGCGCTGAAGTCACGTGACCGGATTCTACTGGCGGTTCGTGCAGGTCTGCTCCGCGGGCCCCTTCGGCGGAACCTACGAGACGCGCGTCACCGCAGGTCGTACGGCAGAAGGTCCGGCCGCTTGGGCGGCAGGCCGTCGCCCGAGGAGCGCCCGGTGAGGCGGCGGCCGATCCACGGCAGCAGGTGCTGCCGGGCGAACCGGGCGTCCGCGACCCGGCGGCTGGCCCAGCCCGGCGGCAGCGAGGCGGGCAGCGGGGTGCGCCACTGCGGGTCCTCCGGCTCGTGGCCGAGTGTCTGCCAGACCGCCTCCGCGACCCGGCGGTGGCCCTCCGCGGTCAGATGCAGCCGGTCCACGTCCCACAGGCGCGGGTCGGCGAGCGAGGGGGCGCCGTACAGGTCGACGACGAGTGCGCCGTGCCGTCCGGCCAGGTCGTCGATGTAAGTGAACAGCTCCTCCATGCGCGGCCGGAACCGCTGCAGCACCGGGCCCTGGCGGCCGGGGCTGCGCATCAGCACCAGCTGCTTGCAGGCCGGCGCGAGGAGCTCCACGGCCTCCTCCAGCAGGGCGCGCACCCGGCCCATGTCGCACTTCGGGCGCAGGGTGTCGTTGAGGCCGCCGACCAGCGTTATCACGTCGGCCTGCATGGCCGCCGCGACATGGACCTGCTCCTGGACGATCTGGCCGATCAGCTTGCCCCGCACCGCGAGGTTGGCGTAGCGGAAGCCGGGCGCCCGGGCCGCCATCCGCGCGGCGAGGAGATCGGCCCAGCCCCGGTAGGTACCGTCCGGGAGCAGGTCCGACATGCCTTCGGTGAAGGAGTCGCCGAGGGCGACCATGCTGGTGTAAGAGGGGTTCGTCTCCATGGCGGGAAAGATGGTATCCCGGGGCGCATACCCGTCGGTCGGTCGCCCCGGGATCCCCTGTCAGGCGCGCTGGCCGAACAGCTCCCGCAGCACGTCCTCCATGGTCACCAGGCCCGACAGCCGTCCGTCGTTCCCGAGGACCGCCGCCAGGTGGGTACGGCTGCCGCGCAGCGCGGTGAGCACGTCGTCGAGCGGTGTGCTCTCCCGCACGCGCGCGATGGGCCGCATGTCCGGCACCCGGAACGGCAGGTCCCGCGGCGAGGCGTCCAGCGCGTCCTTCACATGGAGGTAGCCGACGATACGGCGGCCCTCGTCGACCACCGGGAAGCGGGAGAACCCGGAGTCGGCCGACAGGCCCTCCAACTGCTCCGGCGTGACACCCACGCGCGCGTAGACGACGCGTTCCAGCGGAAGGACGACGTCCCGCACGGGCCGGCGGCCCAGCTCCAGGGCGTCGTGCAGCCGTTCCCTGGCGCGGTCGTCGATCAGGCCCGCCTCGCCGGAGTCCCGCACCAGACGGGCCAGCTCGGCGTCCGAGAAGGTCGCGGTGACCTCGTCCTTGGTCTCCACGCGCAACAGCTTCAGCAGGGCGTTGGCGAAGGCGTTGATGGTGAAGATCACCGGGCGCAGCCCGCGGGACAGGGTCACCAGGGGCGGCCCGAGCAGCAGCGCGCTGCGCACCGGCTCGGCCAGCGCGATGTTCTTGGGCACCATCTCGCCGAGCAGCATGTGCAGATACGTCGCCAAGGTCAGCGCGATCACGAAGGACACCGCGTGTCCCGCGCCTGCCGGCATGCCCACCGCGTGGAACAACGGCTCCAGCAGGTGCTCGATGGCCGGTTCGGCGACCACACCGAGGACCAGGGTGCACAGGGTGATGCCGAGCTGGGCAGCGGCCATCAGCGCGGACACGTGCTCCAGACCCCACAGCACGCTCTTCGCGCGCCGGTCGCCCTCCTCGGCGTACGGCTCGATCTGGCTGCGGCGCACCGAGATCAGCGCGAACTCGGCGCCGACGAAGAAGGCGTTGACGACGAGGGTCGCCAGACCGATCAGCAACTGGATCGCGGTCACAGCGTCCCCTCCTTGTCGTCGGCGCCCGCCAGGGCCTCGTCCAGCGGGGCGCGCATCAGCACCCGCGCCGCCCGGTGCCCCGAGGCGTCCGTGACGTCCAGCTGCCAGCCGGCGACCTGCACGCGGTCACCGGTCTCCGGGATCCGGCCGAGCTCGTTCGCCACGAGCCCGGCCAGCGTCTCGTACGGCCCCTCGGGGGCCCGCAGGCCGACGCGAGCGAGCTGGTCGACGCGGGCGGAGCCGTCGGCCGAGAACAGGGCGCGGCCGCTGTCGTCGCTGCCGGCGGGGGCGAGGTCGGGGGTCTCGTGCGGGTCGTGCTCGTCGCGCACCTCGCCGACGACCTCCTCGACGATGTCCTCCAGGGTGGCCACGCCCGCCGTACCGCCGTACTCGTCGATGACGACGGCCATGGTGCGCTTGCCGGAGAGCCGGTCCAGCAGCCGGTCGACGGTGAGGGTCTCCGGCACGAGCAGTGGTTCGCGCATCAGCTCGGCGACCCGTACCCGCGGCCGCCGGGCGGCGGGCACGGCCAGGACGTCCTTGATGTGCGCGGTGCCCACGACCGAGTCGAGGGTGCCGCGGTAGACGGGGAACCGGGACAGGCCGGTCGCGCGGGTGGCGTTCGCCACGTCCTCGCAGGTCGCCGACGCCTCCAACGCGATGACCTGCACGCGCGGGGTCATCACGTTCTCCGCGGTGAGATCCGCCAGGTTCAGGGTCCGCACGAAGAGTTCGGCGGTGTCCGCCTCCAGGGCGCCCTCCTTGGCGGAGTGCCGGGCGAGCGCCGCCAGCTCCTGGGGACCGCGCGCGGAGGCGAGCTCCTCGGCGGGCTCCACGCCGAAGCGGCGGACGATCCGGTTGGCGGTGTTGTTCAGGTGGGTGATGAACGGGCGGAAGGCGGCGCTGAACCAGCGCTGCGCGTTGCCCACGCGCTTGGCCACGGCCAGCGGCGAGGAGATCGCCCAGTTCTTCGGGACCAGTTCGCCGACGACCATCAGGACCACCGTGGACAGCGCGGTGCCGATCACCAGGGCGATCGAACTCGCCGTGGAGGGCGAGGTGCCGAGCGATTCCAGCGGCCCCGCGAGCAGCCGCGCGATGGACGGCTCCGCGAGCATGCCGACCACCAGGTTGGTGACGGTGATGCCGAGCTGGGCGCCGGACAGCTGGAAGGTCAGATTCCGTACGGCCTTCAAGGCCCCGGAGGCGCCCCGCTCGCCGCGCTCCACGGCCGCTTCGAGCTCGCCGCGCTCGACGGTCGTGAGCGAGAACTCGGCGGCGACGAAGGCGCCGCAGGCCAGTGAGAGCGAAATCGCCACGAGCAGCAGAAGCACTTCGGTCATCGGGTCACCTCCGTCCCATGATCGGACAGGGTGGCTGGGAACGCGCGATGTCGCGTACTGGGAGGCTCGCCCATGGGCGGACGCTCACACACCTTTCGTTCGAGGACCGTAAGTGGTCCCCCAAGGGTAAAGGAGCAGCAAAAGGGTCAGTCCGCGAGGGGTTTGACCCACCGCCGCCAGTGCTCCTCCGGCACGTACCCGGCCGCGCGCCAGGCATGCTGCGCTCGTTCGTTGCGCTGGAGCACCATGGCGTCCCCGCGCCGGCCGCCGAGCCGGACGAAGCGCTCCTCGGCGGCGGCGAGCAGAGCCGCGCCGATGCCCTGGCGGCGATGGTCCGGGTGCACCGCCAGCCGGTACAGATGGCAGCGCCAGCCGTCGAAGCCCGCGATCACCGTGCCGGCCAACGCGTCGCCGCGCTCGGCCAGGATCAGCGCCTCGGGGTCGCGGTCGACCAGCCGCTCCACCCCGTCCCGGTCGTCGCTGATGCTGGTGCCCTCGGCGGCGACCTTCCAGAAGGTCAGTACGGCGTCCAGATCCTCGGGGCCGGCGGCCCGTATCCGTAGCTCAGTCATGCCATGATCACATCACGCAGCCTCGGCCGGGAGCCCGGAATTCCGCAGTACGGACAGTCACTCGTGCGCGATGGCCGTCAGCACGTTCATCCGCGAGGCGCGCAGCGCGGGCAGCAGGGCCGCCACGATGCCCACCACCGCCGAGCCGATCACCACGGCGACGATCGTGCCCCACGGAATCGCCAGCGCGGTCATGCCCTGCAGGGCCAGCACCTGCTGGGTGCACACCCCCCACACCAGGCCGAGCGCGAGCCCCAGCACCGCCCCGAACACCGCGATCACCACCGACTCCAGCCGGATCATCCGGCGCAGCTGGACCCGGGACAGGCCGATCGCCCGCAGCAGGCCGATCTCCCGGGTCCGTTCCACGACCGACAGGGCGAGGGTGTTGACCACACCGAGCACCGCGATGACGATCGCCAGCCCGAGCAGCGCGTAGACCAGGTACAGCAGGACCGCGATCTGGTCGCGGACCAGCTCCTTGTAGTCGGCCAGGTCCCTGACCTGCACCTGGGGATAGGTGTCCAGCGTCCGCTCCAGATTCGCGCGCAGGTCGTCGGCGCTGGTGCCGGACGCCGCGTTGACGTACACCGCCGCGTCCTGGCCGCCCGGCGCGTACCGCTCCAGGGTGCCCAGGCCGACGTACATGCCGCCCTGGGTGCCGAAGCCGTCGGCGGCGTCCTGGTCGGTCAGCGCCGCCACCGTCAGCTCGGCCGTGCGCCCGCCCTGGAACTCCAGCGGGATCGTGCTGCCGACGCGCACCCCGTGGTCCCGGGCGAACTCCCGGTCCATGGCCATGCGGCCGTCGGCCAGCGCGGCGGCCGTGTCGCCCCGCGCGTAGGTGATGTTGGCGACCTCGTCGAGCTGCGGATCGTAGCCCGCGGCGGTCGTCTCGACACGGTCGCCGTCGGGGAGCCGTGCCGCGACGGGCGTGAGCCGGGAGCGGACCACCAGGCCGACGCCGTCGGTGTCGCGCACCTTCTCGGTGACCTCCCGGGGGAAGGGCACGAAGTTGGTGTTCTGCACGACGAAGTCGGCGCCCAGCGTCTTGTCGATCTGCTCGTCGAACGACTCGGTCATCGAGGCGCTCGCCACCGACATCCCGCCGACCAGCGCCAGCCCCACCATCAGGGCGGCCGCGGTGGCGCCGGTACGGCGTGGATTGCGCAGGGCGTTGCGCTGGCTCATCCGGCCGACCGGGCCGAACAGCGCCGGGAACGCCCCGCCCAGCACCCGGATCACGGGGCGCACCAGCAGCGGCCCCGCGATCACGGTCGCGATCAGGGTCAGCAGCACACCGAGGCCGAGCAGGGAGGCGGACGAGGAGGTCTCGGAGGCGGTGGCGCAGCCCACGAGCGCGGCCACGCCGAGCGCCCCGACGACCGTGCCCGCCACCGCGCGCACCCGCAGCGGCCGGCCCACCCCGGCGATCTCGGCGTCCGCCAGCGCCGCCATCGGGGAGACGGTCGCCGCGCGCCGGGCCGGGAGGTAGGCGGCGACGAAGGTGACCCCGAGGCCGACGACGTACGCCGAGACCGGGGTGGCCCAGCCGATCACCATGTCCGCGGAGCGGATGTTCATGCCGAGCAGGCCCATCAGCTCGATCAGCCCGATGGCCAGCCCGATCCCGGTGGCCAGCCCCAGCGTGGCGCCGACGAACCCGAGCAGGAACGCCTCGGTGAGCACCGAGCGCCGCACCTGGCGCCGGTCCGCGCCGAGTGCGCGCAGCAGGCCCAGTTCGCGGGTGCGCTGGGCGATCAGCATCGAGAAGGTGTTGACGATCAGGAACACCCCGACCAGCACGGCGACCCCGGCGAAGCCGAGCATCACGTACTTGATGATGTCGAGGAATCCGCCGAGCTGTTCGACGTCCGACTCGGCCTGCTCGTCGGCCGTGCGGATGTCGTAGCGTCCGGCGCCGAGCGCCTCGGCGACCCGCTGCTTGAGCTGCGGGTCGCTGAGGCCCTCCGCGGCCTCGACGGAGATGCTGGTGGCGGCGTCCGCGTCGCCCAGCAGCCTGGTCTGCGCGGTCTTGGTGTCGAAGAAGACCAGCGCGGCGCCGGGGTTGGTGGTGGTGAAGGTGGCGATGCCGACGACCTCGGCCCGGAACGAGCCCGGCGCGGCGATGACCGTGAGCGTGTCGCCGATGCCGACGTCCTGGGAGTCGGCGGTGTCCGCGTCGATCAGCACCTGGCCCGGGCCCTCGGGCGCGTGCCCCGACGTCAGCTCGACCGGACTGCGGTCGCTGGGACTCCAGTTGGTTCCTATGGTGGGCGCGCCGGTGGTCGGCCCGACGGACTCGTTGTCCTCGTCGGCGACGGTGATGCCCTCCACGTCCACCTCGAGGCGCACCGAGGCGGCGCCCTCGACCCTGGCCGCCCGGTCCACCAGGGAGGCCGGCAGGGTGGGCGTGAATCCGGAGGGGATCGCCTCGTCCAGGTTCTCCTTCGGGCTGACCGTGACATCGGCCGCGGTCGAGGCGAAGAGCCGGTCGAAGGTACGGCCGACGGTGTCCGAGAAGATCAGGCTGCCCGCGACGAACGCGACGGACAGGATCACCGCGAGCGCGGAGAGCAGCAGCCGTCCCTTGTGGGCGAGGAAGCTGCGCAGGGTCGCCTTCAGCACCGGGTCAGTCCTCCTCGGAGGAGTCGGCGGCCCCCCGGATCACGTCGAACCGCTTCATGCGCTCCAGCACCGCCTCCGCCGTGGGGCGGGCCATCTCGTCGACGATGCGTCCGTCCCCGAGGAAGAGCACCAGGTCGGAGTGGGCGGCGGCGCCCGGGTCATGGGTGACCATCACGACGGTCTGCCCGAGCTGGTCCACGGCGTCGCGCAGGAAGCCGAGCACTTCGAGGCCGGCCCGCGAGTCCAGGTTGCCGGTGGGCTCGTCGGCGAAGATCAGCTCGGGACGGGAGGCGAGGGCCCGGGCACAGGCGACGCGCTGCTGCTGGCCGCCGGAGAGCTGGGCGGGCCGGTGCTTGAGGCGGTCCCGCAGACCGAGCGTGTCGATCACCTGGTCCAGCCACTTCTCGTCGGGCTTCTTGCCCGCGATGTCCATGGGCAGGGTGATGTTCTCGGCGGCGTTCAGCGTCGGTATGAGGTTGAACGACTGGAACATGAACCCGATCCGGTCCCGGCGCAGCCGGGTCAGTTCGCGCTCCTTCAGGCCGGTGATCTCGGTGCCGCCGAGCCAGACCTGTCCGGCCGAGACGTTGTCGAGCCCGGCGAGACAGTGCATGAGCGTGGACTTGCCGGAGCCGGAGGGGCCCATGACCGCGGTGAACCGGCCGCGCGCGATGTCCACGTCCACCGCGTCCAGGGCCAGCACCGTGGTCTCGCCCGAGCCGTAGGCCTTGGTCAGACCGCGGGCCCTTGCCGCGATCCCGTCGGCCGGGTCGTGTGCCGCAGCAGGAGTGGACAAGGGTGCCTCCTCGATCCTGGACATCGCGACGTCCTTGTCAGGGCCCCGAGCGTAGTGTGATCCGGCGCACACCGGATATCCCCCGTGGGTCCGAGCCGGTCTCCACCCCAGGAATGACGCCCTTGCCGCTGCTAGCGTCTCGGCGCTGGCTTCGGGACATGGCGAAGACCCAGCTGAACGTCCGCGTCGACGAGGGCACCGCCCGCGCGGCCCGCGAACGCGCCCTCGCGCGCGGCATGAGCGTCAACCGGTACATCGAGGAACTGGTCCGGCAGGACACCGGCGAGACCGGCCACACCTTCGTGGAGGCCGCCGCCGACTTCATGAAGCAGTACGAGTCCGTGTTCGCCGAGGAGTTCGGCGCCGAGCGCGAAGGCCGTCGCCGATCCGTTGAGCCCCGTGAGGATCGACCTCGCCTGGCTGCTGATGCTCGCCGAGCAGAACACCCCCGGGGATCCGCGGGTCACCGACTGGGGCGCGCTGATCGCCGCCGTCGCCCGGCACGAGGCCGAGATCTTCGACGTCCCTGTCTGCGACGGCCCGTACGCCCGCGCCGCGGCACTGCTCCAACTGCTGATCCACGTCCCCGCGCTGGAGCGCTCCAACGCCCTGTTCGCCTCCGCCGTGGCCTACGCCTATCTGGTCGCAAGCGGCCTGAAGGTCGTCACCTCGCCGGAACGGGTCCGCGAACTGGCCCGGCTGGTCAAGAGCGGTGAGGCCACGGTGCAGGACATCGCGGACGAACTGCGGCAGTGGTGCGAGTGAGCCGCGACGCGGTGATCAGTCCGGGGCGCCGGGCCGCCACGCCGTGCCCAGCACGCAGTACGACGTCGGCAGCACCGGTCCCTTCTCCGGGATCAGCATCCGCCGGTAGGGGCCGAGTTCGAACCCCGCGCCGCGCAGGGACGCGATCGGTTCCCGGCCCACATGGCAGCCGCCGGTCAGCAGTGGCCACACCGTACGGTCGAGTGCCTGCTGGGTGAACGTCATCACCCGTCCGCCGCCCCGGCCGTGCTCGAGGAACCGCACGACGCCGCCCGGCCGCAGCACCCGCCGGATCTCCCCGAGGGCGCGCGGCACGTCACGGACGCTGCACAGCACCAGCGAGACCACCGCCGCGTCGAACGCCTCGCTCTTGACCGGCAGGGCCTCCGCCGCGCCCGGCACCACGTCGACCGGCACCTCGGCGCGCAGGGCCGCCTCCACGGCGAGCTTCCGCAGCACCCGTTCCGGCTCGATCGCCACGACTTCCGAGACGGTGCCCGGATAATGGGCGAAGTTCAGGCCGTTGCCCGCGCCGATCTCGATCACCCGCCCGGACAGACCGGTGAGCAGCCGGTCGCGTACGGCGCCCATGCCCAGCTTCGTCTCGGCGCTCACGCTCATACGGGCGTAGTAGCGGGCGAACAGCGGATGGTGCACGGCATCCCGCGGCACCTTGCCGGTACGGGCGGACCGAAGGGGCATGAGGACCTCCCGGGCAGGACGGGCACTACCCCGATTGTCCCCCCGTCGGCCCCGACGCACCCCCGCTGTGCACCCACGGAACCGTGCCGACGAAGCCGGCCCACGTCACAGCCACAGTCACCGGGCTTCCCGGCACCCGGGCGATCAGATGCCGTCCCGGAAGGCCCCGCCGTCCCACGTCCCGCCCAGCTCGGCAGCGAGCCACGTCGGTGCCGTCGTACGGAAGTCGGCCGGTGTCAGCGCCCCGAATCCGGCCGGGAGGGCCCCCAGCAGCGGTGCCCGGGCCACCTTCGGCAGATCCGTGACGTTGCAACGCGAGGCCAGATCGGGGGAGTCGGGCCAACTGCCGATCACCACACCGAACAAGTTCAGCCCGCGTGACCGCAGTTCACGGGCCGTCAGCTCGGTGACGTTCAGCGTGCCCAGGCCCGCCGACGCCACCACCAGGACCGGCGCGGCCATCAGTTCGGCGGCGTCGGCCAGCGTGCCGCCCTCGTCGTCGAAGTGGACCAGCAGTCCGCCCGCTCCTTCCACCAGCACCAGGTCGTGCTCGGTGGCCAGCTTCGCGGCGGCCTCGGCGATCTCGTGCGGACGCACCGGCGGCAGCCCCGCCCGGCGCGCCGCCGTCGCCGGGGCCAGCGGCTCCGGGTAGCGGGCGAGTTCGGCCGTCGTCACCGCGCCGGCGAGCCGCGCGCACTCGTCCGCGTCCCCGCGCTCGTCCGGCCGCAGCCCCGTCTGCGCGGCCTTCAGCACGGCCACCGTGCGCCCGGCGGCGAGAGCCGTGGCGGCGACGGCGGCGGTCGTGACCGTCTTGCCGATCTCCGTGCCGGTGCCCGTGATCACCAGAATCGTCATCTCAGCCCTCCCGTGCCGCCGCGCACACCGCACGTGCGATCCGCGCCAGATCGGCGTCGCCCGTGACATAGGGCGGCATCGTGTAGATCAGATCGCGGAACGGCCGCAGCCACACGCCCTCGCGCACGGCCGCCGCCGTCGCCGCCCGCATGTCCACCGGGTGGTCCAGCTGGACCACGCCGATGGACCCGAGGACCCGCAGGTCCTTCACCCCCGGCAGCTCCGCCGCGGGCGCCAGCCCTTCCCGCAGGCCCGCCTCGATCCGCTTGACCTCCGCGAGCCAGTCCTGGCCGAGCAGCAGCTCGATCGACGCGCAGGCGACGGCCGCCGCCAGCGGATTGCCCATGAACGTCGGCCCGTGCGCCAGCACCGGTACCTCGCCCCGCGAGATCCCGTCGGCCACGCGCGCGGTGCAGAGCGTGGCGGCCATCGTCAGGTACCCGCCGGTCAGGGCCTTGCCCACGCACATCACGTCCGGCGTCACCGCCGCGTGGTCCGCTGCGAACAGGGCGCCGGTGCGCCCGAACCCGGTCGCGATCTCGTCGAACACCAGCAGCACGCCGTGGGCGTCACACGCCTCGCGCAGCACCCGCAGATACGCGGGGGAGTGGAACCGCATCCCGCCCGCGCCCTGCACCACCGGCTCGACGATCACCGCGGCCAGCTCGTCCGCGTGCCGCTCGATCAGTGCGCGCAGCTGGTCGGCGTAGGACTCCTCGTACTCGGCCGGTGGCGGATCCGCGAAGACCTGGCGCTGCAGCACGCCCGTCCACAGGTCGTGCATCCCGCCCTCGGGGTCGCACACGGACATCGGCTGCCAGGTGTCGCCGTGGTAGCCGCCCCGCCAGGTCAGCAGCCGCTGCTTGCCGGGACGGCCGAGGGAGCGCCAGTACTGGAGGCACATCTTGACGGCGACCTCGACCGACACCGAGCCGGAGTCGGCGAGGAACACATGCTCCAGACCTTCAGGCGACATGTCGACAAGGAGCTTCGCGAGGCGGACGGCGGGCTCGTGGGTGAGCCCGCCGAACATCACATGGCTCATCCGGCCGAGCTGCTCGCGCGCCGCCTCGTTCAGCACCGGGTGGTTGTAGCCGTGGATGGCCGACCACCAGGACGACATCCCGTCGACCAGCTCGCCCGAGCCGTCCGCCATCCGCAGCCGCACCCCGTTCGCCGACTCCACGACCAGCGGCTCCTGCCGGCCCGGCATGGGACCGTACGGATGCCACACGTGCCGGCGGTCCAGGTCCAGCAGCTCGGGCACGCTCAGGTCAGGCATTGGGCGCGAGGTCCGTTCCGGCACCCCGACGGCGTACGGCCACCAGGTCGGTGCGGGCCTCGCCCGGCTCCGGCTGTGCGGCGGAACCACAGCTCCCGCCACCCTCCGGCTGCGCGGCGGAACCACAGCCCCCGCCGCCCTCGTGCGAACCGCATCCACCGCTCACCCGGTGCTCGGGCAGCGTCACCTCGCCGGCGCCTTCGATCTCGAACCCGGCGTCCGCGATCATCTCCAGGTCGGCCTTGCCCGCCTGGCCCTCACTGGTGAGGTAGTCACCGAGGAAGATCGAGTTGGCCAGGTGCAGCGCGAGGGGCTGCATCGTGCGCAGGTGGACCTCACGGCCGCCCGCGATGCGCACCTCGACGTCCGGGCAGACGAACCGCACCATCGCCAGGATCCGCAGACAGCGCTGCGGGGTGAGGTGCCACTCCTTGGCCAGCGGGGTGCCCTCGAACGGGATCAGGAAGTTCACCGGCACCGAGTCCGGGTCCAGCTCGCGCAGCGAGAAGACCACGTCCACCAGGTCCTCGTCGCTCTCGCCCATGCCCGCGATCAGACCGGAGCAGGCGGACAGACCGGCGCCGTGCGCCTTCTGCACGGTGTCGACGCGGTCGGCGTAGGTGTGGGTGGTGGTGATGTCGCCGTAGGTGGCCTCGGAGGTGTTGAGGTTGTGGTTGTAGGCGTCGGCGCCCGCCTCGCGCAGCCGCTCGGCCTGGCCGTCGGAGAGCAGCCCGAGGCAGGCGCACACCTCGACACCCTCGTTCTGGTCCTTGATCGCCTTGATGGTGTCCGAGACCCGGTCCACGTCACGGTCGGTCGGGCCGCGTCCGCTGGCCACCAGGCAGACCCGCTTGGCGCCGCCCGCGAGACCGGCGGCCGCCGCCTTGGAGGCCTCGTCCGGCTTGAGCCAGGTGTACTTGAGGATGCCGGCGGTCGAGCCGAGCCGCTGCGAGCAGTAGGAGCAGTCCTCGGGGCACAAGCCGGACTTGAGGTTGACCAGGTAGTTCAGTTTCACCCGGCGGCCGAACCAGTGCCGGCGCACCTTGCCGGCCGCGGCCACCACATCGAGCAGGTCGTCGTCGGAGGTGGCGAGGACGGCCAGGGCCTCCTCGCGGGTCGGCAGCTCGCGCCGCAGCCCCTTGTCCAGCAGCGTGTTCAGCAGGTCCATGAGAGCTGATCCTGTCCTAAGGAGTGGTCCCCGGCCAAGGAGAGTTCGTACAACTCGGCCCCTTCGACGTGTGGGTATTGCCACACCGTGGGTGCCTGGTCGTCCCGCTAGTGTCTGTGCGCTGCCTACAAAATCTCCGGAGGACTCATGGCGTTCGGCTGGATCGACGAGCAGGCGGAGCTGCGCCGCCGCGCCGGACTCGTACGGACGCTGCGCCCTCGCCCGGCCGACTCGCCGCTGCTGGATCTGGCCGGCAACGACTACCTGGGCCTGACCCACCACCCCGAGGTCACCGAGGGCGCCGCGCGCGCGGCGCGGACCTGGGGCGGCGGCGCCACCGGCTCCCGGCTCGTCACCGGTACGACCCAGCTGCACGGCGAGCTGGAGCGGGAGCTGGCGGACTTCTGCGGCTTCGAGGCGGCGCTGGTCTTCTCCTCCGGCTACGCGGCCAACCTCGCCGCGGTCACCGCGCTCGGGCCGCACGGCTCGCTCATCGTGTCCGACGCCGGCAACCACGCCTCGCTGATCGACGGCTGCCGGCTGGCCCGCGGCACGACCCAGGTGGTCGCGCACGCCGAACCGGACGCCGTGCGCAAGGCGCTGCGGACGCACGACGGGCCGGCGGTCGTCGTCTCCGACACGGTCTTCTCGGTCGACGGCGACGCGGCCCCGCTGGCCGGGCTCGCCGAGGCGTGCCGGGAGTACGGGGCGGGCCTGGTCGTGGACGACGCGCACGGCCTGGGCGTGCTCGGCGACGGCGGCCGGGGCGCTCCGCACGCGGCGGGGCTGGCCGGCGCCGACGACGTGGTGGTCACGGTGACGCTGTCCAAGTCACTGGGCAGCCAGGGCGGCGCCGTGCTCGGCCCGGCCCGGGTCATCGACCACCTGGTCAACGCGGCCCGGACGTTCATCTTCGACACCGGACTCGCCCCCGCCGCGGCCGGTGCCGCCCTCGCGGCGCTGCGGCTGCTGCGCCGGGAGCCGGAGCGGGCGGCCCGGGCGCGTGCGGTGGCGAGCGAACTGCACGCCCGCCTGACGGCCGCGGGCCATCAGGCGGTGCGTCCGGACGCGGCGGTCGTCTCCGTGCGCGCGCCGTCCCCCGAGGGGGCTCTGCGCTGGGCGGCGGACTGCCGGGCGGCGGGTCTGGCCGTGGGCTGCTTCCGTCCTCCTTCCGTGCCCGACGGCATCTCGCGGCTGCGGCTGACCGCCCGCGCGGATCTCACGGGCGGTCAGATCGAACGCGCTGTACGGGTCATCGGCGAGACACGACCATGAGTCGGCGTGACACGGCCCTGCCGCCGTGGAACTGATGGACGCTGATCAGAACTTGCTCGGTGCTTGCTCGGAACCTGATCGCAACTGTCAGGACCGGATCGCGGCCGTGAAGTCCGCCCAGCTCTCGGGGGAGAAGAGCAGCGCGGGTCCGGCCGGGGCCTTGGAGTCGCGTACGGCGAACAGTCCGGCGCAGGGGCCGGTCAGCGGCCGAGCGGTCTCCACGCAGTTGTTCGCACCCGTGCTGTAACTGCTGCGCAGCCATTGCACGTCGTGCAGTTCGGTACTGGAAGGTACGTTCCGAGGCAGTGCAGTCATGGTGCCTCCTTACGCGCCGTCAGCTAGCCCGGCGATGTAATCCAGCGATTCCTCGGGCGAAAGGGCGTGGATCTGAAGGGTGGTGAAGGCCTCCGTGTACGCCTGGAGGTCTTCTTTCCGTTCGAGGTAGAGGCTACTCGTCAAGTGGTCGAGAACAACCACGTCCAGATCAGAAGTGCGCGAAAATGAGAAAATAACGAAAGGCCCGGTGACTCCGATGTGCGCCCCGGCCGTGAACGGCAGTACCTGCAGCCGCACTTGTGGCAGGCGTCCCGCCTCCACCAGCTGCCACAGCTGCCGGGCCATCACCCCGGGGCCGCCGATCTCCCGGTGCAGCACCGCCTCGTCGAGCACCGCGCTCAGCTCCAGCGGCGGCTCGCCGCGCAGCACGTCCTGCCGGGCCAGCCGCACTTCCACCAGCGTGTCGAGGCGCTCGTCCGTGTCGTCCAGGCCGCCTACCGCGGCCCGGGTCACCTCCCGGGCGTACTCGGGCGTCTGGAGCAGCCCCGGCACCACGGAGGTCTCCAGCGTGCGCATCGCGCTCGCCTGGGACTCCAGGCTGATGAAGTCCCGGTAGGTCGGCGGCAGCACCCCGCGGTAGGCGTGCCACCAGTGGTGCCGGCCCGCGCCGTCGTCGGAGCCCGCCAATACCAGCAGCAACTCCCGTAGTTGGGAGTCGGCGACGGCGTAGGCGTCCAGCAGTAACCGCACATCGGCCGGTTTCACCCCGCTGGCGCCGGTCTCGATCCGGCTGACCTTCGACTGGTGCCAGCCCACCAGCCGCGCCGCCTCACCACTGGTGAGCCCCGCACCGGCGCGCAACGCACGCAGTTCGGCGCCCAGCTTCCGGCGGCGTACCGCGGGACCGTGCTGCATGCGCTACTCCTTACTCCAACCGGGCCGCCCAAATACGCTCTCGCGTCGCAGAGTTCACCGCATCGAGCGACAGATATATGCATATCTTGGTGGATCGCCACCGTGACCGACGCGGTAATGGCAGTCTGGCGAGGAAGCACCAGTCCGGGACCGTACTCGAACCATCCGCTCCGTGTCGGACCGCGGTCCCGTGGGAAAGGGACGACGCCGCCATGGCAGACCATCTGGAAGCATCCGTCACTCTGCCGAGCGATCCCGCCTCGGTCTCCGCGGCCCGCGGCTATGTGGTCAGCACTCTCGAGGAATGGGGACTGCCCGCAGGGACGGACGTGGCCGACACCATCCGGCTCATCGTCTCCGAACTCGCCACCAACGCCGTACAGCACACCCTCGGCCAGTCACCCACCTTCACGGTGGACCTCGAACTGAGCCATGACGAACACCTGCGCATCGGGGTCACCGACAGCCACCCGCGGTTCCCCAAACGACTGCCGGCCGCTGTCCAGCAGGACAACGGCCGCGGTCTGGTCATCATCCGCTGGCTGACCGCCGAGTGCGGCGGCCGACTCAGAGTCAGGCCGACCCGTGAGGGCGGCAAGACGGTCTCCATCGAACTTCCCTGGACCGTACCGGCCCAGCCGGTCACCACCGCCGGTCAGCAGGAGCCCTAGCGAGCGCCCCTGCGGGCGGTACAGCGCTGACCGCCCCGGGAGCGGTCCGGCTCCTCGCGGCGGTCACTCGGGCACCCGTCAGGGCGGCGGCGTGTCAGGGGCGCCACCGCCCTTCGGGTGGCCGGTCAGCTCACCCGGCCGTACCAGACGCTCTTGGTCCAGATCTTCTGCAGCCTCACCACATCCCCGGTCTTCGGGGCGTGCCAGAGCTTCCCCTTCCCGGCGTAGATGCCGACGTGGTAGACGTTCGACCCCGAGTGGAAGAACACGAGGTCGCCGGCCTTGCGGCTCTTGGCGGAGATGTGGCGTGTCTTGTTGTACTGCTGGGCCGCCGTACGAGGCAGCTTCTTGCCCGCCTTCTTGAACGAGTAGAGCGTGAGCCCGCTGCAGTCGAAGCGGTACGGGCCCGTGGCGCCGTACTTGTACGGGGAGCCTTTCTTGGAGGCCGCGACCTGGAGTGCCTTCGTCGCCGGCGTAGCCGCCTCCGCTTCCGCGGAGAGGCCCGGGGCCACGAGCGAACCGCCCACGGCGGCGATGGTCAGAGCCGAAGCCGTACCGGCCCGGGCCATGAGCGACGGGACACGATTGAGCGCAGTCATGCGCAACCCTTCGTCAGCCGCCTGTGAAGGATGACCTGTCGGATTCGGGCTGGCGAAGTTGCCCGGCCGCGATGCGGCTTCACCCCAAGGGCTGCTCGGCACGGACATCCGTGCCGGCGACCCGTCGTGCTCGGGTCCTCCACTCCTGCCGATCCACTCCTGTCGACCGGTCATCCGGGCGGCGGCAGGACTCGGCGTCCGCCCGGATCGCCCCGCCGTGGTGGCGGGGGCTTGTCGTCAGTCAGGGATCTTGGCTCACGGATGTCCGAAAATCCCAACGGAACCGGGGATTTGTGGCGTTACTCACCACTCACCCGTTCGGGTGGACACTGCTCCGTTCGAACCAGCGTCGAGGCTACGGAGGATGCCCGGACCAGCACCGGAACGTCTCTTTCGGGTGAGGGCCTAGCCTCGTTGCGCAACCCTGACGGGCCCACGGCAGGAGACACGACTACGCCGAAAGGGGGTACCTCCTTTGGTCCGTTTCGACTCCGGTCCGGACGCCTCGACGCCATCGCCGAATGGCCGGACCGGGCTCACCTGCGTCAACTGTCCGGGCGAGGCGGCAGCGTGACACGAGCCGTGCGGCGCTCGCCGTCCAACACCCGCAGTGCGCGCGCCGGCGTGGGGCCCGAATGCGCGTCAGTTCCTCGGTCCGGGCCGCCGGATCGCTCGCCCGGCCCCCCACCGGCTTCCGCCCGGCCGGCAGCTCCGGAGGCGGCGCCCTGGGCCCCTGACGGGTCACAGCTCGGTTAACGTGCCCGAAACCCGGTCCAACTAGCCTCCCTCCACGCCACCAGGGACTTTGCCCGTGGCAGCGGCAACCGGGCCCCGCACGGTCCGGAGCGAGGACTGTGAGGTGGGCTGTGCAACTGACCCCGCACGAGCAAGAGAGACTGCTGATCCATGTGGCGGCCGACGTGGCCGAGAAGCGTCGGGCCCGCGGGCTCAGGCTCAACCACCCGGAGGCGGTCGCCCTCATCACCTCGCACATCCTCGAAGGCGCGCGGGACGGCCGTACGGTCGCCGAGCTCATGGCCTCCGGACGCAAGCTGCTCACCCGGGACGACGTCATGGACGGCATCGCGGAGATGATCCACGACGTCCAGGTCGAGGCGACCTTCCCGGACGGCACCAAGCTCGTCACCGTCCACGAACCGATCGTCTGAGGGGGCTGCGATGATTCCCGGAGAGATCCTGTTCGCGGACGAGCCCGTCGTGTTCAACGAGGGCCGCGAGGTCACCCGGCTGACCGTCCTGAACGCCGCCGACCGGCCCGTCCAGGTCGGCTCCCACTACCACTTCGCCGAGGCCAACCCCGGCCTGGACTTCGACCGTGCCGCCGCCCGCGGCAAGCGCCTGAACATCGCCGCCGGCACCGCCGTGCGCTTCGAGCCCGGCATCCCCGTCGACGTCGAACTCGTCCCGCTGGCCGGCGCCCGCGTCGTGCCCGGACTGCGCGGGGAGACCGGAGGTGCCCTCGATGCCTGAGATCTCCCGGGCCGCGTACGCCGACCTGTTCGGCCCGACGACCGGCGACCGGATCCGGCTCGCCGACACCGATCTGCTGGTCGAGATCGAGGAGGACCGCTCCGGCGGTCCCGGACTCTCCGGTGACGAGGCCGTGTTCGGAGGCGGCAAGGTCATCCGCGAGTCCATGGGACAGTCGCGTGCCACGCGCGCCGAAGGCACCCCGGACACGGTGATCACCGGCGCGGTCGTGATCGACCACTGGGGGATCGTCAAGGCGGACGTCGGCATCCGCGACGGACGGATCACCGGCCTCGGCAAGGCGGGCAACCCCGACACCATGGACGGGGTCCACCCCGACCTCGTCATCGGCCCCGAGACCGAGATCATCTCGGGCAACGGCCGGATCCTCACGGCCGGCGCCATCGACGCGCACGTCCACTTCATCTGCCCGCAGATCGCCGACGAGGCGCTGGCGGCGGGGATCACCACGCTGATCGGCGGCGGCACCGGACCGGCCGAGGGCTCCAAGGCGACCACCGTGACGCCGGGGCCCTGGCACCTGGCGCGGATGCTGGAGGCGATGGAGCAGTACCCCCTCAACGTCGGCTTCCTCGGCAAGGGCAACACCGTCTCGCACGAGGCGATGCTGTCGCAGATCCGCGGCGGCGCGATGGGGCTGAAGCTGCACGAGGACTGGGGCTCCACGCCCGCCGTCATCGACGCCTCGCTGACCGTCGCCGACCGCACCGGCATCCAGGTCGCCATCCACACCGACACGTTGAACGAGGCCGGGTTCGTCGGTGACACCCTCGCCGCCATCGGCGGCCGGGGCATCCACGCCTACCACACCGAAGGCGCGGGCGGCGGGCACGCGCCGGACATCATGACCGTGGTCTCCGAGCCGCATGTGCTGCCCAGCTCCACCAACCCGACGCGGCCGTTCACCGTCAACACCGCCGAGGAACACCTCGACATGCTGATGGTGTGCCACCACCTGAACCCCGCGGTGCCGGAGGACCTCGCCTTCGCCGAGTCCCGCATCCGGCCCTCGACCATCGGCGCCGAGGACATCCTGCACGACCTCGGCGCCATCTCGATCATCTCCTCCGACTCGCAGGCCATGGGACGCGTCGGCGAGGTCGTCATGCGGACCTGGCAGACCGCGCATGTGATGAAGGGGCGGCGGGGAGCACTGCCCGGGGACGGGCGCGCGGACAATCTCCGGGTACGGCGGTACGTCGCCAAGTACACGATCAACCCCGCCCTCGCCCAGGGCATCGCCGGGCAGGTCGGGTCCGTGGAGACCGGGAAGCTCGCCGACCTGGTGCTGTGGGAGCCGGCGTTCTTCGGGGTCAAGCCGCACCTGGTCATCAAGGGCGGGCAGATCGCCTACGCGCAGATGGGCGACGCCAACGCCTCCATCCCCACCCCGCAGCCGATCCTGTCGCGCCCCATGTACGGCGCGATCGGCCGCGGCCCGGCCGCCAACTCCCTGAACTTCGTGGCCCCCTTGGCGCTCGAGGACGGGCTGCCCGAGCGGCTGCGGCTCGGCAAGCGGTTCGTGGGGATCGAGTCGACCCGGGGGGTCACCAAGGCCGACATGCGGGAGAACTCCGCCCGGCCCGAGGTGCGGGTGGATCCCGACAGTTTTGCCGTGCACATCGACGGGGAGCTGGTCGAGGCCGCTCCCGCCGCTGAACTGCCCATGGCGCAGCGCTACTTCCTCTTCTGATGTCCAGGGCAGCGCTGCTCGTCCTGGCCGACGGACGGTTCCCCGCCGGGGGCCACGCGCACTCCGGCGGGGCCGAGGCCGCGGTCAAGGCGGGACGGATCACCGGGACCGGGACCCTGGAGGACTTCTGCCGCGGGCGGTTGCACACGGCGGGGCGGGTCGCCGCGGCCCTCGCCGCGTCGGCCGCGCTCGGGGTGGACGCGGTGGCGTTGGACGCGGCCGCGGACGCCCGCACCCCCTCGCCCGCGTTGCGGACCGCCGCGCGGAAGCTGGGGCGGCAGTTGCTGCGGGCCGCCCGGGCCGTCTGGCCCTGCGACGAACTCGACGCGCTGGCGCGGGAGTTCCCCAAGGGGGCACACCAGCCGGTGGTGCTAGGGGTCGCTGCCCGGGCGGCGGGGCTCGGACCGGTGGAGGCGGCGTACTGCGCCGTCTACGAGAGCGTCAGCGGGCCCGCGTCCGCGACCGTACGACTGCTGAGCCTCGATCCGTTCGAGGCCACGGCCGTGCTGGCCCGGCTCGCTCCCGAGCTGGACCGGGTCGTGGACCAGGCGGTACAGGCCGCGCGGGCGGTGGCCGACGAGGGAGTCGACGCGCTGCCCGCCGCGTCCTCGCCGCTGCTGGAGATCGGCGCGGAGGTGCACGCCTCCTGGGCGGTGCGGTTGTTCGCGTCCTGAGATCACACGCAAGGCCGGCCCGACGGGCTGAACGGACCAGGCCGGCAGAGAAGGAGCCGTACATGCATCTCGACCACTCCCACGACGGGCCCGCCGCCCTCAGCGCCGACGCCCGGCGCCCCGACGGCTCCCGCCGTGCCCTGCGGATCGGGCTCGGCGGGCCCGTGGGGTCCGGGAAGACCGCCACCGTCGCAGCCCTCTGCCGGGCCCTGCGCGACGAGTTGTCCCTCGCCGTCGTCACCAACGACATCTACACCCGCGAGGACGCCGAGTTCCTGCTGCGGGAAGCCGTGCTGCCGCCCGAGCGGATCACCGCCGTGGAGACCGGCGCCTGTCCGCACACCGCCATCCGGGACGACATCTCCGCCAACCTCGAAGCCGTCGAGGACCTGGAGGACGAGGTCGGGCCGCTGCAGCTCATCCTCGTGGAGTCCGGCGGGGACAACCTCACGGCGACCTTCTCCAAGGGGCTCGTCGACGCGCAGATCTTCGTGATCGACGTGGCCGGCGGCGACGACATCCCGCGCAAGGGCGGACCCGGCGTGACCACCGCCGATCTGCTCGTCGTCAACAAGACCGACCTCGCCCCCTACGTCGGCTCCGACCTCGCCCGCATGGCGGCCGACGCCAAGGCGCAGCGGGCCGAACTTCCGGTGATCTTCCAGTCGTTGCGCTCCGAGCACGGCGTGCGGGACGTCGCCGCGTGGGTGCGGGCGCAACTCGCCGCGTGGTCGGCGTGATCGCCACCGGCGTCGCCGCCACCGCCCGGATCGGCGCCCGCGACGACGGCCGGGGCGGTACGGCGCTGCCCGTGCTGGAGGGCGAGGGGCCGCTGGCGCTGCGGCGCACCCGGGGGAGCGGGAGCGAGGCCCGGGTCATGCTCGTCGGCGCGATGAGCGGCCCCCTCGGCGGTGACCGCTTCGCCGTCGAGGCCGACGTGGCGCAGGGGGCCCGCCTGCACGTCGGATCCGCCGCCGCGACCATCGCCCTGCCCGGCCAGGCCAAGGGCGACGCCCGCTACGACGTCCGGCTCACCGTCGCCGACGGCGGCGAACTGCGCTGGCTGCCCGAGCAGTTGATCTGCGCCGGCGGCAGCGATCTGTACGTCACCACCCGGGCCGACCTCGGTGCGGGAGCCCGGCTGGTGCTGCGCGAGGAGCAGGTGCTCGGGCGGGTGGGGGAGGAGCCGGGGCGGCTCACCAGCCGGCTGACCGTGCGGATCGCCGGGCGGACCGTCCTGGACCAGGAACTCGCCTGCGGGCCCGGAGCGCCGGGCGGCTGGGACGGGCCCGCCGGACTGGCGGGGCATCGCGCGCTCGGGCAACTCGTCGTCGTACGGCCCGAGTTCGCGGTTGAGCCCGTGACGCCCCGCATCCTCGCCGAGCACGCCGTGCTGGTTCCGCTGGCGGGCCCGGCCGCACTGGTGACCGCCGTGGCGCCGGACGCGCGGGTGCTGCGTCAGGTGCTGGACCGGGCGCTGGGGGCGCTCACTGCGTGAACCGCCCGGCCCTGCGCCGTCGGAGGGCTCAGCCGAGCGGCATCTTCCGGAACCTGCGCCGGGGGCCGCTCGCCTCGGCCTCCTTCGCCTTGACCACGGCCGCGTACTCGTCGACGTACTCCTGCTCGGAGAGCGACAGGATGGCGTACATGATCTCGTCGGTGATGGCGCGCAGGACCGCCTTCTCGTTCTCCATCCCCGCGTAGCGGGAGAAGTCCAGGGGCTCGCCGAAGCGGATGACCACCGGGTGGATGTGGGGGATGACCTTGCCGGGCGGCTGGGCCTCGAAGGTGCCGATCATCGCGCAGGGGATCACCGGGACCCCGGCCTTCAGCGCCATCACGGCCACGCCCACCTTGCCCTTGTACAGGCGGCCGTCGTGCGAGCGGGTGCCCTCCGGGTAGATGCCCAGCAACTCGTCCTTGCTCAGTACCCCGAGGCCCTCGCGGATGGCGGCCTGGCCCGCGTCCTTGCCGGAGCGGTCGACCGGGATCTGCCCCGCGCTGCGGAAGAAGAAGGCCGTGAGACGGCCCTTGATGCCGGGGCCGGTGAAGTACTCGGCCTTGGCCAGGAAGGTGATGCGCCGCTTCAGGATCGCGGGCATCAGGAAGTGGTCCGAGAAGGAGAGGTGGTTGCCCGCGACGATCGCCGCCCCGGACGACGGAACGTGTCCGAGGCCCTCGATGCGCGGGCGGAAGACCAGTCTCAGCAAGGGGCCCAGCAACACGTACTTGAGCAGGTAGTAGAACAAAGAGGCGCTCCTCTACGTGCTGGTCAACCGGCGTGTTGTGGGGGTGTCAGTGTAGGCGCAGGCAGGGGCGCCCGTAACCGGGCCGGGACGACTGGCGCAGACCTTTCCGGCGACCTTGACAGCGGCGGCCGTGCTCACTCGACCGGTTCGGTGAGCGACTGCTCGGCCCAGATGATCTTCCCTTCGGGGGCGAAGCGCGTGCCCCAGCGCTGGGCGAACTGGGACACCAGCAGCAGTCCCCGGCCGCCCTCGTCCGTGGCGCGGGGATGGCGCAGATGGGGTGCGGAGGCGCCGCCGTCGAAGACCTCGCAGATCAGCGAGCGTTCCTTGATCAGCCGCAGCCGGATGGGCCCAGAGGCGTGCCGTATGGCGTTGGTGACCAGCTCGCTGACGACCAGCTCGGTGGTGAAGGCCAGCGGCTCCAGACCCCACTCGGTGAGCTGGCGGGTGGCGCTCTTGCGGGCCTCGGCGACCATGGCGGGGTCGCTCGGCAGGTCCCAGTCCGCGACCTGGCCGTCACCGAGCAGCCGGGTGCGGGCCATCAGCAGCACCACGTCGTCGCGCGGCCGTACCGGCACCAGTTCGTCGACCACGGCACGGGAGTGCAGCGCGAGCGAGGCCGCCGGGCGCTCCAGGGCCGGCCGCAGCCGGTCCGGGTCCGTGTCGACGGCCCACGAGTCCCCGCGGGCCAGCAGACCGTCCGTGTACAGGGCGAGGACGCTGCCCTCGGCGAGGACCATCTCGACCGACTCGAACGGCGGGCCGCCGATGCCCAGCGGCGGGCCCTGCGGCAGATCGACGAAGGTGACCTCCCCGTCGGGCAGCACCACGGCCGGGGTGGGATGGCCCGCGGCGGCCATGGTGCACTGCCCGTCGACCGGGTCGTACACCGCGTACACGCACCCGGATCCCACCGCCCGCATGCTGCCGGAGCCCTCCGTGTCCGGGGCCACGCCGTCGTCCCGGGCCGACCGTCCGACCAGGTCGTCGAGGTGGGCCAGCACCTCCTCGGGCCGCAGGTCCAGCGCGGCGAGCGTCCGTACGGCCGTACGCAGCCGGCCCATGGCCGCGGCGGCGCCGATGCCGTGCCCCGGGACCTCGCCCACCACCAGGGCGACCCGCGCCCCGGACAGCGGCACCACGTCGTACCAGTCGCCGCCGAGGCCGGTCAGCTCGTCGGCGGGCCGGTAGCAGGCGGCGACCTCCACGGCGTCCTGGTCGGACAGCCGGTGGGGGAGCAGGCTGCGCTGAAGGACGAGGGCCGCGTCCCGTTCGCGGGTGTAGCGGCGGGCGTTGTCCACGCAGACCGCGGCCCGCGACACCAGGTCCTCGGCGAGCCGCAGATCGTCCTCGTCGAACGGCTCCTGGCGGCCCCGCCGGAAGAACGTGGTGATGCCCAGGGTCACGCCCCGGGCCCGGACCGGCACGATCATCACGCTGTGCAGGCCCAGCTCCCGGAAGGTGGCCTCCCGGCCGAGCACGTCCGTCGCCCACTCCCGGGCCAGCGGATCCAGCTGTTCCGCGCGCCAGGAGCTGCCCGTGGTCAGACAGCGGATCGGCGGCGATCCGGCCAGATAGGTGGCGACCGAGCCGATGCCGACGGCCCCGTCCTCGTGCACCGAGCGATGGCCCGCCCGGCGCAGCTCCACCGGCTCGCTGTCGCTCAGCGGCCCCGGCGCCGGTTCCCCGCCGCGGATCACCGACTCCAGCAGGTCCACCCGGGCCAGGTCGGCGAAGCCGGGCACGGCCACGTCGGCCAGCTCCTGGGCGGTGTGCACCACGTCCAGGGTGCGGCCGATGTGCCGGCCCGCCTTGTCCAGCAGGGCGAGCCGCCCGCGGGCCCGGTGCCGCTCGCTGACGTCGACGACCGTGTAGTACACGCCCATCGCCCGGCCCCGGTCGTCGTCCAGCCGGGTGAACGACATCATGTGCGCCGTCTCCCGGTGCGGGGCGGAGCGCACCCGGCCCAGGTGTTCGTACCCGACCACCGGCTCCCCGGTCTCCAGCACGCGCCGCATCTGTGCCTCGACGCCCGCCGCGTCCAGACCGGGCTGTATGTCGCCCAGCCGCCGCCCGAGCCGCTGGTGGGCCGGTCCGCCGCCGAACTGCTCCAGCGCGGCGTTGGACCACACGAACCGCAGGTCCGTGTCGACGATCGCTATGCCGACGGGCGAGCGGGCCACCATCTGCTCCAGCACCGGCCGGCTCATGTTCCAGCCGGGCTCCTGCTCCATCTCCGACAGCAGCGCCAGCCAGCGGGCCGGACCGCCCGGCTCCGGCGCCGCCACGACCCGCACCATGACCCGTACCTCACGGCCGTCCGCCCGCCGGGCGGTCAGCAGCCCGGCCCAGCCGCCGTCCCGGCGACAGCGTTCGGCCAATTCGGGGACGCGGGCCGCGTCCCCGGCCGCCAGCAGCCCCGAGACCGGCCGGCCCACCACCTCCGCCGCCGGGTACGCGAACAGCCGCTGGGCCCCGCTGGTCCAGCAGGTCACCAGCCCCTGGGCGTCGAGCAGCACGGGGGCGGCATCGGCCACGTCGAACCGATGCCGCTCCGCGGCGTGCTCCTCGTGTGTGCCCACGGCCGACCTCTCCGTCGCTGGGTTCGCTGAGAGCGGTCCACGTCAGTGGTCTACCACCTCTGATCCCAGTGTTCACCCTCGCAGCGAGGAGCAAAGACGGCCACCGCGCGGATCAGACCTGCCCGAGCACCTTCTCCAGCGAGGCGAGTGCCCCGGTCAGCTCCTCCGCGGTGATCGTCAGCGGGGGTGCGAGCCGGATGGTGGAGCCGTGGGTGTCCTTGACCAGCACACCCTCCCGCATCAGCCGCTCACCGATCTCCCGCCCGCTGCCCACGGCCGGGTCGACGTCCACGCCCGCCCACAGGCCGCGCGTGCGGAAGCCGACGACACCCTTGCCGACCAGCTCCCGCAGACCGCCCCGCAGGACCACGCCCAGCTCGGCCGCCCGGCGCTGGAATTCACCCGTCTCCAGCAGTTCCACCACCGCGGTGCCGACCGCGGCGGCCAGCGGGTTGCCGCCGAACGTCGAGCCGTGCTCGCCGGGCCGCAGCACCCCGAGCACCTCCCGCCGGGCCACCACCGCGGACACCGGGACGATGCCGCCGCCGAGCGCCTTGCCGAGGAGCAGCATGTCGGGGACGACCGCCTCGTGCTCGACGGCGAGGGTGCGGCCGGTGCGGCCGAGGCCCGACTGGATCTCGTCCGCGACGAACAGACAGCCCTTGCGCCGGGTCAGCTCCCGCACCCCGGCCAGATAGCCGTCGTCCGGGATGAGCACGCCCGCCTCACCCTGGATGGGCTCGATGAGCACCGCCGCCGTGGTGTCGTCGACGGCCTCCTCCAGCGCGGCCAGGTCGTTGTACGGCACGATCCGGAAACCCGGGGTGAAGGGCCCGAAGCCGGCGCGGGCGGTCTCGTCGGTGGAGAAGCTGACGATCGTCGTCGTACGGCCGTGGAAGTTGTCCGCCGCGACCACGATCGTGGCCCGGTCGGCCGGGACGCCCTTGACCTCGTACGCCCACTTGCGGGCCACCTTGACGGCGCTCTCGACCGCCTCGGCGCCGGTGTTCATGGGCAGCACCATGTCCAGACCGGTCAGCGCGGCGAGGCGTTCGGCGAACTCGGCGAGCCGGTCGTTGTGGAAGGCGCGCGAGGTCAGCGTGAGCCGGTCCAGCTGGCGGTGGGCGGCCTCGATCAGGCCGGGGTGGCGGTGGCCGAAGTTGAGCGCCGAGTAACCGGCCAGCATGTCGAGGTACCGGCGGCCCTCGACGTCCTCCACCCAGGTGCCCTCGGCGCGCGCGACGACGACCGGCAGCGGGTGGTAGTTGTGCGCGAGGACGGGCTCCTCGGCACGGATCAGGTCGGCGGAGGAACGGGTGCGCGCGGGTGCGGTCATGAGCGGATCTCCTGGGTGCAGCACTTGATGCCGCCGCCGGCCTTGAGCAGCTCGGACAGGTCGACGGGGACGGGGACGTAGCCGCGCAGGGCGAGCTGGTCGGCGAGGGCGGTCGCGCCCGGGGCGATGAAGACGTGCAGGCCGTCGGAGACGGAGTTCAGGCCGAAGGCCATCGCGTCCTCGCGGGTCGCCAGGACGGCGTCCGGGTACAGGCGCCGCAGCACCTCGCGGCTGCCCGGCGAGAACGCCTCCGGGTAGTAGGCGATGTTCTCCTCACGGCCGTCGTCGAGCACGAAGAGCGCGGTGTCGAGGTGGTAGAAGTACGGGTCCACCAGCGTCAGCCCGATCACCGGGACGCCGAAGAACTCCTGCACCTCGCGATGGGCCTCGCGGGTCGTGCGGAAGCCGGTGCCGGCCAGCACGTACCGGCCCGTGGGGACCAGGTCGCCCTCGCCCTCGCACACCGACTCCGGGCGGTAGACGTCGAATCCGGACGCCTTGAACCAGGTGTCGTAGTGGGTGGACTCGGGGCGGCGCTCGGGGGCGTGGAAGAGGGAGCCGAAGACCCGGCCGTCGACGGTGACCGCGCAGTTGGCGGCGAAGACCATGTCGGGCAGGCCGGGGACGGGCTCCACCGACTCGACGGTGTGGCCGTGGGAGCGGTAGGCGCGGATCAGCGACTGCCACTGCTCCTGGGCCAGATCGACGTCGACCCGGGTGTCGGGTTGCATCCAGGGATTGATCGCGTACTGGACGGCGAAGTGTCTGGGTTCGCAGACGAGAAAGCGCCGTCGGCGCTGCACACGGCTTTCGGGCACAGAGGGGTTCCTCCGCTTCCTGCGGTGTGGATGGGGTTGACACCACGGTAGGAAGTGACGGAGACGCCCGACAAGGAACAAGAGCTGCGTGTTCACGCAGGAATGCTGCGTATTTTCGCCGCTCAGCGCACGACTGCTGCGCCTTCGGGTGCCGGGTGACTGGCGCCCGCCTCCGGGCTGTCCGGGAGGAGGTGGGACAGCACCATCACGCTGATCGTCTTGCGGATGAACGGCTCGACGCGGATCCGCTCCAGCACCTCCTCGAAGTGCTCCACGTCCCGCGCCCGCACGTGCAGCAGCGCGTCCGCGCCGCCGGTCACCGTCATCGCCGCGGTGATCTCCGGATGGTTGCGGACCACCTCCGCCAGCCGCCGCGGCGGGGCCGCGCCCTCGCAGTACACCTCGACGTACGCCTCCGTGCGCCAGCCCAGCGCCGACGGCTTCACCGTGGCCGTGAACCCGGTGATCACCCCGGACTCCCGCAGCCGGTCCACCCGCCGCTTGACCGCAGTGGAGGACAGCCCGACCTCCGCGCCGATCTCGGCGAAACTGCACCTGGCATTCGCCATCAGGGCGGTGAGGATCTTCCGGTCGAGCTCGTCGAAGGGCGTGGGCCTGCTGTTCATGGCCGCACCCTATCCAGCGGGAATGTCCGACCTCGGCCCGTGTGCAGGCGTACGAATTGCTCCTACACTCCACGTTCATGCTGCGCGCCCTGGCTGTCGACGACGAAAGCCCTTCGCTGGAGGAACTGCTGTTCCTCCTCAACGCCGATCCCCGGATCGGCAGCGCGGAGGGCGCGGGGGACGCCACCGTGGCGCTGCGCCGGATCAACCGCGCCCTGGAATCGGGGCCGGGCGGGCCCGAGGCGATCGACGTGGTGTTCCTCGACATCAACATGCCCGGCCTCGACGGACTCGACCTGGCCCGGCTGCTCACCGGGTTCGCCAAGCCGCCGCTGGTCGTGTTCGTCACCGCGCACGAGGACTTCGCCGTCCAGGCCTTCGACCTCAAGGCCGTCGACTACGTCCTCAAACCGGTCCGCAAGGAGCGGCTCGCCGAGGCGGTCCGCCGGGCCGCCGAACTCATCGGTACCGGCCCCCGCATACCCGTCCACGAGCCCGACCCCGACCACATACCCGTCGAACTCGGCGGCGTGACCCGGTTCGTCTCCGTCGATGACATCACCCATGCCGAGGCCCAGGGCGACTACGCCCGGCTGCACACCGACAAGGGCAGCCATCTCGTCCGTATCCCGCTGTCCACCCTGGAGGAGCGCTGGCGCTCCCGCGGCTTCGTCCGCATCCACCGCCGCCATCTGGTCGCCCTGCGCCACATCGGCGAACTCCGCCTGGACGCGGGCTCGGTGAGCGTCCTGGTCGGCACCGAGGAGCTCCAGGTCAGCAGGCGGCACGCGCGCGAGCTGCGGGACCTGCTGATGAGGAGGACCTGACGGTGCCCGGCCAGGACCCCGCCGAGCGCCGCGTCGTCGTCACCGGCCCGCCCCGCCGCACCCCCGCGTCCGGCTACTACCGCCCGCGCACCGAGATCGACGAGCAGACCACCCTCGGCCACACCTACGTCCGCTCCCTGATGCGCTCCCAGCTGCGCGCCGCCCTCGCCGTGGTCGCCGTCCTCGCCCTGCTCATCGGCCCGCTGCCGCTGCTGTTCGCCACCGTCCCGGACTCCGACCGCCTGGAATGGACGGTCCTCGGCTTCGGCCTGTACGCCCCGCTCGTGCTGCTGGCCCGCTGGTACGTACGGCGCGCCGAACGCAACGAGCGGGACCTCGTCCGCCTCGTCGAGGACCAGGACCGCTGAGGGCCGACGGACCGTGAACGAGAACTACGCCGTCCCCGCCGTCGCGCTCGTCGTCCTGGCGACCGTCTTCGTCGGCGCCTTCGGCCTGCGCATCTCCCGCACCACCTCCGACTTCTACGTCGCCTCCCGCACCGTCGGCCCCCGCCTGAACGCGGCCGCCATCAGCGGCGAGTACCTCTCCGCCGCGTCCTTCCTCGGCATCGCGGGCCTGGTCCTGGTCCAGGGCCCCGACATGCTCTGGTACCCGGTCGGCTACACCGCCGGCTATCTGGTCCTGCTGCTCTTCGTCGCCGCCCCGCTGCGCCGCTCCGGCGCCTACACGCTCCCCGACTTCGCCGAGGCCCGGCTCGGCTCCTCGGCGGTACGGCGGCTGGCCGGGGCCTTCGTGGTGGGGGTCGGCTGGCTCTATCTGCTGCCCCAGCTGCAGGGCGCCGGGCTGACGCTGACCGTGCTCACCGGCGCGCCCGACTGGCTCGGCGGGGTGATCGTGGCGGTCGTGGTGGTGGCCATCGTCGCCGCGGGCGGCATGCGCAGCATCACCTTCGTGCAGGCCTTCCAGTACTGGCTGAAGCTCACCGCCCTGCTGGTGCCCGTGCTGTTCCTGGTCCTCGCCTGGCAGCGCGACGGCGCCCCGCACCACGCCTTCGACGAACCCGCCGCCTTCCGCGAGCAGCGCACCGTCCGCGTCGACGACAGCCTGGAGCTGCGCCTGGAGCGTCCGCTGACCGTCACCGTGAGCGGCACCGTCGACGGCCGCCCGCACGAGGACCAGCGGCTCGAACTCCCCGTCGGCACCCACCGCATCGAGGCCGGTACCCGGATGACGTTCGCCGCGGGCGCCGCCGTCCCGGAGGCCGAACGCGACGGCGACGGGGGCCTGTCGCCCTCCCAGGCCGAGAGCCGCGGCGAACGCCCGCTGTACGCGACGTACGGGCTGATCCTCGCCACCTTCCTCGGCACCATGGGCCTGCCGCACGTCGTCGTCCGCTTCTACACCAGTCCGCACGGCGTCGCCGCCCGCCGCACCACCGTCGCCGTCCTCGGCCTGATCGGCGCCTTCTACCTGCTGCCCCCGGTCTACGGCGCCCTCGGCCGGCTCTACGCCCCCGAACTGACCCTCACCGGCGACGCGGACGCCGCCGTGCTGCTGCTGCCGGAGCGGATGATCGGGGGCCTGGGCGGCGACCTGCTCGGCGCGCTGGTCGCCGGGGGCGCCTTCGCCGCGTTCCTGTCGACCGCCTCGGGACTGACCATGGCCGTCGCGGGCGTCCTCACCCAGGACGTCCTCCCCTCGCGCGGCGTACGGCACTTCAGGCTCGGCACGCTCCTCGCGATGGCGGTACCGCTCGCGGCGAGCGCCCTGGTCGGCGGGCTGCCGGTGGCCGACGCCGTGGGCCTCGCCTTCGCGGTGTCCGCGTCCTCCTTCTGCCCGCTGCTGGTGCTCGGCATCTGGTGGCGCCGGCTCACCCCGCCGGGGGCGGCCGCCGGGATGCTGGTGGGCGGCGGCTCCGCCCTGCTCGCCGTCGCCGCGACCATGGCCGGGCTGCCCGGCACCGGCGCCCTGCACGCCCTGCTGGCCTGGCCGGCCCTCTGGTCGGTGCCGCTGGGCTTCCTCACGATGACCCTGGTCTCCCTGGCCACCCCGAGCCGGGTCCCACCCGGCACGGCATCCATCCTGGCCCGCTTCCACCTGCCGGAGGAGCTGGCGGAGGTGAAGACATGAGCGGTGTGGCAGTGCCCCGGAGGGGCGCGGGGCCGTGTCAGGTGCGGCTCCGCCGCGTGGGCGCGATCAGCCACGACGCCGCCGCAACCGGCCGACGGCCTGTCCCGGCTCTCCCCGCGGAGCGCCGCGCGGAGGTGAAGGCATGAACGGTGTGAGCATGAGCGGATTCATCGCCGGGCTGTGCGTGGCGATCCTGCCGTTGCTGGCGGCGGGGTTCTGGCTGGGCCGCCGTACCGCGCGGCCCGAGAACCAGGGCGGGCTCGGTACGCCGGTCGAGCACGCCACCTTCGAGACCCTGCACACCGCCTCCCTCGCCGCGCCTCCGCTGCGGGCCGGACTGACCGAGGAGACCGCCCGCAAGTCGGCCCGCAGGCTGCGCTCCCTGCTCGGCACGGACGCCCTGTGCCTGACCGACCGGAAAGGCGTGCTGGCCTGGGACGGCGTCGGCGCGCACCACCGCGCCGAGATCATGGAACGGCTCGCGGGACCGCTGGAGTCCGGCCGCGGCGAGGCGTTCCCGCTGACCTGCGACACCCCCGACTGCCCCCTGCGCTGGGCGGTCGTCACCCCCCTCACCGTCGACGACCGCGTCCACGGCGCCCTGGTCGCCTGCGCGCCCCGCGAGTCCGCGGTCCTGGTCCGCGCGGCCGGGGAGGTCGCGCGCTGGGTCTCCGTCCAGCTGGAGCTGGCCGACCTCGACCAGTCCCGGACCCGCCTGATCGAGGCCGAGATCAGGGCGCTGCGGGCCCAGATCTCCCCGCACTTCATCTTCAACTCGCTCGCGGTGATCGCCAGCTTCGTCCGCACCGACCCCGAGCGCGCCCGCGAACTGCTCCTGGAGTTCGCCGACTTCACCCGCTACTCGTTCCGCAGGCACGGCGACTTCACCACCCTCGCCGACGAACTCCACGCCATCGACCACTACCTGGCGCTGGTGCGGGCCCGTTTCGGCGCCCGCCTCTCCGTGACCCTCCAGATCGCCCCGGAGGTCCTCCCGGTCGCGCTGCCCTTCCTCTGCCTCCAGCCGCTGGTCGAGAACGCCGTCAAGCACGGTCTGGAGGGCAGGACCGACAAGTGCCGGATCAGCATCACCGCCCAGGACGCGGGGGCGGAGGCCCTGGTCGTCATCGAGGACGACGGCGTGGGCATGGACCCCGTCCTGCTGCGCCGCATCCTCGCCGGGGAGGTCAGCCCGTCCGGCGGGATCGGCCTGTCCAACGTCGACGACCGGCTCCGGCAGGTCTACGGGGACGACTACGGACTCGTCATCGAGACCGCCGTGGGAGCGGGGATGAAGGTCACCGCCCGGCTGCCCAAGTACCAGCCGGGCGTGCACTCAGCGGGCCGGCTGACCGGCGCCTGAGCCTCACGAGGGGCGGGTGACCACCATGCCGAGGGTGATCAGCCCGAGCACGATCCAGCCGAACCACAGCCAGCCGTTGCTGCCGAGCGCCACCGTGTAGGCCGTCACCACGACGAGTCCGCCGACGGTGAGCACCCCCATCGTCCGCGTAGAGCCGTCCGTAGAACCGGGCATCGCAGCACCCTCCTCATGGTTCGTCCCCCACCATGGTGCCCCGTTCTGCCGCCGGACGGTGCCCCGGAGGAAACATGTGCCCGATTTCCGGGGCCGCACGCCCCGGATTCGAACGTACGTCTCAGTTCCCTCGGGCGTTGAGGGAGGCGAGGTAGGCGTTGTACGCCTCCAGCTCCTTGTCCCCGTCCCGGTCGGCCGCGCGGTCCGTGCGCCGGGCCTGACGCTGCTCGGAGCGGTACCACTGGAACAGCAGCGCGATCAGCACCAGCACGGACGGGATCTCGCTGAACGCCCAGGCGATACCGCCGGCGGCGTTCTGGTCGGAGAGCGCGTCGATGCCGAGCGAGGCGGGCGGGTTCTCGAACGTGCCGACCATCGGGGCCGACGCCATCATCAGCGCGATCCCGAAGAACGCGTGGAACGGCATGCCCGCGAACAGCTCCAGCATCCGCATCAGATAGCCGGGCCGGTGCGGCCCCGGGTCGACGCCGATGATCGGCCAGAAGAACACCACACCCACGGCGAGGAAGTGCACCATCATCCCGATGTGCCCGACCTTGGAGCCCATCAGGAAGTCGAAGAGCGGGGTGAAGTACAGCGCGTACAGGCTCGCGATGAACAGCGGAATGGTGAAGGCGGGGTGCGTGACGATCCGCATGTAGCGGCTGTGCAGCAGCGCCAGCAGCAGCTCGCGCGGCCCCGTGCGGCCCCGGCCCGCGACCGGCAGCGCGCGCAGCGCCAGGGTGACCGGGGCGCCGAGCAGGATCAGGATCGGCGACAGCATGCTGATCACCATGTGCTGGACCATGTGCACGCTGAACATGACCATGCCGTAGTCGTTGAGCTTGGTGCACATCACCAGCGCGATGGTCAGCACCCCGGCGACGTACGACACCGTGCGGGTCACCGGCCAGGCGTCCCCGCGCCGCCGCAGCCGCACGACCCCCCACCCGTACAGGGCGAGCCCGGCCAGACACGCGACGAGGAAGAAGGCGTCCGGCGACCACTGGAGTCCCCGCCCCAGCGTGAACGGCGGCAGATCCACCATCGTGCCGTGCCCGCTGTGATCCATCCGCCGGCTCCTGTTTCGTGGGGGTTGTGCAAGTCTGTCCGGCCCCCACATTAGAACGGCCCCCGGTCACGCTCGTGACCGGGGGCCGTTCCGTTCACGGCTCGACTACAGGACGCACTCCGCCTCGGTGTACCGGTTCTCCGGCACCGTCTTCAGCGTCTCGACGGCCTCGGCCAGCGACACCATCACGATCTCGGTGCCGCGCAGCGCGGTCATCATCCCGAACTCGCCGCGGTGCACGGCCTCCACCGCGTGCCACCCGAACCGGGTCGCCAGGACCCGGTCGTACGCGGTGGGCGTGCCGCCGCGCTGCACATGCCCGAGGATCACCGGCCGGGCCTCCTTGCCGAGCCGGTGCTCCAGCTCGATGGAGAGCTGCCGGGCGATGCCCGCGAAGCGCTCGTGGCCGTAGATGTCCTTGCCGCCCTCGTCGAACTCCATGGAGCCCGGCGCCGGCTTGGCGCCCTCGGCGGCGACCACGATCGCGAACCGCTTGCCCGCCTCGAACCGCGCGCCGACCTTGCGGGTCAGCTCCTCGATGTCGAAGGGGCGTTCCGGGACGACGACGGCGTGCGCGCCGGCCGCCATGCCGGAGTGCAGGGCGATCCAGCCGGTGTGCCGGCCCATGACCTCCACGACCAGCACCCGCTGGTGCGACTCGGCGGTCGTCTTCAGCCGGTCGAGCGCCTCGGTCGCGACACCTACCGCGGTGTCGAAGCCGAAGGTGACGTCGGTGACGGCGATGTCGTTGTCGATGGTCTTGGGCACGCCCACGATGGGCAGCCCGCCGTCCGACAGCAGCCGGGCCGCCTTCAGCGTGCCCTCACCGCCGATCGGGATGATCGCGTCGAGCCCGAGTTCCTCGACATGGCCCTTGGCCCGCGCCACGCCGTCCCGCAGATGCGAGGGCTGGACCCGGGAGGACCCGAGGATGGTGCCGCCGCGGGCGAGGATGCCGCCCACCGCGTCCAGGTCGAGCTTGAGGTAGTCGCACTCCAGGAGGCCTTTCCAGCCGTCCCGGAAACCGATGACCTCGTCGCCGTGGTCGACGACGGCACGGTGCACGACGGACCGGATGACGGCGTTCAGGCCGGGGCAGTCGCCGCCGGACGTGAGGACACCAATGCGCATAGCCCGAAATACCTTCTCAACGTGGGCCGGGGACCGGACCACGCTGTCCGGCTGGATCCCGGCCACCCTACCGGCGTGAGGGGGTGACACCGTACCGGGCGTCCGCCTGCTGGACGTGCCCGCACATGTGAGCGGACGTGCCGTCAGGCGGGCCCGGTGAGCACGGTGGCAGGGCGCGCTGGAAGGCCGCTTCAGTACCTCTGGAGCACGGGTTCAGGCCGGCTGCTGCGCGGCCGCGATGCGCTCGGTGCGCAGCGCCTCGTACCAGCGGTCGTCGGTCGGCGGCAGGGCGTTGACGTCCAGCGCCAGCTTCAGCAGCAGATCGGCGATGAGCGGGTTCCGGGCCAGCACGGGGCCGTGCATGTACGTACCGAAGACCGTGTCGTTGTAAGCGCCCTCCGTGCCGTCGCCCGTGCCGTTGCCCTTGCCGAAGCGGACCTGGGCGAGGGGGCGGGCCGTGGGGCCGAGATGGGTGACGCCCTGGTGGTTCTCGAAGCCGGTCAGCGGGGGCAGGCCGAGGCGCGGGTCGATGTCGCCGAGCACGTCGCCGACGCACCGCTGGCCCTCGCCGCGCACCGACACCACGTCCAGCAGACCGAGACCGGGCTCGCGCTGGCCGAGGTCGTTGATGAACTCGTGGCCGAGGATCTGGTAGCCGGCGCAGACCGAGAAGACGATCGCGCCGTTGCCCACGGCCCGGTGCAGACCGCCGTCCCGGCGCAGCCGCTCGGCCGCGAGCCGCTGCGGCCGGTCCTCGCCGCCGCCGATCAGATAGATGTCCCCGGAGGTCGGGATCGGCTGGTCGCTGCGCACGTCGAGGCGGGCCACGTCCAGGCCGCGCTGCCGGGCCCGGCGCTCCACGACCAGGACGTTGCCCTGGTCGCCGTAGGTGCTCAGCAGGTCCGGATAGATCCAGACGACCCGCAGTTGGTTGTCGCTCATGAGGTCACTGTCCTTACGGATACGTCAGTTGCCGACGCGGCGGCGCAGGTCCTGGAACGCGGTGTAGTTGGCGATGACCTCGATCCGTCCCGGCGGACACTGCTGCACGGCCTGGTCGAGGTTCTCGCAGACCTGGAAGTGCTGGTTGGCCACTTCCAGCCGCACCGCGAGGTCGAGCTTGCGGTCCCCGATGACGCAGATCGGGTGCCCGGTCAGACGCGTGTAGTCGACGTCCCACAGCCAGGAGGTGTCGGTGCCGTCGGCGCCGCGCGCGTTCACCGACAGGATCACCGGGGTGGGCGGCGGGTCGATCAGGGAGAACGTCTCCAGCCAGCCGGCCGGGTTCTTCGCGAGCAGCAGGCGCAGGTCGCGGCCCTGGAACTGGACGACGTCGTAGCGTCCGGCGACCGCCTGCACCTGGTACATGCGCTCCAGGGCCACCTGCGGCGGCACCCCGAACACGGCGGCGACGGCGGCCGAGGAGGCGGCGTTGGCCTTGTTGGCGCGGCCCGGCAGCTGGAGGTGAATGGGCCAGGCGGAGCCGTGCGGGTCGAGGACGTGGTCGCCGGAGAGCGCCCAGCTCGGCGTCGGCCGGCGGAAACCGCACTCACCGCAGAACCAGTCGTCGCCCGGCCGCTGCATCACACCGCCGCAGGACGGGCAGGACCAGGCGTCGTCCTTCCACATCTGCCCGGCGGCGACCCAGATCACATTGGGGGAGGAGGACGCGGCCCACACCACCAGCGGGTCGTCGGCGTTGGCGACGATCACGGCCTTGGACCCCGCGAGCCCCTCGCGCCAGGCCTCGGCGAGCATCCGGGTCTCGGCGGCGCGGTCGAGCTGGTCGCGGGAGAGGTTCAGCAGGGCGATGCACTTGGGGTCGGTGTCCCGGGCGACGCCCGCGAGGTACTTCTCGTCGACCTCGATGACGCCGTAACGGGCCTCCGAGCCACCGGCCAGCGCGGAGGTGATACCGGCGGGCATGTTGGCGCCGAGCGCGTTGGAGACCACCGGGCCCGCGGCGCCCAGCGCCTCCGCGATCAGCCGGGTGGTGGTGGTCTTGCCATTGGTCGCCGACACCAGGACCACGTCCAGGTTCTGCGCGAGCCGTGCGAGGAGGTCGGGGTCGAGCTTGAGCGCCACCCGGCCACCGATCACCGAACCGCTGCCGCGCCCCGCTGCGCGCGATGCCGCCGCGACCGCCTTGCCCGCGGTAACGGCGATCTTGGCCCGCGGAGTGAGCGGGTCCGAGTTGCCTGCCATCAGTCCTCGATCCTCCCAACGTCGTAGGTGGTCAGCCTATCGAGATCCCCTCGCGCTCCCGAATCGGCCGTAATCTTGCGCCCATGCGACACGGCTCGATTCCGGGCGCCCACGGGCGTGTCCGGCCCCTCACCCTGCTCGGCGACCCGCTCCTGCACACCCCCGCCGAGGAGGTCACGGACTTCGGCCCCGAACTGGCGAGGCTCGTCGAGGACATGTTCGCCACGATGTACGCGGCGCAGGGGGTCGGCCTCGCGGCGAACCAAGTCGGCGTGCCGCTGCGGGTGTTCGTCTACGACTGTCCCGACGACGAGGACGTACGGCATCTGGGGCATGTGGTGAACCCGCGTCTGGTCGAGGCCGACGGTGTGGTGGTGCGGGGGCCGGAGGGGTGCCTGTCCCTGCCCGGTCTGGAAGCGGGGACGGAACGGTACGACCACACGGTGGTGGAGGGGTTCACGGTGACGGGCGAGCCGGTGACGGTGCAGGGGACGGGCTTCTTCGCGAGGTGTCTGCAGCACGAGTGCGACCACGTGGCGGGGAAGGTGTACGCGGACCGCGTCACGGGGTGGCGGCACCGGCGGCTGATGCGGCAGGTGGCGCGAGCCTCCTGGAGCGGCTGACTCAGAAACCCGGGCCACCCACCTTGTCGCCGGCCGCCGCGAGACGGCCCCACAGCAGATCCGCCAGACTCCGCACCAACTCGGCCCGGGAACAGGGCCGTTCGCCCAGCCACCAGTCGCCCGCGGCATGCATCATCCCGACGATCCCATGGCCCCACACGCGGGCCAGCTGCTGGCTGCCCGGCCCGAGGTCCAGCCGCTCCTCGATGACCTGCGCCAGCTCCTCACCCATCCTCCGCAGCAGCGGAGCCGAGTGCTTGCCGACGTCGAACCCCTGGTCCCCGGTGTGCCCGCCCTCGGCGGGGTGCATCAGGAAGCGGTACACCTGGGGCCGTGCCTCGATGGCGGCCAAGTAGGTCTCCAGCGTGGCCTCCACCCGCTGCCGTCGCTCCGCGGGAGCGTCCAGCGCGGCCCGCAGCGAGTCCAGCAGCGCGTCGGTGTGCCGCTTGGCCAAGGCCGCGTAGAGTCCGCCCTTGTCGCCGAAGTGACGGTAGAGGATCGGCTTGGTGATGCCCGCCTCGGCGGCGATGGCGTTCATCGAGGCCTGTGGACCGTCGCGCAGCACCACCCGGTCGGCGGCCTCCAGCAGCTCGCGCCGACGGCGGTCCGCGGACCGCTGCTGCTCGGTCCGCTGTGTGGTGTCCATGTGCTCTCCCCACCCGTGCTTTTTCGGTGACGCTTGCGCAAACTAACACTCAACACGTTCCTGACATCGAACGGGCTGCCGACCGGTCATCAGGAGTTGACTTTTCCTACCCGCCGGTAACAGACTGCGGTTACCGCAAGTAACATGCACGTGCGCTGCCGCTGGAGGGGACATGGCCGAGTTCACCATGGAGCTCAACGACGAACAGAAGGAGGTCCGGGACTGGCTGCACGGTTTCGCCGCCGATGTCATCCGCCCCGCGGCCGCCGAATGGGACGAGCGTGAGGAGACTCCCTGGCCGGTCATCCAGGAGGCCGCCAAGGTCGGAATCTACTCGCTCGACTTCTACGCCCAGCAGTACTTCGACGCCACCGGCCTCGGCATCCCGATGGCGATGGAGGAGCTGTTCTGGGGCGACGCCGGCATCGCGCTGTCCATCGTCGGCACCGGCCTGGCCGCCGTGGGCGTCCTCGCCAACGGCACCGAGGAGCAGATCGGCACCTGGATCCCCCAGATGTACGGCGACGCCAACGATGTCAAGGTGGCGGCCTTCTGCTCCTCCGAGCCCGACGCCGGCTCCGACGTCGCCTCCATGCGTACGCGGGCCGTCTACGACGAGGCAAAGGACGAGTGGGTGCTCAACGGCACCAAGACCTGGGCGACCAACGGCGGCATCGCCAACGTCCATGTCGTCGTCGCGGTCGTCGACCCCGAACTCGGATCCAAGGGCCACGCCTCCTTCATCGTCCCGCCGAACACGCCGGGCCTGTCCCAGGGCCAGAAGTTCAAGAAGCACGGCATCCGCGCCTCGCACACCGCCGAGGTCGTCCTGGAGAACGTCCGCGTCCCCGGCTCCTGCCTGCTCGGCGGCAAGGAGAAGCTCGACGAGCGCCTGGCCCGGGCCCGGGAGCGGGCCCGCAGCGGCGGCGAGCGGGTGAAGAACGCGGCGATGGCGACCTTCGAGGCCTCGCGGCCGGCGGTCGGCGCCATGGCGGTGGGCACCGCCCGTGCCGCGTACGAGGTGGCGCTGGACTACGCCACCACCCGTGAGCAGTTCGGCCGCCCGATCATCGACAACCAGGGCGTCGCCTTCCAGCTCGCCGACATGCGGACGTCGATCGACGCGGCGCGGCTGCTGGTCTGGCGGGCGTCCTGGATGGCGGTCAACGGCAAGCCGTTCACCGCGGCCGAGGGCTCGATGTCGAAGCTGTTCGCCAGCGAGACGGCCAAGAAGGTCACCGGCCAGGCGATCCAGATCCTCGGCGGCAACGGCTACACCCGGGAGTACCCGGTGGAGCGGATGCACCGGGATGCGGCGATCTACACGATCTTCGAGGGCACGAGTGAGATCCAGCGTTTGGTGATTGCTCGGACGCTCTCGGGGATGACCATTCGGTAGCTTCGGGTGGGAACGCTCACCGGTGCTTCAACGGCGTGAGCTGCTCGATGTCGTACCGCTTGCGCAGCTCCTCGATCGCCGTGTGGTCCGGCGGGCCCCCGTTGCCCAGGATCTCCAGCAGTTCCTCGAAGTACCGCTCATGGTCCGGCGGCGGGCTCGCCTGGAAGAACATCTTCGCGGGCTCGTCCGTCGGGTTGGCGAAGGCGTGCGGACAGCCGGGCGGTACGACGATCACCGTGCCCGGTGTCGCGCGTACCACCCGGTTGCCCGAACCGGACTCCCAGCGCTGCCAGTTGTCGGGGGTCCGGATCCTCGGCTCGAAGGCGAGCACGTCCAGCTCGCCTTCGAGCACGTAGAACAACTCCTCGCTGCGGGTGTGCACATGGGCGCCCACGTCGAAGCCGGGTGGCACGATCACCTCGAACGTGGACGCCATGCGCGAGTGCGAGCCGGTGACCTTGAAGGTCACGTGCTGGGCCGGAGTCTGCACGACCCGGCCCTGGCCCGGCGGCACCAGCAGCCCTTCCGTCGCCGTCATCGACCGCTCACCACGTCACCGGCAGCGCCTCGGGCCCGCGGATCAACGCGCCCTTGCGGAACGGCACCTTCTCCGGCGGCACGGCCAGCTGCAGCCCCGGCAGTCGGTCCAGCAGCGCGTCCACCAGGAGCTGCGACTCCATCCGGGCCAGCATGCCGCCGGGGCAGTAGTGCGGACCGAAACCGAAGGACACATGCGGGTTCGGCGAGCGCGAGAAGTCGATCGTCTCGGGGAACGGGAAGACGTCCGGATCACGGTTGGCGGCCAGGTACGACACATAGATCGCGTCCCCGGCCCGGATCCGTACGCCCCTGATGCCCACGTCCTCCGTCGCGATCCGCGACAGGCCCACCGCGTTGCGGTGCGGGATGTAGCGCAGCAGCTCGTCGATGGCCTGGGGCCGGATCTCCGGCTCCGCGCGCAGACGTTCGGCGAGGTCGGGGCGGGTCAGCAGGATGTAGAACATCTGCCCGCTGTTGTTGGTGACCGCCTCGCCGCCGATCTGGAGGAGCACTGCGAGCCCCACGGCCTCCTCCAGCGTCACCTCGCCCCGGCCCACGGCGGCGCCGAGCAGGGAGGTGACGTCCTCGGCGGTACTGCCCTCCCGGAGCCCGATGAGATCGGCGAAGTAGGCGCCCATCTCGTGCTTCGCCTTCTCGCTGACGTCCGCGCCGTGCGCGGAGGACAGGATCAGCTGGGTCCAGGTGTGCATGATGTGGCGGTCCGCGGCCGGTACGCCCATCAGCTCGCAGATCACCGCGATGGGGAAGGGGGAGAGGACCGTCGCGGTGAGGTCGGCCGGCGGCCCGGCCCGGAGCAGTTCGTCGACCAGGTCGTCCAGCATCCGGCGGGACATGTCGCGGATGCGCTCCACGCCCTTGGCCGTGAACGCGGCGGCCACCGAGCGGCGCAGCCGGGTGTGGTCGGGCGGGTCCAGGAAACCGACCGCGCCGCGGGCCGGGATGAAGTGCGGGGCGAGCCGGGTGACCGGCCGGTCCATGACGGCCTCGCGGCTGAACCGGGGGTCGTTGGTCACCATGCGTACGTCCTCGTACCGGGTGACCAGCCAGGCCCAGCCGTCGCCGTTGGGCAGCTGGATCCGGGTGATGGGGCCCTCCCGCATCAGCTCGGTCAGCACCGGGTCGAAGTCGACTCCGGTCAGATCGAGCGCCGGCCAGTGCCGGATCGGGGGGAGGATCTCGGTGAGCGTCTCTTCGGTCATACCGCCTCTTCGTCCGTGCGCCAGCGGCCGAGTGCCATCTCGGCGGTGATGCCGGGACCGAACCCGGCCAGCAGCCCGCGCGCCCGGTCCTGGGCCCCGCCCTCGTCGAACAGCCGGCGCAGCGCGTCCAGGACGACGGCGCTGGCGATGTTGCCGTACTCGGTGAGCGTGGCCCGGCTGAACCGGAAGGCGTGCGGGTCGACCTGCAGGAACTTGCTGAGGTCGTCGAGGATGCGGGGCCCGCCCGCGTGGACGATGTAGAAGTCCAGGTCGGCGGCGTCCCAGCCGTGCAGCCCCGCGAGATCCTGGAGCGCCGGGGCGAGCGGCTCCATGGTGGCCGGCACCCGCTTGTCCAGCAGGAAGTGGAAGCCGGTGGCGCGGACGTCGTACATGATCCACTCTTCGGTCTTGGGGATCAGGTACGAGCCGTTGCGCTCCAGCTCGATGCCCTCGCCGCCCCGGCCGCGCACCACGGCCGCGGCGATTCCGTCGCCGAACAGGCCGTTGGAGAGCAGGGAGCCGACGCCGATGTCGGTGGGCTGGTAGCACAGCGAGCAGAACTCGCAGGCCACGATGAGCGCGTTGGCCTTGGGGTAGGCCGTGCAGAAGTCGTGCGCCCGGTTGATCGCCGCGCCGCCGGCCGCGCAGCCCAGCTGCGCTATGGGTATCTGGCGGGTGGTGGCGTCGAAGGCCATCTCGTTGATCAGCCAGGCCGTGAGCGAGGGCATCATGAAGCCCGTGCACGAGACGTAGATGATCACGTCGATGTCGGTGGTGAGCAGCTCCGCGTCGTCGAGGGCCCGCTGTACGACGGAGGGCACCCGGGCCTTCGCCTCCGACACGTAGATCTTGTTGCGCTCCTCGAAGCCCGGATGCTTCAGCGTCTCCTCGATGGGCTGCACGATGTGCCGGGTCTTCACGCCCGTGTTCTCGATCAGCCGGAGTGCCAGCGGGAGTTGAGGGTGGTCTGCGTGGCGGGAGCGCGCCAGCTCCAGCGTCTCCTCCATCGTGATCACGTGCTCTGGAACGGACACCGAGGGTCTGCACAAAGTCGCCATGAACCGTGCCTGCTTTCGCCTCAGAGGGTGGTCCAGTCCACCTTCACCCGAGGACGCGGCGACTTCGCGTCGGGCTACTCCAAACGCGCGATCACGACGAACCTGCACCCGGCTACGAAGCAATGCCCCCTACGGCGCGCCGCCGCTGCTGTGGGCGATGCACGCCACGTCGATACGATCCGCCAGCTTGGCCAGCTCGATGGTCAGGGCGGCCACGGTGTCCTCGTCGAGATCCTCCCCGGCCTCGACGAGATGCAGCCACCGCCCACCCACGGTTCGCAACAACTTGCTCACATCGGCGGCAGCCACCTGCAAGGTCCCGCGGTCGTCGACGATCAGAGGCAGAGTCACTTCGCGGTTCACAAACGGGATGGTAGCCGCGCAGGCGTCACGCCCCGTGCCAAACCGTCGTGATGTTGCAGAACTCGCGGATTCCGTGCCCGGACAGCTCACGCCCGTACCCGGACCGCTTGACCCCGCCGAACGGGAACGCCGGGTGGGAGGCCGTCATCCCGTTCACGTACACGCTGCCGGCCTCCAGGTCCCGTTCGAACCGGTCGGCCTCGGCCTCGTCGCGCGTCCACACGTTCGAACTCAGCCCGAAGGGCGTGTCGTTGGCGATGAGCACGGCCTCGTCGATGTCACCCGCGCGGTACAGCGTGGCGACGGGACCGAAGGCCTCCTCGCGGTGGATGCGCATCTCGCGGGTGATGCCGGCCAGGACGGTCGGCGGGTAGTACCAGCCGGGCAGCTCGGGCCGCCGCAGCCGGTGGCCGCCGCACAGCACCTGAGCCCCGCTCCGCCGCGCGTCGTCGACCAGGTCCTCCAGATCGGCCCGCCCCTGCTCGGTCGCGACCGGCCCGACCTCGGTGGCCTCCTCCATCGGGTCGCCGACCTTCAGCGCCCGCATGCCGGCCGTGAACCGCTCCGCGAAGGCGTCGTAGACATCGGTGTGCACGATGAACCGCTTGGCGGCGATGCACGACTGCCCGTTGTTCTGCACCCGCGCGGTGACCGCGACCTCGGCGGCCCGGTCGAGGTCGGCCGAGGGCATGACCACATACGGGTCGCTGCCGCCCAGCTCCAGCACCGTCTTCTTCACCATGTCCCCGCACACCGAGGCGACCGCCCGGCCCGCGGGCTCGCTCCCGGTGAGGGTGGCCGCCTTGACGCGCTCGTCGCGCAGGATCTCCTCGACCGCGCCGGAGCCGATCAGCAGCGTCTGGAAAGTGCCCTCCGAAAAGCCCGCCCGGTGGAACAGGTCCTCCAGGTACAGCGCGGTCTGCGGCACGTTCGAGGCATGCTTGAGCAGGCCGACGTTGCCCGCCATGAGCGCGGGCGCGGCGAAGCGCATCACCTGCCACAGCGGGAAGTTCCACGGCATCACCGCGAGCACCGGGCCGAGCGGGCGGTAGCGGACCCGGACCCGGGCGGCGCCGGAGTCCCGTACGTCGGTGTCGTCGGGTACCTCGTCGGCGAGGAGCGCCTCGGCGCGTGCGGCGTACCAGCGCATCGCCTTGGCGCACTTGGCGGCCTCGGCGCGGGCCTGCTTGACCGGCTTGCCCATCTCGGTGGTCATCACCCGTGCGATGTCCCGCTGGTCCTCGTCCAGGAGATCCGCGGCCCGGTTCAGCAGCCGTGCCCGCTCGTCGAACGTGGTCGTCCGGTACGTGCGGAACGTGGCCTCGGCGAGCTGGAGGCGGCGCTCGGTCTCCTCCGCGCCCATGGCCTCGTACGTCTTGAGTGTCTCGCCGTTCGCCGGGTTCACCGTTGCGATGGGCATGACTGACCTCCCGGGGAGCTGATGTGCTTCGACCTTCCCGCGCGTCGCCGGTGGCCGCAACGCGGCGGCTCAGCCCGAGTGCTCCGCCAGCCGGTCAAGAAACGCGCCCTGCGCCTTGACGATCACCTCCCGGGCGCGGACCAGCGGGAACCACGCCACCCGGTCGAGCTCGGGGAACTCCTCGGTCAGGCCCGACTTCGGGGGCCACTCCATCCGGAAGGTGCCCGGGGTGACGGTGTCCGGATCGAGGTCGGCCTCGATCGCCCACACCGTGACCAGCTTGCCGTTCGACTGGCGGGCGTCACCGAGGGGCACCGCGTCACCGTCGGGCGGCGGCAGGCCGAGCTCCTCCTGGAACTCCCGCCGGGCCGCCTCCCAGGCCGTCTCCGACTCCGGTTCGTACTCGCCCTTGGGCACGCCCCACGCCCCCGCGTCGCGGCGCGCGAAGAACGGGCCGCCCATGTGGCCGAGCAGCACCTCCACGCCCCCCGCGGTCCGGCGGAACAGCAGCAGGCCCGCGCTGTACTTCACGGCCTCACCTCGGGATGGGCCGCCAGCAGGGTCTCCACGGTGTCCGCCTCCTCGGGGCGCTTGTCCTCCCGGTAGCGGATCACCCGCGCGAACCGGAGGGTGACGCCGGCCGGGTAGCGGGTGGACCGCTGCAGGCCGTCGTAGGCGATCTCGACGACGAGTTCGGGGCGTACGGTGACCACGTAGCCGCTCTCCTCGACCGCCAGCTCCTTCAGGCGCTCCGTCTGCCAGCTGAGCATCGCGTCGGTCATGCCCTTGAAGGTCTTGCCGAGCATGGCGAAGGAGCCGTCGGCGGTGCGGGCGCCGAGGTGGAGGTTGGAGAGCTTGCCGGTGCGCCGGCCGTGGCCCCACTCGGCGGCCAGGACGACCAGGTCGAGGGTGTGCACCGGCTTGACCTTCAGCCAGGACGCGCCGCGCCGGCCCGCGCTGTAGGCGGCGTCCAGGGCCTTGACGACGACGCCCTCGTGGCCGCGCTCCAGGGTCCCGGCGAGGAAGTCCTCGGCCTGCCGCACGTCCTCGGGTCCGGAGACGAGGGTGCGCCGGACCCGCATCGGCTCGGGGACGAGCCGGGCCAGTTCCGCGTGGCGGTCGGCGAAGGGGAGGTCGAGCAGGTCGTGGCCGTCGACGGAGAGCGCGTCGAAGAAGACGGGGGAGACGGGGACCGCGCGCGCCGCCGTCGCCACGTCCACCCGGGAGCCGACCCGGCCCGCGGTCTCCTGGAAGGAGCGGGGCCGCCCCTGCTCGTCGAGGGCGATGACCTCGCCGTCGAGGATGAACCGCTCGCCCCGCAACTGCAGAGCCGCGGAGGTCACTTCGGGCAGCCGGTCGGTGATGTCGTCGAGGGTGCGGGTGTAGACCCGTACGGCATCGCCGTCCCGGTGGAGCTGGACGCGGATGCCGTCCAGTTTCTCCTCCACCGCGCAGGTGCCGAGCTTCTCGACCGCCTCGGACACCGAGGAGGCGCTGTGCGCCAGCATCGGCAGGACCGGGCGGCCCACGGTGAGCCGGAAGCGGTCGAGCGCGGCGGGGCCGTCGGCGAGCAGGGCCTCGGCCACCGTCTGGAGCGAGCCGGCCAGCATCACCGCCCGCCGCACGTCCGCCGCGGGCGCCTGGACCGCCTGCGCCAGCCCTTCCACGGCGACCGCGTCCAGGGCGCCCTGGCGGACCTCGCCGGTGAGGAGACCGAGCAGGAACCGCTGTTCGTCCGCCGTCGCCGCGCCCATCAACTCGCCCACCAGGCGAGCCCGTTCGGCCTGTGAACCGGCGCCCGACACCTTGCCCAGCTCGGTGAGCAGGGCGTCGACCCCGGCCACCGTGAGGGTCGGTTCGGCGGCGGGGGCGACCGGGCGGCCGAGCACCTTCCAGCCGACGCCGAGCCGCCCCTGCGGCAGGCGTCCCGCCAGATACGGGATGACGATCGGCACGTCCGCGGCCTCGGCGTCCCGGAACAGCTCCGCCAGCAGGGCGACCTTCCGGGACCGGGCCGAGGTCGCGGCGACATCCTGGGACACCTGGGCCAGCCGGGTCAGCAGCATGCAGCCCATGGTGCCCCGGCCCCGGCCGCCTCACACCCGGACGGCGCCGCCCCGCAGGGGCACGACACGCCTCAGCGCCGGGCGTCCAGGTCGGCCATCAACAGGTCTCCGTTGATGGTGGCCCCCGCCCGGTAGCCGCCGGCCGCGGCGTTCACGACCTGCTCGCCGAAGCCCATCGCGTTCCCGGCGGCCCACACCCCGGGCACGCTGGTCAGGCCCGTCGGGTCGACCACGGGGTAGGCGCCGAACGGGGTCTGAGTCAGCTCCGCGCCCAGCCGCTGCAACAGGTCGGTCTGCGGGACGGCGCGGGGCGCGACGAACAGCACCTGGTGGGCGTGCGCCGTGCCGTCGGCGAGGCGCACGCCGGTGAGCCGGTCGTCCTCGACCAGCACCTCGGCGACCGCGCCGGGCACCGTCTCGACCCCGGCGGCGGCCAGCCTGCGCAGGTCGTCGCCGGTCAGCTCGCTCTCGTCGACCTCGTGCAGGAAGAGCGTCACGTCCTTCGACCACTGGGAGACCATCAGCGCCTGGTGGACGCTCAGCGGGCTCGTCGCGAGCACCCCGAAGGCCTGGTCGCGCACCTCCCAGCCGTGGCAGTACGGGCAGTGCAGCGCGTCCCGTCCGAACCGCCCGGCGAGCCCCGGCACCTCCGGCAGCTCGTCCTTGAGGCCGGTGGCCATCACCAGCCGCCGGGCCCGGACGCTGCGTCCACCGGCCAGGACGACGGTGAAGTCCTCCTCCTTGGCGACATCCACCGCACGGTCCCGGACGAGCTCCACCCCGTACCGGGCGATCTCCTCGCGCCCGATCGCCAGGAACTCGGCCGGCGCCATGCCGTCCCGGGAGAGATAGCCCTGCATATGGGCGGAGGGAGCGTTGCGCGGCTCGCCCGCGTCGACGACCAGGGTGCGGCGCCGGGCGCGGCCCAGGACCAGGGCGGCCGAGAGGCCGGCCGCTCCGCCGCCGATCACGATCACTTCGTAGGTCTCGGTCATGTCGTGTGTCTCGCTCATGCCGTCACGGTCGCTCCGAGGCGCGGGATTGACAAACTTCTTTGCCGATTCTGCAATTGTCCTCATGACTACCGAGGACGTTCTGGCGGAGGTGGGCCCCCGGCTGCGGCGGCTCCGCAAGGACCGCGAGGTGACCTTGGCGGCGCTGGCCGAGAAGACCGGCATCTCGGTCAGCACCCTGTCGCGGCTGGAGTCCGGGCTGCGCAAGCCCAGCCTGGAGCTGCTGCTGCCGATCGCGCAGGCCCACCAGGTGCCGCTGGACGAGCTGGTCGGGGCACCACCGGTGGGGGATCCGCGGGTACGGGCCGAGCCCTTGATCCGCCATGGGCGCACCTTCTGGCCGCTCACCCGGCAGCCCGGCGGCCTCCAGGCCTTCAAGGTGCTGGTGCCGCAGCGCGAGGAGGAGCCCGAACCGCGTACCCATGAGGGCTACGAGTGGCTGTACGTGCTGTCCGGGCGGCTGCGGGTCGTGCTCGGCGAGCACGATGTGGTGCTCACGGCGGGAGAGGCGGCCGAGTTCGACACCCGGGTGCCGCACTGGTTCGGGTCGACGGGGGAGGGGCCCGCGGAGTTCCTGAGTCTGTTCGGACCGCAGGGGGAGCGGATGCACGTGCGCGCCAAGCCCCGGCAGGCGTGACCGGCGTGACTGTTCCCTGATCGGCAAGCGACCGCTTAGTATGCAAACCGACCCCGGTCAGACGACGCAGTCCGTGGAGGCTCCGCATGCAGGCATGGCAAGTGCACGAGAACGGCGAGCCGAGCGAGGTGATGCGGCTCGCGAACGTCGAGCGGCCCACCCCCGGCGACGGCCAGGTCCTGCTGAAGGTACGCGCCGCCAACATCAACTTCCCGGACGTGCTGATGTGCCGGGGCCACTACCAGGTCAGGCCGCCGCTGCCGTTCACCCCGGGCGTGGAGATCTGCGGCGAGACCGAGGACGGCCGCCGCGTCATCGCCAACCCGGCGCTGCCGTACGGCGGTTTCGCCGAGTACGCCGTGGCCGACGCCGCGGCGCTGCTGCCCGCGCCCGACTCGCTGGACGACGCCGAGGCGGCCGCCCTGCACATCGGCTACCAGACGGGCTGGTTCGGTCTGCACCGCAGGGCCCGCCTCGAAGCGGGGGAGACGCTGCTCGTCCACGCTGCCGCCGGAGGGGTCGGCAGCGCGGCCGTGCAGCTCGGCAAGGCCGCCGGCGCCACCGTCATCGGTGTCGTCGGCGGCGCCGAGAAGGCCGCGGTCGCCCGGGACCTGGGCTGCGACGTGGTGATCGACCGGCGCGCCGAGGACGTCGTGGCCGCGGTGAAGGAGGCCACCGGCGGCCGGGGCGCCGATGTGATCTACGACCCCGTCGGCGGTGAGGCGTACACCCAGTCCACCAAGGTCGTCGCCTTCGAGGGCCGGATCGTGATCGTCGGCTTCGCCAGCGGCACCATCCCCAGCCCGGGGCTCAACCACGCGCTGGTGAAGAACTACGCGATCCTCGGCCTGCACTGGGGCCTGTACAACACCAAGAACCCCAAGCTGGTCCAGCACTGCCACGAGCAGCTCACCGAGATGGCCGCGCGCGGCGCCATCAAGCCGCTGATCAGCGAGCGGGTACCGCTCGGCGAGGCCGCCGCCGCCGTGCAGCGGGTCGGCGACGGCGTCACCACCGGCCGCGTCGCCGTCCTGACGGGGGGAGCGGCATGACCGACGTCCGCCGTCTGACCCAGGAGTTCCTGGCCGCGCATCCGCCCGCCACCACCGAGCGCCTGGACTTCCTCAGGGCGCGCTTTGACGCGGGCCTCGCCTGGGTGCACTACCCCGAGGGTCTCGGCGGCCTCGGCGCCCCGCGCTCCCTCCAGGCCGTCGTGGACGCCGAGCTGGAGGCGGCGGGTGCCCCCGACAACAACCCCCGGCGCATCGGCATCGGCCTCGGCATGGCCGCCCCGACGATCCTCGCCTACGGCACGGAGGAGCAGAAGCGGCAGTACCTGCGTCCGCTGTGGACGGGCGAGGAGGTCTGGTGCCAGCTCTTCAGCGAGCCCGGCGCCGGATCCGACCTGGCCGCGCTCGGCACGCGGGCCGTCCGGGAAGGCGAGGACTGGGTGGTCAACGGGCAGAAGGTGTGGACCTCCAGCGCCCATGTCGCCCGCTGGGCCATCCTCATCGCCCGCACCGACCCGGACGTGCCCAAGCACGCGGGCATCACCTACTTCCTCTGCGACATGACCGACCCCGGCGTCGAGGTGCGGCCGCTGCGCCAGATCACCGGCGAGGCCGAGTTCAACGAGGTGTTCCTCACCGGCGTCCGCATCCCCGACTCCCGCCGCCTCGGCGCGGTCGGCGACGGCTGGCGGGTCGCGCAGACCACCCTGAACAACGAGCGCGTCGCCATCGGCGGCTCGCGGCTGCCCCGCGAGGGCGGCATGATCGGCCCGGTCGCCAGGACCTGGCGCGAGCGCCCCGAACTGCGCACCCACGACCTGCACCAGCGGCTGCTGAAGCTGTGGGTCGACGCCGAGGTCGCCCGGCTCACCGGCGAGCGGCTGCGCCAGCAGCTCGTCGCGGGCCAGCCGGGACCCGAGGGCGCCGGGATGAAGCTCGGCTTCGCCCGCCTCAACCAGGAGATCAGCGGCCTGGAGGTCGAACTCCGCGGCGAAGAGGGCCTGTTGTACGACGACTGGACCATGCGCCGCCCCGACCAGGTGGACTTCACCGGCCGCGACGCCGGCTACCGCTACCTCCGCTCCAAGGGCAACAGCATCGAGGGCGGGACCAGCGAGGTCCTGCTGAACATCGTCGCCGAGCGCGTCCTCGGCCTGCCCGCCGAGCCGCGCACCGACAAGCACGTCGCATGGAAGGACCTGGCCCGATGAGCGCACAGCCCGATCTGCTGTACTCGGAGGAGGAAGAGGCGCTGCGCGCCGCCGTCCGGGACCTGCTCGCCGACCACTGCGACGCGCCCGGGGTCATCGCGCGCACCGAGTCCGACGCCCCGCACGACCTGGAAGCCTGGAAGGCGCTGGCCGACCGCATGGGCCTCGCGGGCCTGCTGGTGCCCGAGGAGCACGGCGGCCAGGGCGCCGGCCATCGCGAAGCCGCCGTCGTCCTGGAGGAGCTGGGCCGCGCGGTCGCCCCCGTGCCCTACCTCACCAGTGCCGTCGTCGCCACCGAGGCGCTGCTGGCCTGCGACGCCTTCGACCTGCTGGCCGAGCTCGCCGCCGGCCGCCGCATCGGCGCCCTCGCCGTCGCCCTGCACCTCGCTCCGGGCGCCGCCCACAAGGCCGTACGGCTGGAAGACGGCGCCCTGCACGGGGAATTGACCGGGATCGCGGACGCGGCCGTCGCCGATGTGCTGCTCGTGCCCGCGGACGACGGCGGGCTGTACGCCGTGGACGCCGCCGCCGTGACCGTCACCCCGCAGGTGTCCCTCGACCTGACCCGGCCCGTGGCGACGGTGACCCTGGCCGGTGCGCCGGGGCGTCGGCTGGGGGACGCCGAGCCGGCCGTACGGCGGGCCCTGCGCGCCGGTGCCGGGCTGCTCGCCTCCGAGCAACTGGGGCTCGCGGACTGGACGTTGACCGAAACGGTCCGGTACCTGAAGGAGCGCAAGCAGTTCAACCGGCCCGTCGGCGGCTTCCAGGCGCTCAAGCACCGGCTCGCCCAGCTGTGGCTGGAGGTCGTCAACCTGCGGGCCGCCGCCCGCAACGCCGCCGGAGCCCTGACGGCCGGCACGGACGCCGATGTGGCGGTCGCCGTCGCCCAGGCGTACGCGGCGTCCGTCGCCGTCCATGCCGCCGAGGAGGCGTTGCAACTGCACGCCGGTATCGGGATGACCTGGGAGCATCCGGTCCATCTGTATCTGAAGCGGGCCAAGGCGGACTCCATCGCCTACGGCACGGCGGGCGCCCACCGGGCGGCCCTGGCCGAACTCGTCGACCTCCAGGCCCCCTGACGCGGCCGGGAGTTCACCGGGCAAAGCCCGCCCTGCCTGGGGCGGGCTTTTCCGTGCGCCCGCGCGGGAGGAGTGAACGGGTGGCGGCAGTCCGGCCAACTCCTGGCACGGACAGGTCCCTTGCGGCCCGGGCCGCTCCATACTCCCTGTGGTCCGGATCGGCCACAGGGAGGCAGACCATGGCGCTCATCACCCGTCGCAGAGCCCTCACCACCGTCGGCGCCGCACTCGCGGCCGTCGCCGCCCAGCCCGTCGGAGCTGCGTTCGCGACCGAACGCAAGCACCGCCCGCGCCCGTTGTGGCGCGCCCACGCCCACAACGACTACGAGCACCCGCGCCCGCTCCTCGACGCCCTCGACCACCGCTTCGGCAGCCTGGAGGCCGACATCTTCCTGGTCGGCGACCAGCTCCTGGTCGCCCACGACCCCGAGGACCTGGACCCCGCGCGCACCCTGGAGTCCCTCTACCTGGACCCGCTCGCCGCCCGCGTCAAGGCCAACCACGGCTCCGTGTACCGCGGTTACCGCAGGCCGCTCCAACTGCTCATCGACATCAAGACCGAGGGCTCCTCGACGTACCTCGAACTCGACCGGCACCTCAGGCGTTACAAGCACCTGTTCACCACCTACGCCCGCGGCCGCGTCTTGCCCGGACCCGTCACCGCCGTGATCTCCGGAAACCGCGCCGCCCGCGTCCCGATGGAGGCGCAGACCGTGCGCCGCGCCTTCTACGACGGCCGGCTCGCCGACCTCGGCAGCGCGGCCCCCGCCTCCTTCATCCCGCTGATCAGCGACAACTGGACCAACCACTTCACCTGGCGGGGCGTCGGCGCCTTCCCCGACGCCGAGCGGCAGAAGCTGACCACGATCACGCAGGCAGCGCACTCCCGCGGCCGGCGAGTGCGGTTCTGGGCCACCCCGGACCTGCCGGGCCCCGAGCGCGACGCGCTGTGGACCGAACTCGTCGCCGCCGACGTCGATCACCTCAACACCGACGACCTCGCGGGCCTGCGCGCCTTCCTGGAGGCGAACGACCGGGCGTGACACCACACGTTCGGCGGACAGGTCAGCCGCCCGGACGAACCCTCCGCTACGCCACACTTACGGCCGAACGCCGTGAACCGGACGTGACGGCGTGGCGGAGGAGGTTGACGATGGCGATTTCCATCTCTGTGGTGCTGCTGCTCCTGATCCTTGCGGTGATCTTCCTGCGCAGCGGCGGGCTGAAGGTCTCTCACGCCCTGGTGTGCGTGCTGCTCGGCTTCTACATGGCCGGCACGAGCATCGCGCCCACCATCGAGAGCGGCCTCACGGCCACCGCCGGCATCGTCAGCGGTCTGCGGCCGTGAGGATTCAGGGGGTGACGATTCAGGGGGTGACGAAGACCCCGATGCCGTTCGGGACGGGGCGTTCCGCGCCGCCCGAGGGATGGTTGCGGACCGTGACCGCCGAGGCCCCCGGGTCCCGGGCGACCAGGGTCGAGGACCCGCCGCCGTCCAGGCTGAAGGCGTCGGCCGCACCCAACTCGCCCAGGGTGTCGGCGATTTCGGCGATGGTCAGGCCGCGGTACGCCGGTCCGCCGTCCAGTGAGAACAGCAGCACCTGCCTCCCGCCACCCCCGATGCCCACGGCGCTGCGCACCGCCGAGGTGGTGTCGTCCAGACCCGGCAGGGGCTGTCCGCCGACGAGGACCGGGTACCCGCCGACCGCGAACCGGTACGGGATCCGCGAGTCGGCCGACACCAGCCGGTGCCGTACCGCCACCGGCTGACCCGTGACGAACTTCCGCAGCTCCTGTGCCCCGGCCTCCCGGCCCACCAGCACGGTGGTCCCCGGCTCGATGGGGCCGCCGCCCGGTACGTCGGCCGTCGACACCACCCGGCCGCCCCGGAGCGTCACCTCGTGGGTGTCCCCGCTGCACGGCGCCGCCCGCTCGGTGTCGGTGCCGCAGGTCGCGCGCACCCGGGAGGCGGAGCCCCACGCGGAGGTGAACGCCCCGACGGAATTCACCGGCAGCGCGTACTGGTTGAGCCCGCCGAGCCCCATCTGTCCGGTCACCGTGCGGATCGAGCCGTGCAGCGCCATGCCGTCGAGGCGGACCCGGCGGTCCACGCCCATGCCGACGACGTCCTCGGTGGAGGTGCCGGGCGGCAGCGCGGGCCCGAAGCGCTGACCGTTCGGCACGGCCGCCTTGAGCGTACGGCCGCTCGCCACGGCCGGTCCCACGCTCGCGCCGGTCGCCTCGACGCCCGGGTGCTGGGTCTCGGTGATGTTGAAGAAGTCGCCGTTGACCCCGGCGACGGCGCCCTGGGTGTCGGCCAGCCGGGACACGGGCTCCCGCGCTGCCACCTTCCCCGGGTACAGCAGGTCCAGCGAGACGCGCGGGTCGGTCAGGTCCACGCGCAGCAGATGGCCGTGCGCGGTGCCCCGGGCGCCCTCGATGTCGAAGTGCTCGTAGACGACACCCGGGGCGAGCCGGGTGCCGTCGGCAACTGCGCCGGCCGGTGCCGCCCCCACCAGGGCGGTACCGGCCAGCGCACCGAGTGCGGTGAGAAAGGCCAGCGCTGTTCTGCCTGCTGCTAACCGCTTCTGAGGTTGGGTCACGCTTCCCCCTGAGGGCTCGTCAACTGTCCCAGGTCTCGGGGAAGTGCATCAGACGGAGGCGGACGGCGGGACGGCTAAGCGCCGACGACGCGAGAACGGATGAGGAAACGCACTCCCTCGGGTGCCTCCAGCGAGAAGCCGCTGCCCCGGCCCTCGACCACGTCGACGATCAGCCGGGTGTGGCTCCACGCCTCGTACTGGCTGCGGGACATCCAGAACCCGACCGGCTCCTCGACGCCCTCCACGTACAGCTCCGCGAGCAGCACGTCCGAGCCGCCGGTACGGAACTCGCCCTTCGGGTAGCACATGGGGGCACTGCCGTCGCAGCAGCCGCCGGACTGGTGGAACATCAGCGGGCCGTGCGCCGCGTGCAGCCTGCGCAGCAGTTCGGCGGCCGCGGGCGTGAGTTCGACGCGCGGGATCTCCTCGTACATGCCAACCATCCCCAGGGGAACCGGATCCGGACGGACCAGGAGACCACGGGGGAGGTTGCGAGAGGGTTGCAGGACCGCCGGGCCCTCTCGGCTAGGGGAGCGCGTACGGCGTGAAGTGGGCCGGGGTGTGGTCGATCGGCAGATCGGGACGCCAGGCGGTCAACGCCTGGGCGCTGCACACGAACAGCTCCTGCGGCAGCCGGTCCAGGGCGTACCAGCGCCAGTCGCCGACCTTCTCGCCCGGCTGGTCGGCCGGTTCCCCCTGCCAGGCGGTGACCTCGGCGGCGACGGTGAGCCGTACCACCCCGTCGACCCGGTCCAGCAGGGTGCCGAGGAGGCGTACGTCCGCCGGGCGGGCCGTCAGGCCGGTCTCCTCGGCCAGCTCGCGCACGACCGTCTCCCGCAGCGACTCGCCGGGCTCCACCATGCCCCCGGGCAGCTCCCGGGTGCCGTGCCGGTGGCGTCCCAGGAGCAGGCCCCGGGGGCCGTGCAGGATCGCGCCGACGCCCAGGGCCGTCTGGGGGGCGGGCGGACGGGGGGTACGGGGGCGGGAGGAGACGCGGTCCGGGGGTGTCATCGGGCTCCGGGCTCTCGTAGAAGGGGGTCTTGAGGGGAGGGCTTGTAGGCAGATCTTCTCAGGTAGGTATTTTGACATACCTATGCTGTCATACCTATAGTCGGAGGGTGACCCCCTCCAGCGCCCCCGGCCGGGACCTCGACCGCGTAGCCGCCGTGCTCGCGGACCGCGTGCCCGCGCTGCACCGTGCCCTGGACCGCCGGGTCGCCGCGGAGTATCCGCACCCCAAGCCGCCCGAGGGGCAGCTCGCGCTGCTGCGGTTCGTCGCGCAGCGCGAGGGCGCCACCGTGCGCGAGGTGGCCGAGGCGCTGCTGATGAAGCCGAACAATGTCAGCACCCTCGTCTCCCAGCTGACCGAGCGCGGGCTCCTGGAGCGCCGGCCGGACGGCACCGACAAGCGGGTCGCCCACCTCCATCTCACGGCCACGTCCCGGCAGCGGCTCGCCGAGGTGCGCGAGCTGGAGGCCACGTATCTCCGCCAGGCGCTGATGTCCCTCACCGAGGGTGAGAAGGACGCGCTGGGCTCCGCCCTGGGCGCCCTCAACTCCCTGACGAACCGGCTCCACTCCGCCGTCCGCTGAGCGGCCGGCGCGCCCCGGGAGGGGCGTGACGCCGTCGGTTCACCCCCTCCGTGGGCCTCCCTTCCCCTTTTTCCCTCTTTCTCCGCACCCCCTTTTCGAAGAGAAGGCTCCTCCATGCCGTCCACCTCCGTGGATCACTCCACCCTGCCCGCGTCCGGCACGGCCGCAGCGGTCGCGGGCCGTCGCGCCAACCCCTGGCTGACGCTGTGCGCCGTCGCGTTCGGCCTGTTCATGGTGCAACTCGACGGTTCCGTCGTCGCCATCGCCAACCCCGCGATCGGCGAGGCGTTCGACGCCGACACCGCCCAGCTCCAGTGGGTGACCAACGCCTACCTGCTCGCCCTCGCCGCCACCCTCATCCTCGGCGGCAAGCTCGGTGACCGCTTCGGGCGGCGCACCTACTACCTCGTCGGCGTCGCCGGGTTCACCCTCGCCTCGGTCGCCATCGGGCTCTCCGGGTCCATCACCGGGGTCATCGTCTTCCGGGCGCTCCAGGGCGTCTTCGGCGGACTGCTGATGCCCAACACGCTCGGCCTGCTGCGGGCGGTCTTCCCGCCGCGGAGGTTCGGCATGGCCGTCGGCATCTGGGCCATGGTCTCCGCCGTCTCGACAGCCCTCGGCCCCATCGTCGGCGGTCTCCTCGTGGAACACGTCAGCTGGGAGTCCGTCTTCTACATCAACGCCCCCATCGGGGTCGCCGCCCTGCTGTTCAGCATGTTCGTGCTCCCGCAGAGCAAGAACTCCACCGGGCACCAGCGCTTCGACATCCCCGGCGTCCTGCTGCTCGCGGCCGGACTGCTCTGTGTGGTCTTCGGCGTGGTCAAGGGCGAGAGCTGGGGCTGGACCTCGGCCGGCACCTGGGCGGCCGTCGGGGCGGGCGTGCTCGTCCTGGTCCTGTTCGGCCGGCACGAGACCCGGGTGGAGCACCCGCTGCTGCCCATGCGGCTGTTCCGCAACCGGTCCCTGACCGTCGGCGCGATCATCACCGCGCTCAACTTCTTCGTCATGCTCGGCGTGATCTTCTTCGTGATGCTCTACCTCCAGAACGTCCGCGGCTTCACCCCCGTCGAGGCGGGTGTGCGCACCCTCCCGCTGAGCCTGGCCTCGCTGGTCGCCTCCCCGCTGGGCGCGGTTCTCACCCAGCGCCTGGGCGCCCACTTGACGATGCCGCTCGGCATGGTGCTCCAGGCCGCCGCCTGCTTCGGCATGCTCACCTGGCAGACCGACTCCTCCTACGCCACGATGTGGCCGCCGTTCGTGGCGCTCGGGCTCGGTGTCGGCATGGTGCTGTCCGCGTCCTCGGACGCCATCGTCGGCAACGCCCCCGTCCAGGACGGCGGGGTGGCGGGCGGCCTCCAGGCCACCACCCTCCAGATCGGCGGCGCCCTCGGCACGTCCGTGCTGGTCTCCGTGATCAGCGCCAAGGTGGGCGCCACGCTCACCGGCGAACTGACCGGGGCGGGCGTCCCGTCCGCCCTCGCCGACCGGCTCCAGGAGGCCGAGGACGCGGTGGCGATGGGCATCGCACCGGTCTCCGCCGACATGCCTGCGGGCCTGCGGGCAGCGGTCGTGGAGGGCAGCGGGGAGGCGTTCCTGAACGGCGTCCACGCGGCCGGGGTGCTGACCGGTGCGTTGTGTCTGGTGGGCGCGGCCGTGGCGGCGGCCGGTCTGCGGCGCCCGGCGAAGTGAAGTGAGGGGACGGGCACGGTCCCCGGCGGAGCCGTGCCCGTTCGCCCGTCCCGGCGTGGCGGCCCAAGCGGGGGGCATTCTGCATGCGTTCGCCCGTCCGGGCGTGACGGGGCGATTGGAGCGCGTTCACCCGTCCAGCGTGGCGGGGCAATCGGGGCGCGCTCGCCCGTCCCGCCCTGGCGGGGCATTCTGCGCGCGTTCGCACGTACCGCCCTGGCGGGGCATGCCGTGCCCGTCCGCCCGTCCGCCCATCCGGTCCTGGCACGGCACTCCGCGTCCGTCCGCCCATCCGGCCCCGGCGCGCTATTCCGCGCCCCCTCGCCCCCCGCCCCGGCGCGCCATCCCGCCCGTTCGCACATCTGAGCCCGGAATAGCATTCTCCGCGCCGGAGCAGATACAGCACGATGACCGAGCACCCGCTTCTTCCGGAGAACGCGTCATGGCCCTCCCGCCGAGCACTCGCCCGGTGGGCCCGGACCATCACGGAGGCCCGCTGGTTCGCGTTCACCGTCCTCGTCCTGGTCCTCGCCAACGCCGCCCTGCTGGGCGTGGAGACCTACCGCGGCCTCGCGGCGGACTGGTCCCAGGGGCTGCGGACCGCCGAGTACGTGTGTCTGGCCGCCTTCACCGCCGAGATCGTGCTGCGCGCCTGCGCCCACGCCGACCGCCCCCGCGACTTCTTCCGTGACCCGTGGAACCTGTTCGACCTGGCCCTCGTGGGCTGCGCCTTGCTGCCGTTCGTTCGCGAGAACGCCACGGTCCTGCGGTTGCTGCGGCTGGCCCGCGTCCTGCGCACCGCCCGCTTCCTGCCCCAACTGCGCATCGTCATGGTCGCGGTGGGCCGCAGCCTGCCCGGCACGGTCAGCTTCCTGCTCGTGGGCGCCCTGCTGCTGTACGTCTACGCCATGGTCGGCTGGATCCTCTTCGGCCACCACGACCCCGAGCAGTACGGCTCGATCGGCCGGGCCGTGCTCACCCTCTTCCTGCTGATGACCCTGGACGGCCTCGGCGAGGCGGTCCACTCCGGCCTGGAGGCGACGCGCTGGAGCATCGTCTACTACGCGTCGTACGTGCTCATAGCCTCGTTCGTGCTGGTCAACGTCCTGATCGGGGTGGTGATCAGCTCGCTGGAGGAGGCGCGGGAGATGGAGCGGGAACAGCGGGACGACACCCCGTCCGCCGCCCCGTCCGCCGACCGGGAACTGCTCAACCGGATCGCCGCGGCGCGCAGAGCCCTCGACGAGCTGGAGGCGAGCCTTCCGGCGCAAAACCGCTCGACGCGTCGCCGGCCCTGTGCCTAGGGTGATCATTGCGGCATCGCGTGCCGGTCACCGGCTGGGTGAGGCATGGAGGTTCCGCGGAGATGCCCGTGGAGGCATTCCCTTGGCAGTCGAGTTCAACCACACCATCGTTCTCTCCCGCGACCGGGAGAAGTCCGCCCGTTTCCTCGCCGACATCCTCGGCCTCGAAGTCGGCGCACCCGGCGGGCCGTTCCTCCCCGTCGTCACCGCCAACGGCGTCACGCTGGACTTCATGACCGCCGGTGCGGACATTCCCATCCAGCACTACGCCTTCCTCGTCTCGGAGGCGAAGTTCGACGAGATCCTCGCCCGGCTCGTCGCCGGGCGCGTGCCCATCCAGGCCGATCCGCACGGCAGGCACCCGGGCCGGATCAACCGCAACGACGGCGGCCGGGGCGTGTACTTCCTCGATCCCTCCGGACACGGCCTGGAGGCCTTCACCCGGCCCTACGGCTCCGACCCGGCCTCCGAGCTGAACGGCGTGACCGAAGAGGTGCCCGGCGCGACCGTGAACTGACCGTGCTGTGAAGGAGGCGGCAGATGACCGAACAACCCCGCGACCCGACCGGGACCTTCGAGACGGAACGGTCCGCGGAGATCGTCGCCGCCTCCTTCGCCGGCGCCCCGGACGCCCGCCTGCGCGAGATCCTCACGTCCCTGGTCCGGCACGCCACGCCATCGTGAAGGACGTGGGCCTGACCGGCGAGGAGTGGGCCGAGGGCATCCGCTTCCTCACTGAGACCGGACAGCGGTGCGACGCCACCCGGCAGGAGTTCATCCTGCTCTCGGACGTGCTCGGGGTGTCGATGCTGGTGGAGTCGTTGGACAACCCGGCCGACGGGCAGTGCACCGAGGCGACCGTGGAGGGCCCCTTCCACCTGGTGGACTCGCCCGAGCGGGAACTCGGGGACGCGATCGGCGAGGGCGGCGAGCCCTGCCTGGTCACCGGCCGGTTCACGGACACCTCCGGGGCACCGGTGGCCGGGGCGCGGGTGGACGTGTGGCAGGCCGACGCGGACGGGTTCTACGACGTCCAGCGGCCCGGCGAGGTGCCGGAGCGCAATCTGCGCGGCCTGTTCACGCCGACGGCGACGGCGGGTTCCGGTTCCGCACGGTCGTTCCGCGCCATTACCCGATCCCGTCCGACGGCCCGGTGGGCGCCCTGCTGCGGGCGACCGGCCGCCACGCGAACCGGGCCGCGCACATCCATCTGCGCACATCCATCTGCAGGTGTCGGCGCCGGGGTTCCGCACCCTGACGACCTATCTGTTCGCCGACGACTCGCCCTACTTGACTCCGACGCGGTGTTCGGCGTGAAGGTGAGCCTGATCCGCACGTTCGCCCGCGTGGACGATCCGGGACGGGCCGCCGAGTACGGCCTGCCGAACCCTTTCCGCCAGGTGGACTTCCCGGTCACCGTCCGCCGCGAGCCGGGTATGTAGTGTTCATGCCACGGCCATGTCCCGGCAAGTGACCTGCCCCCACCCGTCACACGCGCCGGGAAGGCTGCGAGCCGCATCCGATCATGAGCCGAAGGAGCGTTCGCGTGCCCGAGCCCCGTACCCGCCGACCGTACGTCTTCCTGATGACCGCCACCCTGGTGGCACTCGCCGTGACCCTGCCCGCCCAGGCAGGGGCGTCGTCCGGTCTGCCCGCGCTCACCCCCCGGGCCGAGACCGCGCCGCTCTACGACGACGAGGCGGGCGGCAACTCCGACGCGGACGACCCGGCGATCTGGCGCAACGCCGCGGAGCCGGGCCGCAGCCTGGTCGTCGCCACGGCCAAGGAGGGCGGCCTTCGGGTCTACGACCTCGACGCTCGCGAGATCCAGTCCCTGCCCGCGCCGGCCGGTCCGACGCCCGAGGACGCCCCCGGGCGCTTCAACAACGTCGACCTGGTGCAGGGCCTGAAGCTGTCCACCGGCCGCGCCGACCTCGCCGTCACCAGCGACCGCGGCAACGACCGGCTCCGCTTCTACCGCATCGACCGCGACCGCGCCGGCGGCCCGCTCACCGACGTCACCGACCCCGCCGCGGCGCCCGTCTTCTCCGCCGACCAGGAGGAGATCAACGACCAGCGCACCGCGTACGGCCTCGCCACCTGGACCGACCGCGCGTCGGGCCGCTCGTACGCCCTGGTCAGCCGCCGCGAGACCACCAGCGTCGCCCTCCTGGAACTGCTCCCCACCCGCTCCGGGACGGTCGGCTACCGCAAGCTGCGGACCATCGGCCTGCCCTCGTCCTTCACCCTGCCCGACGGCACGTCCTGGACCCCCTGCCTGGAACCCGGTGAACTGCCCCAGGTGGAGGGCATGGTGGTCGACCCCGCGAACGGTGTCCTCTACGCAGGCCAGGAGGACGTCGGCATCTGGCGGCTGCGCGCCGACCTCACCGGCACGCCCCGGCTGATCGACAAGGTCCGCGAGTACGGCGTCCCCGGGACCTACGACGAGGCCACCGAGGAGTGCGCCTCGGGCGCCGACCCCGGCTACGGCGGCACCCGCCTGTCCGCCGACGTCGAGGGCCTGACCCTGCTGCCCGAGGCCGACGGCGACGGCTATCTCCTCGCCTCCAGCCAGGGCGACAGCACCTTCGCCGCGTACGACCGCGAGTTGGCGGACCACAACGAGTACGAGGGCGGCTTCCGGGTGACGGCCGCCTCCGCGACCCTCGACGGATCCGAGGAGTGCGACGGAGCGGCGGCCCTCAACGCCCCGCTCGGCCGCCGCTACCCCAACGGCCTCCTCGTCGTCCAGGACGGCGACGAGACCCCGCAGGGCGACGACCGCGCCGCCACGGGCTTCAAGTTCGTCGACCTCGCGGACGTCCTGACGGCCCTGGACGACTGACGCACGGGGCGCCCGGGGATCCCGGGCGCCCCTCGTACGCGGCCCCCGGCTACGGCTTCCACCACAGGCCGGACGCGTCGCGCAGGGTGTTGGTGCCGCAGTGGATCTCACCCATGCCGAGGTGGTACGTGTACCAGTCGTCGACGTACGAGACCTTCAGGCCCGCGCGGGTGTACGCGGCCGTGACGGCCTCGGTGAAGATGTCCTTGCCCCCGACGACGGGACCCCACTGGCGCGGGGCGAGGTAGCGGTCGCGGGAGAGCAGGATGCCGTTGACGGCACCCGGGACGTACGCGCTGGTCATGACGGTGGGAGCCGGTGCGGCGGCAGCCGTGTCCGCGGCGAGCTTCTGCTGGCCGTACTTCCGCGCGGCCTCCGGGGTGCCGCCGCCGAGGCGCCGGAGCAGCGGGACGCGCGTCTCGGCGCTGTCCCCGACGATGCCCCGGGTGTAGAGGGCCGGCACGCGCACGATCTCCTCGTCGGTGACGCCCGTCTCCCGCTTGAGGATCTCCAGGTTGGCCGCGATCTTCCCGGCCGCCATCTCGTTGTCGGACACGAGGTGCCGCGAGGCGAGGGCCTCGTCGATGGTCTCCGCGGGGGGCAGCAGTTCGTCGAAGCCGGGAACGGAGAACATCTTCTTCGCGCCGTGGCCGTCGCGCTGCGCGTCGCGCAGGAGTTGCAGTCCGCCCTCCGGGTCGGCGACACCGATCCGCCAGCCGCGCGGCGTGTCGGCGGGCAGGAACTGCACGAACTCGTCCACGTGCCCCACATGCAGCCACGAGGTGTCCAGCAGGAGCGGATCCTGCAGCCCCTGGGACTTCAGCAGCGTGCGTATCTCCTTCGAGGGGCGGATGCCACTGCCGTCCTTGCGCTCACCCATGATGATCCGCCCGGCCGGGAACGAGCGGCCGCCCAGCGCGTAGGGCGGGATGGTCTCCAGGTTGCCGTAGGAGTTCAGGGTCTCCCACCCCTGCATGTCCTGGCCCTTGGCCTGTACGACACCGACGTTCGGGCCGCGCAGCTTCTCGTAGAGCTCGCGGCCCGCCTCGCGGTCCTGGGCGGAGCGCAGCATCACGCGCATCGTCCGCTGCCGTCCGTCCGGGCCGGTCATGTTGAGGTAGGCCGGCTCGACGAAGTCCTGGGCCCAGATGTCGCCGTACTTCTCGAAGGTCACCAGCGGCTTGGTGACACCCGCCCGCCGGGCCTCCTTGTCCAGCTTCGTCACGAACGCGCGCTGGCGCTTGGCCCAGGGGTCGTTGCCGCGGACCTTGGTGACCATCAGCTGCTGGGTGTTCTGGCGGGCATGGTGGGTGAGCAGCGGGGCGGCGCGCAGGGTGACGGTGTCCGAGGCGGTGCCGGACGCGGAGGTGACCTTCAGCCGGATCGCGACGCGTCCGTCCCACTTCGCGCTGTCCCGGATCACGTCCTTGCCCTCGACCCCGAACTCGACGCCGGAGCGCAGCTCGGCCCGGGTCAGCCGGGTCGACGAAGTGACAAGTTCCCAGGCGCCGTTGCGCAGGAGGAAGACTCTGGTCTGCGCCGCTCCCACGGTGACCTTGACGCTGCCCTTGGCGTCGGACGGCAGACCGCGCATCGGCACCGAGCGCACCCGGGCGAGGTCGGCGGCGTCGGCACGGCCGTTGACCTTCTTGTCGGAGGCGTCGTTGCAGGCGGCCAGCTTGGCGTCGGAGAGCGGCCGGCCGCCCGGACCGGTGGTCGGGCACCGCTTGCTGTCGTCGTCGATGTTGGGCAGGAAGACCGCCCCTCGCCCCGCGGACCAGGTGTCCTCACCGGCGGTGTCCGTGCCACCGGTGAGGTCGACCCGTCCGTCACGGTCGGTATCCGCCCTCAGGTCCACCCGCAGCGGCTCCTCCGCGTACGCCGCGGGGGGCGTCAGCACCGCTCCCGTCGCGGTGAGGGCCAGCAGCGCCCGTACAGCGTTCTTCGTACGCACATCGCGTCCTTTCGTCCCGTGCGGTTCTCCCCGCTGAAGGGGATGAGGCGGAACGGACGCCGTGCGTTGGCTGAGCCGTGCGAATTCTTCTCGTCTGCTGACGGGTTGAGGGAAAACTGTGCCGCTCGGACTCTAGAAGAACCCCAGCTTCTTCGGGCTGTAGGAACACAGGAGGTTCTTCGTCTGCTGGTAGTGCTCCAGCATCATCTTGTGCGTCTCGCGGCCGATGCCCGAGCCCTTGTAGCCGCCGAAGGCCGCGTGGGCCGGGTAGGCGTGGTAGCAGTTGGTCCAGACGCGGCCCGCCTGGATCGCGCGGCCCGCGCGGTACGCCGTGTTGGCGTCGCGGGTCCACACGCCGGCGCCGAGGCCGTACAAGGTGTCGTTGGCGATCTTGATGGCGTCGTCGAAGTCGTCGAAGGACGTCACCGAGACGACGGGGCCGAAGATCTCCTCCTGGAAGATCCGCATCCGGTTGTTGCCCTCGAAGATCGTCGGCTGGACGTAGTAGCCGTCCTTGAGTTCGCCGTCGTGCTCGACGCGCTCGCCGCCGGTGAGGACCCGGGCGCCCTCCTGCCGGCCGATGTCGAGGTAGGAGAGGATCTTCTCCAACTGGTCGTTGGAGGCCTGGGCGCCGATCATCGTGTCGGTGTCGAGCGGATGGCCGGTCCTGATCAGCTCGGTGCGGGCGACCGCCGCCTCCATGAACTCGCCGTAGTGGCCGCGCTGGACGAGCGCCCGCGACGGACAGGTGCACACCTCGCCCTGGTTGAGCGCGAACATCGTGAAGCCCTCGAGGGCCTTGTCGCGGAAGTCGTCGTCGGCCCGCCAGACGTCCTCGAAGAAGATGTTCGGGGACTTGCCGCCGAGTTCGAGGGTGACCGGGGTGATGTTCTCCGAGGCGTACTGCATGATCAGCCGGCCCGTCGTGGTCTCACCGGTGAACGCCACCTTCGCCACCCGCGGGCTGGACGCCAGCGGCTTGCCCGCCTCCACGCCGAAGCCGTTGACCACATTGACGACGCCCGGCGGCAGCAGATCGGCGATCAGGCTCAGCCAGTAGTGGATGGAGGCCGGGGTCTGCTCGGCCGGCTTGAGCACGACCGCGTTGCCCGCCGCCAGCGCCGGGGCCAGCTTCCAGGTCGCCATCAGGATCGGGAAGTTCCACGGGATGATCTGCGCGACGACCCCGAGCGGCTCGTGGAAGTGGTACGCCACCGTGTCGTCGTCGATCTCGCCGAGCGAGCCCTCCTGGGCGCGGATTGCCCCGGCGAAGTAGCGGAAGTGGTCGATGGCGAGGGGGATGTCGGCCGCCAGCGTCTCGCGCACCGGCTTGCCGTTCTCCCAGCTCTCGGCGACCGCCAGCCGCTCCAGGTTCGCCTCCATCCGGTCGGCGATCTTCAGCAGGATGCCGGACCGTTCGGTCACCGACGTACGGCCCCAGGCCGGGGCTGCCGCGTGCGCCGCGTCCAGGGCGCGCTCCACGTCGTCCGCGGTGCCGCGCGCGATCTCGGTGAACGGCTGCCCGTTCACCGGGGAGGGGTTCTCGAAGTACTGCCCCCGAGCCGGCGGCACGTACTCGCCGCCGATGAAGTGGTCGTAGCGCGCCTGGTAGGAGACGATCGCGCCCTCGGTCCCGGGTGCCGCGTAACGGGTCATGCCGGCCTGCCTCCCTGCACAGCGCTGCCCGCCGTTGGGCAGCTCTCGGCGCGAGGCTAGGCAGCGGGAGGTTGCATGGACGTTGCGCGGGCCGGGGCGGCGCGGGGGGCGCGGGGGGTCCTCGTATGGGCCGCGGGGCCGGGGGCGTGTGGGGTGGTCCTCGCATCAGCCGAGGGCCGGGGGCGTGTGGGGTGGTCCTCGCATCAGCCGAGGGCCGGGGGCGTGTGGGGTGGTCCTCGCATCAGCCGAGGGGCCAGGGCCGTGCGCGGTGGTTCCCGCATCAGCGCGGCATCCTGCCCGGGGGCGCCGCCAGCTCCGACTCCAGGGCGGCGAGCCGGGAATGGACCGTCGCGGTCGGGCGTACGGCGGCCAGGGCACGCCACACGTCGAGGTCGTCCTCGCCCCAGGGCGCGTGCGCCCAGTCCGCCAGCAGGTCCGGGTCCCGGCGGGCGATCAACGCCGTCCGCAGTCCGTCGGCGAGCCGGCGCCTGATGCGGGCCACCGCCGGCGCCTGCGAGGCGGGCAGCAGCGGACCGGTGTACGCCGTCGCCGCCGCACTGACCGCCCCCGCCGCCAGCCGCCGCTCCACGACGCCGAGGTCCGACTCGACCGGCACGGTGAGCCGGTACGGCCGGGAGGCCAGCAGACCCGGGCCGAGCAGCCGCCGCAGCCGGGCGAGTTCGGCCCGCAGCGTCACGGGCGTCACCGACTCGTCCTCGTACAGCGCGCACAACAGCTCGTCGCCGGTCAGCCCCTCCGGATGCCGGGCGAGCAGCACCAGGATCTCGCTGTGCCGGCGGCTGAGCCTGACCTTGCGGCCGTCGGCGAGCAGCAGGGCCTCGTCCCGGCCGAGCGCGGACAACTCGTGCGCGTCCTCGGCCGGGCCCGGCGGGGTGAGCAGCGCCAGCTGGGACTCGGCCGCCCGCGCTACCGCCTGCACGAAGCCCAGGCTGTGCGGATGGGCCAGCCCGTCCCCGCCGGTGATGTCCACCGCCCCGAGCACCCGCCCGGTGCGCGGATCGTGCACCGGCGCCGCCGCGCACGTCCAGGGCTGCACCCGCCGGATGAAGTGCTCCGCCGCGAACACCTGCACCGGCCGGTCGACGGCGACCGCGGTGCCCGGAGCGTTCGTCCCGACCGCCGTCTCCGACCAGCGGGCACCGGGGACGAAGTTCATCCGGCCCGCCTGCCGCCGGGTCGTGGCATGCCCCTCGACCCACAGCAGCCTGCCGTGCGCGTCGCACACCGCGAGCAGATGCTCGCCGTCTGCCGCGAAGGTACCCATCAACTCACGGATCAGCGGCATCACCCGGGCCAGCGGATGCTCCGCCCGGTAGGCGCCGAGGGCACCGTCGGCGAGTTCCACGCGTGCCGTGCCGTCCGGCCCGACGCCCGCTCTCGCGGAACGCCGCCACGAGTCGGCCACCACGGCACGCACCGGCTTCGGCACGGTGCCCGCCGCGGTGAACGTCTCATGTGCGCGGCGCAGCATCCGGGCGCGCTCGGCAGGGTCGGTCCCCGGCTCCAGGGCCACCCACGGATCGATCAACTCGGCCTCCACGGACGGCGATGCGGCTGGGGACATCGTCACTCCGCGTACGCGTGCGGACAACCTTTTCGACCGGCGTCACCCGAACGACTGGCCGGAAGCGTCGGTCAGGCCGCCTCGACGAGAGCGTCGGTCAGGCCGCCATGACGAGAGCGTCGGTCAGGCCGCCATGACAAGTCCGATGTAACGCTTCCAGTCCCAGTGCGGTCCGGGATCGGTGTGGTCGGTGCCGGGCACCTCGTGATGGCCGATGATGTGCCTCCTGTCCCTCGGGATGCCGTGCCGGGCGCAGATCGCCGCGGTCAGTGCGGCCGACCGCTCGTACAGGGCGTCGGTGAAGTAGGCGGGCCGGTCCACCCAGCCCTCGTGTTCGATGCCGATGCTGCGGGCGTTGTAGTCCCAGTTCCCGCGTGCCAGGCGATGTCCGACTCCCGGACGCACTGCGCCACATGTCCGTCGGCGGAACGGACGACGTAGTGCGCGGACACCTTCTTCTTCCGGTTCCCGAAGACGGCGAGGGTGCCGAGGTAGTCGGTCTGGGTGACATGGACGACGACCAGGTCGACTCGGTGGTCCAGGGGTCTGCGGGCAGCGGTGAAGTTGGCGGTGCTCGTCGGCCGCCACTCGGCGGTCGGCTGGTCGGGGGCGGGAATCTGCGCGCCGGCCTGCGGCCCGGGGAGCAGCCCGTAGGTCACGGCGGTGAGGGCGGCGCCCTTGAGCAGTGTGCGTCTGTCGGTCAGTGGTTGTACCCGGTCCATACGGGGTCGTGCCTCTCGATCGGGTGGGCGGGTCGAGTGGGTGGGCAGGCTCGGGTGGGCGGGCTCGGGGGAGTCGGGGGCGGGGGAGTCGGGAGAAGCGGGGCGGGGGCGGAAGCGGGTGCCGGGTCAGTGCCGGAGCGCGGACGCGGTCTCGCGCAGGCGCGTGTGGAGTCCGCGGTGGGTCTCGCGCGGGGGCAGCCACTCCTTGCGGAGCTTGGCCACGCACGTGTAGTTGGTGTCGCACACATTGGCCAACGGAGACTCCACGGCCTGGGTTGCGAACTGGTACGCGTCCAACTCGCTGAAGCCGTAGTCGCGCACCAGCCACCGCACCAGGTCGAGCTGGGATATCCGGAACGCGTCCTCCAAGGGACGCGCCGATCCAGTCGAGATGATGTGCGTGTCCGACTCGATGCGCGGCCAAGGGGTGGCGATCCCCTTGAGCAGCTCGACGATCACCACGGTGTTCATCGCGCACTCGACGGCGACCCCGCAGGTCTCACCCTCGCCCTGGCGGGCGTGTCCGTCGCCCAGGCTGAGCAGCGCTCCCTCGACGTTCACCCCGAGATAGCAAGTGACGCCGGCCCGCATCTCGGGCGTGTCCATGTTCCCGCCGTGCGCGTCCGGCACCAGCGCCGAGCGGACCTCCAGATTGGCCGGAGCCACCCCCACCGTGCCGTGCATCGGATCGATCGGCAGCTGGGCCTCGAAGTCGCTGTCGTGCGCGCGGAATAGGGCAGTACGCCGGGTTCTGTCCAACTGCCAGATCCAGACGGTCTCCGGCAGCGGCGGCTGAAGCGTGGCCGTGGTGGGGGTCGAGGTGAGGGCGCCGAACAACGGGACGGTGGTGGAGGCGGCCCAATCCCGGGCGGGTTCGATGGAGACGAAGTGCACGGCGACGGTGTCGCCGGGCTCGGCGCCCTCGATGTGGAAGGGGCCGGTCTGCGGGTTGAGGAAGGGGAACTCGCAGACCTCGGAGACCAGGTCCTTCTCCGACCGCACCCGCCCGCCGAAGCAGTCCTCCGTGAACAGGTCCAGCACGGTGCCCGGCGCGATGCGGGCGATGGGTGGGGCGCCGCCGAACGTCCAGGCGTATGCGTGGGGTTCGGGTCGGACGGTCAGGATCCGGGGGTCGCTCATCGCCGCACAGCTCCGTTCTGCCGCAGGTCACGGGGGGAGAGGGGCCGGGAGCGCCCTCGCGTGGTTCACGGTACGGCGCGCAGGGGCCGGGCCGGAGGGCCCGGTGCATTTCCGTGGACAGCGGTCGCCCTGTGGACAACTCGCTCACTCGACCGAGTGAAGTCGGCCTGGGGTCAGGCTCGTTCGCCCACCGCGGCCGGATCGTCCAGCACCCCGCGCACCACCCAGTGCGCGGCGCCCAGCAGCGGCCCCTCGGGCCCGAGCCGCGACACGGACACCGGACAGGCCGCGCCCGCTGTGCGCCCGTCCAGCTCGGCCTCCAGCGAAGGCAGCAGCCAGGGCGCGAGCCCGGCCAGCGCGCCGCCGAGCACCACGCTCTCGGGATCCAGCAGGTTGACCGCCCCGGTCAGCGCGACGCCGAGCGCCTCGCCCGCGTCGTGCAGCGCGCCCCGTACGTCCTTGTCCCCCTCGGCAGCCCGTCCCGCGAGCAGTCCGACGCGGTCCTGGCCCGGTTCCAGCCCCGCCGCCCGCAGCACCGCCTCCTCACCGGCGTACTGCTCCAGACATCCGCGCCCCCCGCACGGGCACGGATGTCCTTCCGGGCGGACCGGAACATGCCCCAGCTCGCCCGCGAAACCGCGTGTCCCGCGCAGCAGTTGCCCGTCCACGACCACGGCCGCACCGATGCCGATCTCCGCGGACACGTGCAGGAAGTCCCGCGGAGTGCCCTCGCCGAGCCAGAGTTCGGCGAGCGCGCCGAAGTTCGCCTCGTTGTCCACGGTGAGCGCGAACTCCTCGGGCAGCAGCGCCCCGAGGTCGACGTCGTGCCATTCGAGGTTCGGCGCCCGGACGACCGTACGACCGTCGCGGGCCACCAGACCGGGCACCGCCACCGAGAGCCCGGCCGGCCACAGCCCTTCGCGCCCGGTCTCCGCCACGACCGCCCGCACCAGCTCGGTCAGCTCCCGGATCACCGGTTCGGGGGAACGCCCCCGGTTCGCGCCGTGCCGCACCGCCCTGGCCCGTACCGCGCCGCGCAGGTCGACCGCGCACACCGCGAGGTGGTCGACGCCGATCTCGGCGCCGATGCCGGCCGGGCCGTGTGCGCTGACGGCGAGCGCCGAGCCGGGCCGGCCCACCCGGCCGGGGCGCTCCGGGCCGAGTTCCTCGATCAGCCCGGCGCGGATCAGCTCGTCCACGAGGGTCGACACCGCCGCCCGCGTCAGACCGATCCGGGAGGCCACGGCGGCACGGGACAGGGGCCCCTCCGCGCTGACGGTGTGCATCACCCGGGCCAGATTGCGGCGGCGCATGCCCTGCTGCGTGTCGGGCAGCGCCCGTCCGGGAAGCGGTGCGGTCATGCCTCCGTCAGTCCTCGATCGGTGTGCGTGCGGTCACTGGGCCTGGGTGCCCCGCTCCAGCAGCGGGGCCGCGTCGGAGAGTACCCCGGCGATCCTCGCCAGGGCCGCCTCGTCCCGCTCCACGGCCTCCAGCACGGGACCCGCGGCCGTGTTCCAGCGCCGGGCGACCGCGGCCGGATCCTCGCCGGTCAGCAGGCCGGCCGCCTGGGCGGCGGCGCCGAGCGCCACCAGTTCCTTGGCCTCGGGCACCCGCACGGGACGCCCCGACAATCGGCGCACGGTCTGCTGCCAGGCCCTGCCGCGCGCGCCGCCGCCGATCAGCAGCAGCGGGGCCGAGCGGTCCGCGTCGGCGTCGAGGACCAGGTCCAGCGCGCCCAGCAAGGAGTGGACGGCGCCGTCGTAGGCGGCCTGGAGGAGCTGGCCCGCCGTGGTGTCGTGGCGCAGGCCGAACAGCAGGCCCGAGGCGTTCGGCAGGTTCGGGGTGCGTTCGCCGTCCAGGAACGGCAGGAGCGTCACGTCCCCGGCCGGTTCCACCGCCTCGCGGTCCAGGCCGAGCAGCGTGGCCACCCGGTCGACGGCGAGGGTGCAGTTCAGGGTGCAGGCCAGCGGCAGCCAGTCGCCGTGGGCGTCGGCGAAGCCCGCGACCGTGCCGGTGGGGTCGGCCGGGCGGCGCCGGGACACGGCGTACACCGTGCCGGACGTGCCGAGACTGAGCACCGGGGCGCCGGGGCGCAGGCCGAGGCCGAGTGCGGCGGCGGCGTTGTCACCGGTGCCGGGAGCGACCAGGGTGCCCTTGGAGAATGGCAGGTCGTGGTGGGTGCGCACGGTGCCCGCCACCTCGCCGGGCCGGACCACGCGGGGGAGCAGCGCCGGGTCGAGGCCCACATGCGCGAGGGTCTCCTCGTCGTACGCCTCCGTGCCGGCCGCCCACCAGCCCGTGCCGGAGGCGTCGCCGCGGTCGGTGGTGCCCTCCCCGGTGAGGCGCTCGGTGAGGTAGTCGTGGGGGAGCCGTACCGCCTTCGTCGCGCGGACGGCCTCCGGCTCGTGCTCGGCCAGCCACGCCCACTTCGTCACCGTGAAGGACGCGCCGGGCACGCTGCCGGTGCGCTCGGCCCAGGCTTTCGGGCCACCCAGCTCCTCGATGAGCCGGCGCGCCTGCGGCGCCGAGCGGACGTCGTTCCAGAGCATCGCCGGGCGCACCGGTTCACCCTGGGCGTCCAGGGTGACCAGGCCGTGCTGCTGGCCGCCGACCGACACCGCGGCGGCCTCGTGCGCGGCGTCGCCGCATTGGCGCAGGGCCTCGCACAGGGCGTCCCACCACTGGCGGGGGTCGGACTCGCGGCCCGCCCCGGCGGACACCGTGTGCGGGGCCTGTCCGCTCGCGACGACCCGCCCGGTGGCCGCGTCGACGACGAGGGCCTTGGTGGACTGGGTGGACGTGTCCACGCCGACGACGAGCGGTCCTTCGGCTGCTGACATCGGGCTCTCCTCCTGTGCGGCTCGGGTCCCGTGGGCGGCTGCGGCCCGGGCCCTGTGTGCGGCGCGTGACCATCCCCGAGGACAACTGTTCTCTTCCCAGGGATGCCTCGGCATACTAATTTGTAAATCGCCATGACGAAATAGTCGGCAGCAAGCAACTCGCAGCAGGCAAGGAGCCGCGGCATGAACTACCAGCCCACCCCCGAGGACAGGTTCACCTTCGGCCTGTGGACCGTCGGCTGGCAGGGACGGGACCCCTTCGGCGACGCCACGCGCCGCGCCCTCGACCCGGTCGAGACGGTGCAGCGCCTGGCCGAACTCGGTGCCCACGGGGTCACCTTCCACGACGACGACCTGATCCCCTTCGGATCCTCGGACACCGAGCGGGAGGCGCACATCAAGCGCTTCCGGCAGGCCCTGGACGCCACCGGCATGACCGTGCCGATGGCCACGACCAACCTGTTCACGCACCCCGTCTTCAAGGACGGCGCGTTCACCGCCAACGACCGCGACGTGCGCCGTTACGCCCTGCGCAAGACGATCCGCAACGTCGACCTGGCCGTCGAGCTGGGCGCGAAGACCTACGTCGCCTGGGGCGGCCGGGAGGGCGCCGAGTCCGGCGCCGCCAAGGACGTACGCGTGGCCCTGGACCGGATGAAGGAGGCCTTCGACCTCCTCGGCGAGTACGTGACCTCCCAGGGCTACGACCTGAAGTTCGCGATCGAGCCCAAGCCGAACGAGCCGCGCGGCGACATCCTGCTGCCCACCGTCGGCCACGCGCTGGCGTTCATCGAGCGCCTGGAACGCCCCGAGCTGTACGGCGTCAACCCCGAGGTCGGCCACGAGCAGATGGCCGGGCTGAACTTCCCGCACGGCATCGCGCAGGCCCTGTGGGCGGGCAAGCTCTTCCACATCGACCTCAACGGCCAGTCCGGCATCAAGTACGACCAGGATCTGCGGTTCGGCGCCGGTGACCTGCGCGCCGCCTTCTGGCTCGTCGACCTGCTGGAGAGCGCCGGCTACGCCGGGCCGCGCCACTTCGACTTCAAGCCGCCGCGGACCGAGGACCTGGACGGCGTGTGGGCGTCGGCCGCGGGCTGCATGCGCAACTACCTGATCCTCAAGGAGCGCGCGGCGGCCTTCCGCGCGGACCCGGAGGTCCAGGAGGCGCTGCGGGCCGCGCGTCTGGACGAGCTGGCGCAGCCCACCGCGGCCGACGGCCTGCAGTCCCTGCTCGCCGACCGCGGCGCGTTCGAGGACTTCGACGTGGAGGCGGCCGCCACGCGCGGAATGGCCTTCGAGCAGCTCGACCAGCTGGCGATGGACCACCTGTTGGGAGCGCGTGGCTGAACGAGCACGCGCGCGTGCCGCGCGCTGCCTTCGGGTGAGCGCGCGGCGCCGGTACGGCACGTATTGCGGCGAGGCGCGCACCGGTCATGGCGAGGTGCGCGCCGGTCGCGGCGGGGAATGCACCGGAATCGTCCCGTCCACCGCATGGGCCGGTACCAACTTCCGCGACGGGCTCGCGTGATCACCGCCGAGAGGTGACGCTGGGCGGTATGGCCATCCCGCCCGTACCGCCCCAGCCGCCCGGTTCGCCGGGCGGTGGCTTCGGCCCGCCCTCCGACGGCTCCGGACCGCCCACGGGCGGCTTCGGGCCTCCGTACGACGAACCGCCGCCCGGCGGAGGCCCAGGAAGGCGACGCGGTCCGCTGCTCGCCCTGCTCGTGGTGATCGTGGCGGGCGTGGCCGTCGCCCTGGTGGTGCTGCTGGCCTCGGGGAGCGACGACTCGCCGGAGGAGAAGCCGTCCGGGGAGAGCACCCGGAGCCCGTCACCGAGGCCGTCCTTCAGCCTTCCCACGGAACTGCCCAGCAGACTGCCGAGCGAGCTGCCGTCGGGCTTCCCCAGCGAGTTGCCCAGCGGGCTTCCCAGTGACCTGCCCAGTGCGATCGAGTCGCTGCTGCCGGAGCTCGACGAGGCCGAGCTGCCGTAGGGCGACGGCCGTGTGCGGGGTGGAGGCGAACCGTCACGCACGCGTGCAGGCCATCTGGTCAGATGCCGCGCGGCAGCCCGACGTAGTCACTCCTCGGCTTCGGACTCGGCCGCCGTCGAGGCCAGCGCCGTTGCCGGGTCCTGGGACGGGCCGCCCGCGGGCACCCAGCGGCCCCGCTCCTTCCGGTACGGCCACCAGCGGCCGTCCCGTCCCAGCCGGATCTGCCCGGCGGAACCGGCGGCCGTCCACCGGTTGCCCTTCGCCCGCAGCGACGGCCGTTCGTCCTCCTCCCAGGCCGACTCCAGTGCCGCACGCGCGCGTACGAGCGTTTCACCCTCCACGGCCCACTCGTCCTCCAGTACGTCCAGCGCGGCGGCCCCGCCGAACTCCCACGCCCGTACGGCCAGCTCCAACTGCTCCCGGGAGCGCCCCGAACCACGGGCCAGGCGCTCCCGTACGGCCTGCACGGACGTGCCGGCGGCGAGCCGGACCGCGTCCTGAGCCGCCGGTGTCAGGGCAGTGTGCTCCGCCGCTCCGCGCAGCGCGTCGGCGAGCAGGAGGTGCGCCTGCGCGGCGGCGCGGGCGGCGAGGTACTCCAGGGCGGCGGGGTCGAGATCGGACGGCGGCGGTGTCTCGGTGTCCAGGGACGGCGGTACGCCCGGGTGCTCGGGGAGCCGGGGCAGCTCCGGCAGCGGTGGCAGGATGTCCCCGGCCGCGAACGCCTCCGCCGCGTCCACGCCGTCCGCTTCCGGCGCCTCCTCGATGAGGGCGGTGCTGCGGGCCTGGATGTCGTCCAGCAAGGCGCGCTCGCCCCGTCCCCGCATCAGCAGCAGCACGAACGGATCCTGGTCCAGCAGCCGGGCCATTTGGTAGCACAGGGCCGCTGTGTGCGCGCAGTGGTCCCAGGCTTCGCAGTCGCACTCGGGCTCCAGGTCGCCCATTCCGGGCAGCAGGTCGACTCCGGTGGCCGCCGCGTCCTCGACCAGGTGCGGCGGCATGTCGCGGTCCAGCAGGGCCGCGACATGCCCGGCCCGCTCGACGGTCATGTCCAGGAACCGGTCCCACTGTTCGCCGGACAGCTCCTCCAGCAGGACGTCCGCCCGGTGCTGTGTGCGGTCGCGGTCCTGGACGACGGCCGTGATGCGCCCCGGGCGCACCGACACCGCGCCCACGCTTCCCGCGCGGGCGAGCCTGCGGCCCGCCTTGAGCTGCTGGGAATCCAGCGCCGCGTCCTCCAGCGCCTTCAGCCAGGCCCGTCCCCACCACGTCTGCGCGAAGCCCGTCCCCTGCGCGGGCGGCAGCGCCGCGAACGTGCGCTCGGTGTGCTTGTGCTCGTCACGGTCGTAGCGATTCATCGTGCGCCCCCTCGCAGTTCCACCAGATCGGCCAGCTCCGCGTCCGAGAGCTCCGTCAACGCCGCTTCACCGGCGCCCAGCACGGCGTCGGCGAGCTCCTTCTTGCGGATCAGCATCTCCGCGATCCGGTCCTCGATCGTCCCCTCGGCGATCAGCCGGTGCACCTGCACGGGCCGCGTCTGACCGATGCGGTACGCGCGGTCGGTGGCCTGCGCCTCCACCGCCGGGTTCCACCAGCGGTCGTAGTGCACGACGTGCTCGGCCCGGGTGAGGTTCAGGCCCGTGCCGGCCGCCTTCAACGACAGCAGGAAGACCGGGACTTCCCCCTCCTGGAACCAGCGCACCTGCTCCTCGCGCTCGGTGATCGGCGTCCCGCCGTGCAGGAACTGAGAGGGCACCCCGCGGGCCGCCAGATGCTGTTCGATGAGGCGCCCCATGCGCACGTACTGGGTGAAGACCAGAACGCCCGCCCCCTCGGAGAGGATCGTGTCGAGCAACTCGTCCAGTAGCTCCAGCTTCCCGGAGCGCCCGGCGATTTCCGGCCGCTCCTCCTTGAGGTACTGCGCCGGGTGGTTGCAGATCTGCTTCAGGCCCGTCAGCAGCTTCACGATCAGCCCGCGCCGCGCCATGCTGTCGGCCGCGGCGATCTCCACGAGCGTCTCGCGTACCACCGCCTCGTACAGCCCCGCCTGCTCCTTGGTGAGCGACACCGCGCGGTCGGTCTCGGTCTTCGGCGGCAATTCCGGCGCGATCCCGGGGTCCGACTTGCGGCGGCGCAGCAGGAACGGCCGGACCAGCCGGGCGAGCCGCTCGGCGGCGGCCGGGTCCTGACCGCTCTCGACGGACTGCGCGTACCGGGTGCGGAACGTGCCGAGCCGGCCGAGCAGTCCCGGGGTCGTCCAGTCGAGGATCGCCCACAGCTCCGACAGATTGTTCTCGACCGGGGTTCCGGTGAGCGCCACGCGCGCGCGTGCGCCGATGGACCGCAGCGCCCGCGCAGTGGCCGAGTAGGGGTTCTTCACATGCTGGGCCTCGTCGGCCACGACCAGGCCCCAGGGCACCTCGGCGAGCCGGGGCGTGTCCAGGCGCATCGTGCCGTACGTGGTGAGCACGAACTCGCCGTCGGCGAGAGCGTCGAGATCGCGCCGGGCCCCGTGGAAGCGGCGCACGGGTGTTCCGGGCGCGAACTTCTCGATCTCGCGCTGCCAGTTGCCCATCAGCGAGGTCGGGCACACCACCAGGGTGGGACCGGCCGACGCGTCATCCGTCTGCCGGTGCAGATGCAGCGCGATCAGCGTGATGGTCTTGCCGAGACCCATGTCGTCGGCCAGGCAGCAGCCCAGGCCCGAGGAGGTCGTCCGGGCCAGCCAGTTCAGGCCCCGCCGCTGGTAGTCGCGCAGGGTGGCCGCGAGCGCGGCGGGCTGCGGGACCGGTTCCTGCCCCTCGGGGTCGGCGAGCCGCTCGCGCAGGGCCGCCAGCCACCCCGTGGGCTGCACCTCGACCCGGCGACCGTCGACCTCGGTCGAGCCCGTCAGAGCGGCGCTCAGGGCGTCGACGGGCGTCACCTTGCGGTCCCGCTGCTCACGCGCCCGGCGCACCTCCTCGGGATCGACCAGGACCCACTGGTCGCGCAACCGCACGAGCGGCCGGTTGGCCTCGGCCAGGCGGTCCAGATCCGCGCGGCTGAGCCGCTGGTCGCCCAGCGCGAACCGCCAGTCGAAGGCGAGCAGGGCGTCGGCGGACAGGAAGGACGGCGTGTCGGAGTGGAGCCTGGCGGCACCCGTCTCGTCGTCGGGCGGTCCCACCACCGCGCGGGCGGTGAGCTCATGGGCCAGCTCCTTGGGCCAGTGCACCTCGACGCCCGCGGCGGCCAGGGACCGGGCACCGGTGGAGAGCAGGTCGGTGACCTCCTCGTCGGCCAGTTCCACGGCGTCCGGCACGGTGGCCGAGAGCAGGGGCGCGAGGGGCGGCCACGCGCGTGCCGCGCCGCGCAGGGCCAGCAGGGCGTCCATGCGCGCGCGGGAGCCGAAGGCGGAGGTTCCGGCCCACACCTGGGCGGCGTCCGCGACGAGCGCCGGATCGCTCACGCCGTGCACCTGGAGCACCGCACGGAAGGCGGGCGCCGCGGCCTCCTCGGCCAGGGCGGCCAGTCCTGGAACCTCGACGCGCAGGGACAGGCGTACGCCGGCGTCGTGGCCCGCGGCCACATCGGCCGCCCACGCGCGGTACCCGGGCAGGTGCTGGGGTTCCGGTGCGGCATAGGCGGGGCCGCCGGTCACGAGAGGGGCCGCGGGCGTGCGGGGCAGGGTGTCCGCGACGGCGTCCAGGAAGGAGCGCAGCAGCCGTTCGGGGTCGGGCAGCCGCAGGGCCGCGGTGGTCGTCAGCGGTACGGCGTGCGCCTCGGGCGGCATCGCCGCTGCGAGCCGGCGGATGTGATCCAGGTCCGCGGTGCTCAACGGGCCGATGCGCCAGGCGTCGTGGTCGTCGGGCGACAGACCGGGCAACAGCAGTCCCCGCGCCGCGAGATGCAGCGCCAGGACGGCCGCCGCGCCCCAGAACGCGGGTCCTCGGTGGGCCTGCGCGGTGGCACGCGCGCGGATCAGGACGGGCAGGGCCGCGCGCAGGGGCAGCAGCACGGCGGGGACGGTGGTGAGCTCGACACCGTCGGCGCCGGGCACGACGACCATCAGGTCCTCGGCCGCCGCCGCTTCGGTGCGGGGAAGTGCTTCGCCGTCGGGGCACCAGAAGGCGACCCTGCCGGTGCGTGCCGGATCGCCGGGGACGAACACGGCGGAACAGTGGGCCAGTTCGAAGATCTCGGAGGGAGGAGCCGGGGGGACTGTCTGGACAGCGATGGTGAGTTCCTCAAACTTGACTACCAGGTCGGCCGCCGAGGGTACAGCACCGGTCGGCGGGAGCCGGCATGCCAGGGCTGTGTTCCGCGTCACTGCCATGGGAGGGTGGGTCAGGAGGTGGACCAGTAGGGGGAGCACCTCAGGGACGTCTCAGGGTCGTGGTGCGGAACCGCGGGAAGCGCGGGCCCGTTTTCAGAGCAGAGAGCGGCAGTGCGCCGCGGAGGAGGCGACACACATGACGAGGAACCACAAGATCGCCGCAGGAGGTGCGGCGGTCGGGATCTTTCTGCTCATCTGGCTGCCCTGGTGGGCAGCGCTCCTGATCATTCTGGGCGTCCCGGCCGCCGCGTACCTCGCACTCGACCCCTCACAGCGGCGCAGGTTGCGCCGCTCCTCCCGCAAGGAGCTCGGCCGCTGAGGCATGAGGGCCTGGCCGGCATGATCCGCCGGCCAGGCCCGCCGGCTAGCGCTCGGCCGGATCCGACAGGGCGCAGGAGTTGATCACGTCGCCGCTCGCGGGCCTGTCGACAGTTCCGTCCGCGGGCGGCTGGTCTCCCCGGTCCACCCAGGAGACCAGGGCGTCGAACGCCGAGCGGTAGCAGGGCAGGATCGGTCGCAGCCGGTCCGGATAGGTGTCGTACAGCCCGTCCACGTGCGTGCCGCCCTCGATCGTGTAGTAGCGGTGCATCGAGCCCCGACCGGCTGCGCCGACCATGCGCGCGTACACGTCGGAGTCGGCCGCCTTCGGCAGCAGCGCGTCCAGATCGCCGTGCAGCGTGATCAGCGGTCTGCCGATCCGTCCGGTCAGCGCCACCCGGGCCACCGCGCGATGGACGGAGGCGGGACGGGAGGCGTAGTCGTAGGTCGCGTCCTCGGCGCAGGGCGCGAGGATCTGTTCCGCGGTCGTGCCGGCGGAGGGGCCGGGGCAGCCCGGGGCGTACGTTGGGTCGAACTCCGCCCGGTAGATCTTCTGGGTGACACCCCAGTAGGCCCTCTCGTGGTACGGCCACAGGAACTCGGAGCCGCGCGCGAAGCCCACCGCGTACAGATCCTCGTCCCGTGCGGCACCCGACATGCGGGCCACGGCGGTGGGGAGCGAGGTGAGCAGGTTGGGGCCGTCCGCGGTCCACAGTGCCCCCTCCCAGTCCACGCCTCCGTCGTACAGCTCGGGGTGGTTCTCCAGCTGCCAGCGGGTGAGGTAGCCGCCGTTGGAGATGCCGGTGATGAACGTGCGGCGCGGGAGATGCCCGTAGCGCTGGGCCACGGCCTTCCGGGCGGCGCGGGTGAGTTGCGTGGTCCGGGTGTTCCACTCGGCCACCGCGTCACCGGGCCGGGTGCCGTCGCGGTAGAAGTCGGAACCGTTGTTGCCCTTGTCGGTCGCCGCGTACGCGTAGCCCTGGGCAAGCACCTGGTCCGAGATCGCCTTGTCCGTGGCGTACTGCCGACGCGTGCCGGGCGCGCCCGTGACGACCAGGCCGCCGTTCCAGCGGTCCGGCAGCCGGAGGACGAACTGCGCGTCGTGCTTCCAGCCGTGCGTGGCGTTGAAGCGCGAGGAGTCCGGGAAGTAGCCGTCGATCTGGATCCCCGGCACCCCGGACGGCACCCGGGTGCCGGCGGCCGTCAGCCCCGCCTGGTCCGCCAGGTCGGTGTACGCGGTCCCGGCGAGGCCCGTGGTGGTCAGGTCCGGAAGACAGGCGCTCTGCTGGAAGGCCGCGCCGGGGATCCGCACCCGCTCCTGGCGGCCGCAATGGTCCTCGCCGACCGTTGCCGCCCCGGCGGACGTCGGCCCGATGAGCGCGGCCGCGATCAGGGTGACGGCGACGACGGGAACACCTCGGGACAGGCGCATGGCGACCTCCAGGGACGGGAGTTGACGCCAGGGGCGGCGTCGGAGCTGCCCCATGGTGTGGTTCTTCGGTCCCCTCATCCATGGGTTGGGGCCACATGGAACGGCGCCGTCGCATGGGTGCGGACGACGTGCCGGCGGGTGTCATGTCGGCGGGCGTCATTCCGTAGCGCATGCGCGCGTGCCGCAGTGCTCGCCGCGATCCGGTATCCCCGTGTCTCCCTGGCCGCGGGGCCGCCTGTTCCTGTGTCTCCTGGGCTACGGGCCGCCTGTCTCCGGCGCTGCCGGCGATGGCATGCGCCCGAGGTCGACGGCGTCAGCTGGGGCGTACCGCCAGCTTGTCGAGGGCCTCCAGCAGACCCGGCAGTTCCGGGCCGCGGCCCACCGGCAGGACTTCGCCGGGCTCGTCGTCCAGGAGCACGAAGGCGATGTCGTCGGTCCTGGCCACGAGCGACCAGCCGGGACCGTCGGCGCGCAGGGTGCGGGCGTCGCCCGAGGCGAAGGCGGACCGGACCCGTCCGAGGGGCGGCGGGGTGTCCACGTAGGCGCGGGCCTCGGCGAGGACCCGGCGGATGCCGCTGTGTCCCTTGGGCTTCGGCTCGCCGCCGCCCGAAGACGCATTCGGGGACTCGCCCGCGGTCTCCTCCGAGGCGGCCTCAGCGGCCTCCTGGGCCGCCTCTTGGCCCTCGGCGGCCTCGGAGCCGCTCCCGGGAGCCGGGAAGTCGGTGTCGTCGAGCTGCTCGCGCCACAGCGCCCACTGGAGGGCGATCTCATCGGCGCCCAGCCGGCGCTGTGCCGGGCCCCAGGTGGAGGTGTCCGGCGGTGCCAGGGGCGGACCGTCGGCTTCGTCGGGGTCGGGGTCGTGCGGCGCGGGCACGTTGGGGGCCGCGACGGCGACCGCCAGGGGCCAGCCGGGCAGGGCGGCGACGACCGTGCGCTCGTCGGGCGACAGGTCGTACTCCATGCCGCAGTCCCAGGACGCGATGGCGACCGCGACCAGCGAGACGTCGTCGATGACGACCGTCCACCGGGCACCGTCGCCGTCCTGGCCGAGCACCAGCCCGTACCCGTCGGCGAGGGGCGCGAGGCCGAGCGCCGCGCACGCCTCCGGATAGTCGTCGCCCAGCACGCTCGGGAACTTCGCAGGCGTCAGCAGCACCGCCGTCAGCACATAGAGCGCGTCGTCCTCGGCGGCGACGGCGTCCTCGTCCGTCCCGGCCATCCCAGCCTCCCCATTGGTTCGTCCATCGGCGCGCACCCTAATGCGAGCGGAAGGCCCTTGTCACGACGTGCCGACCCACCCGGAGCTGCAGTTTTCCGCCTGGACGGGGTGAAATCGACCTGAGATCGCGGCGCGGTTCAGGCCGCCGGAAGGCCGAGGAGGTCCCGCGCGACGGTCCGGGGGGACTCGTCGCGTTCCCGCGCGAGGGCGATGACGGCCCGGCACGCCAGCTCGTTCACCCCGAACGACAGCGCCTCCGGCGACACCCATCCCGCGGTCTCGTCGATGCGCTCCTGGTCGTCCTCCGCGCAGGCCGAGACGTAGGCCGCGGCGGCTTCGAACAGGTTGTGCGTACGCCCTTCGTGATCGCCGGCGGACTCCGTGCGCCATGCGTCCAGAACTCTGTCCCAGGACTGCCGGACCTTGCCGAACATGCTGACCACCTTCCCCCTACGGGGTTGCCCTGGCTGATCGTCCCTCTCCTGCTGTTCAACGTAGGGTTGAAGTTCCGCCGGCAGAAGGGGGACGGCGCGGCCAAGGGCACCGGGTACCCCGCCGGGCCGCGCTACGCCGTCAGCCCGGGCCCTGGAAGCAGCTGAGCGCTCAGCCTTCCCGTACGGCGAGTGCCAGGAAGCGTGCGTCCACATCGACGTACGACGTCATGCGCCACCCGGAACCGGCGAGCAGCGGCCGGAGGTTGGCCTCCGCCCGCAGGTCGTCCGGGGTGATCTGCCGCCCCTGACGGGCCGCGAGGGCCGCCCTGCCGATCGGGTGGAACAGGGCCAGGGTGCCGCCCGGGCGCACCACACGGGCCAACTCCCGCAGGTTCCGCGCCGGATGGGGCAGATGCGCGATGAGCCCTGCCCCGAACACGGCGTCGAGCGACTCCGAGCGAAGTGGGAGCGCGGACACGTCGGTGAGCAGCAGCTGCCCGTCCCGGTGCCGTCCTGCCCGTACGGCGGCCTCCAGCATGGCCGGAGTCAGATCGGCGCCGAGGACCACTCCCGAGGGCCCCACGGCCGTACGCAGTGGCGGCAGGGCCCGTCCGGTGCCGCAGCCCGCGTCGAGGACGCGGTCGCCCTCGCGCAGACCGAGGTCGGCGACCGCGGCGTCGTACGCGGGGCCGTCGTCGGGGAACCTGGCGTCCCACTCGGCGGCGCGGGCGGTGAAGAACTCCTGGACATGTGTGTGGTCGTCGCTCATGTTCCGCATGATCCCTCACCGGAGGGAGTGACCTCCTCCCCTCCAGAGATGACGCAGCGGCGCACATGTTCGAGCGGCAGTCGATCGTTCTGGGCGAAAGCCGTGTCATATTCCAACAGCTTTCGAAATGCGCCCTCTTTGTGCGCCCCTGCCCCGACTAGCGTCCCTGAGCCATGGGACACCTGGACCACGCCGCCCTGGGGTGGCTGACCCCCGCGCTGTCGTACGCCATGGCCTGCATCGGCGCCGCGCTGGGTCTGCGCTGCACCGTCCGCGCCCTCGGCGCCACCGGCCGCTCGCGCCGCAACTGGCTCGTCACCGCCGCCTCGGCCATCGGCACCGGCATCTGGACCATGCACTTCGTGGCCATGCTGGGGTTCAGCGTCAGCGGCACCGACATCCGCTACGACGTGCCGCTGACCGTCGCCAGCCTGCTCGTCGCCATGGCCGTTGTGTGCGCCGGCGTCTTCGCCGTCGGCTACGGCCGCGACCGCACGCGCGCGCTGTTCCTGGGCGGCCTCACCACGGGACTCGGCGTGGCCAGCATGCACTACCTGGGCATGGCGGCCGTGCGCCTGCACGGCGAGGTGAGCTACGACCCCGTCCTCGTCGGGCTCTCGGTGCTGATCGCCGTGGTCGCCGCGACGGCGGCGCTGTGGGCGGCGCTCAACATCAAGTCGACCGTCGCCGTCACCGTCGCCTCCCTGATCATGGGCGCGGCGGTGAGCAGCATGCACTACACCGGGATGTTCGCGGTGAGCGTGCGGGTCACCCCCGCCGGGGACGTCCTGCCCGGGGCCACGGCGATGCAGTTCATCTTCCCCCTCGCCGTCGGCCTCGGGTCCTATCTCTTCCTGACCTCGGCCTTCGTCGCCCTCTCCCCGACGACGGGAGAGCGCGCGGCCTCTGCCTCCGCCCAGCGGCCGGTCGAGAGCGCCGCCCGCTAGCCACCGGCACGAACTACTTCCGAGCGAGGAGGCCATGCGTACACCCCGTAGGACCACCGCACCCGGCGCCGAGACGCCGTCGGCACCGCCTGTGCGCGGCCGCCGCGCCCACGCGGGACCGCCCGCCGACGAAAGCCCCGACGAGCAGGCGGGCGCGCTGCCCGAGGACACGCCCACGCGCGGAGGGGGATGGCGGATCCGGCCGCGCACCGTCCGGGCCAAGATCGTCTGCCTGCTGATGGTGCCCGTGGTCTCTCTGCTGGCCCTGTGGGCGCACGCCACGGTCACCACCGCGCAGGACGTCTCCGGACTACGGCAGGTCCAGCGCGTCGACGCCGAGATCCGCACCCCCGTCGCGGCCGCCGTCGCCGCTCTCCAGACCGAGCGCGCGAGTGCGGTACGGCTCGCCACCGACCCCGCCGCGGTGCAGGCCGGCGACTACCGCAAGCTCACCGAACGCACCGACGTGGCCGTGGCCGAGCTGCGCCTCGGCGACAGCAGCACCGTCGCCGACGCCGAGGAACTGCCCGCCGGAGTGGCCCAGCGGCTGGAGGAGTTCGTCACCGGCGCCGAACGGCTCGGCTCGCTGCGGACCGCGGTGCTCGACCGCAGGGCAGGCTGGGAGCAGACCTACCAGCGGTACACCGAGACGATCGCGGCGGCCTTCTCCGTGGGCGGCGCCCTCACCGGCATCCAGGACGCCGAGCTCGGCTCCGACGCGCGCGTACTGCTCGAATTCTCCCGCGCGGGGGAGGCGCTGGCCCAGGAGGACGCCGTACTGGTCGGCGCCCGCCTGAAGCTCGACGGAGACCGACTGCGGCTGTTCGCCGGCGCGGTCGAGACCCGTCGTACTCTCACCGAGGCCGCCGTCGCCGACCTGCGCGGCCCCGAGCGCACCGCCTGGCACAAGCTCGCCTCCGGCGGTGACTATGCCGCCGTGGGCGCCGCGGAGGACGCGGTCCTCGCCGCCGCACCGGGCACCCGCGCGATCCACATCGCCCCGCAGGCCGCCTGGGACCGGGCACTCGCGCGCGTGCAGGGCGAGATGCGGACCATCGAGGCCGACGCGGGACGCGGAGTCGCCGAGCGGGCCGACCCGTTCACCCGGGGACTGCTCACCCCGGCCGGTGCCGCCGTGCTGTTCGGCCTCGCCGCCGTCGCAGCCTCGCTGGTGATCTCGGTACGCATCGGCCGCGGCCTGGTCGTGGAGCTGGTGAGCCTGCGCAACAGCGCCCTGGAGATCGCCCGCCGCAAACTGCCCGAAGCCATGCGGAGACTGCGCGCCGGAGAGGAGATCGACGTCCGGGCCGAGGCCCCGCCGGGGCCGCCCGCCGAGGACGAGAGCGGACAGGTCGCCGAGGCCCTGGGCACCGTCCACCGCGCCGCCCTGCGCGCCGCCGTCGAGCGAGCCGAACTGGCCAGCGGCATCTCCGGGGTCTTCGTCAATCTCGCCCGCCGCAGCCAGGTCCTGGTCCACCGGCAACTCAGCCTGCTGGACAGCATGGAGCGCCGCTCCGACGACCCGAACGAACTGAGCGACCTGTTCCGGCTCGACCACCTCACCACCCGTATGCGCCGACACGCGGAGAGCCTGATCATCCTGTCCGGCGCGGCACCCGGCCGTGCCTGGCGGATGCCGGTCTCCCTGACGAACGTCGTGCGCGCGGCCGTTTCCGAGGTCGAGGACTACGCGCGCGTGGAGGTACGACAGCTGCCCGAGACGGCCGTCGTCGGCGCGGCCGTCGCCGACCTCACCCACCTGCTGGCGGAACTCGTGGAGAACGCCGCTCAGTTCTCGCCGCCCCACACGCGCGTGCGCATCACCGGCGAACCCGTGGGCAACGGCTACGCGGTCGAGGTCGAGGACCGCGGGCTCGGCATGGGCAAGGAGACCCTCGCCGAGGCCAACCGCCGCATCGAACAGTCCGAGGCGCTCGACCTGTTCGACAGCGACCGGCTCGGTCTCTTCGTGGTGAGCAGGCTCGCCGCCCGGCACGGCATCAAGGTGCACCTGCGCACCTCGCCCTACGGCGGCACCACCGCGGTCGTCCTGCTGCCCACCTCGCTGCTGCACGGCGGCGCGGCGGAACGTTCCCCCCGCAAGGCCGCCGAAGCGCCCAGGCCCGCCGAACGCGAGTACGCGCGCGTGCCCGGCGGCGCCGCGCACCAGGAGCCGGTCGAGGCACCGGCCGGCCGGCCCGCGCTGGTGGCCCCCGCACCCATCGCCGCGAAGACCGCCACCCCGCCCCCCGGAGTCACCACCTTGCGACTGCACCGCCCACCGGACGACTCCGACGGCACCGACGACCTCCCGCGCCGCGTCCGGCAGGCGAGCCTCGCACCGCAACTGCGCGAGCCGCACACCGAGGAGCCGGACCGGCCGTCCGCCCAGGACGAGGACCGGCGCACGCCCGAACTCGTACGGGACCGCATGGCGGCGTACCGCGACGGCTGGACGCGCGGCGGCGGGCGGCGACCCGGACGCGGCGGCGGGCCCGATCCCACAGTGCGCAGAGACAGCAGCGAAGGAGACCCCGCATGATCCAGGACCCCGGCATGAGGGACGGCGTGGGGGTCCCCCCGCGCGAGCGAAGCCGAGAGTGGGGGAGATCCGGCGAACTCGACTGGCTGCTGGACGACATGGTGCTGCGCGTCAGCGAGGTGCGCCACGCGGTGGTGCTCTCCAACGACGGGCTCGCCGTGGGCGCGTCGACCGACCTCAGCCGCGAGGACGCCGAACACTTGGCGGCGGTCGCGTCCGGCTTCCACAGTCTCGCCAAGGGCGCGGGCCGGCACTTCGGAGCCGGTGGCGTGCGCCAGACCATGGTGGAGATGGACGACGGCTTCCTCTTCGTGGCCGCCGCGGGCGACGGCTCCTGCCTCGCCGTCCTCACCGCCGTGACCGCCGACATCGGCCTCGTCGCCTACGAGATGGCGCGGCTGGTGAAACGTGTCGGCGAACACCTCCGCACCGCCCCGCGCGTCGCCGTACGGCCGCCCGCCGCAGGCTGAGGCAGGGCGGTCGGTACCGATGAACGAAGACCTCAGGGACGCCCCGCGCGAGCAGGGCAGCCAGTGGTACGACAACGAGGCCGGACCCCTCGTCCGCCCGTACGCCATGACGGGCGGACGCACCAGATCCGGTCCCACCGGAGTCCGCTTCGACCTGATCGCGCTCGTCACCCTGGACGCGAGCGCCCCGCGCGTCGACGACGACACCGCCCTCGGACCGGAGCACCGGGCACTGATCGACCTGTGCCGGCCCGAGACGCAGTCGGTCGCGGAACTCGCCGCGGGCGCCGACCTTCCGGTGGGCGTCGTCCGCGTGCTCCTCGGTGACCTCCTGGAGATGGGTCGTGTCACCGTCAGCCGCCCGGTGCCGCCCGCGCAGCTTCCCGACGAACGGATTCTGCGGGAAGTCATCGAAGGATTGCGGGCGCTGTAGATGACGGTTCAGGACACGGAAGCACCGCCAGTCGGTCGCATAGGGCAAGAACCGGTCGAATCCCTCGCGGAGGGGCTGGAGTTGTCATCATGCTGACCTCGCACACACGCACTGAAACCGCGCACGCGCGTTCCGTCAGGCCGCGGTGCGCACCCGACGACGTCGCCCGTTGCCGGCACTCCCGAGAGAAGTGATCGATGGTCTCCGAGCACTCCGCCGACCCGGACGGCGAGACCGCCGCCCTGGCGCTGAAGATCCTGGTCGCCGGCGGTTTCGGCGTGGGCAAGACGACCCTGGTCGGCGCGGTCAGTGAGATCAGGCCGCTGCGCACCGAGGAACTGCTCAGCGAGGCCGGACAGTTGGTGGACGACACCGATGGCGTGGACCAGAAGGTCACCACGACCGTGGCCATGGACTTCGGGCGCATCACCATCCGGTCCGGGCTCTCGCTCTATCTGTTCGGCACGCCCGGCCAGGACCGCTTCTGGTTCCTGTGGGACGAGCTCTCCCAGGGCGCCCTGGGGGCCGTGGTCCTCGCCGACACCCGCCGCCTGGAGGACTGCTTCCCGGCCGTGGACTACTTCGAGCACCGGCACATCCCGTTCGTGGTGGCCGTCAACTGCTTCACGGGCGCCCGTGCCTACGGCGCCCGCGACGTCTCGCGGGCCCTCGACCTCGACAGCGGCACCCCTGTGGTGCTCTGTGACGCCCGGGACCGCGACTCGGGCAAGGAGGTGCTCATCCGGCTCGTCGAGTACGCCGGGCGGATGCACACCGCCCGGCTGCTCGACTCGGTGAGCTGAACCGGCTGCACCCGCGACGGACTTGTGCGCCAGGACCTTCCGTGTCGGTCATCTTCTGTGCCGTGCCCCCGTCCTCCTTGCCGGAGCCCGGCTCGTCGGCGAGGCTGGCGAGCAGATACCCCCTCGACCAAGGGGGAGACATCGCACGGGGAGACAGGACATGGCGCAGAATCAGGGACTGGGCTGGCTCTTGGACGATCTGACCGAGCGTGTGGAGCATGTGCGGCATGCGCTGGTCCTGTCCAACGACGGGCTGGTGACGGGGGCGAGCACGGGACTGCGCCGCGAGGACGCCGAGCATCTGGCGGCGGTCTCCTCCGGGTTGCACAGCCTCGCCAAGGGCTCCGGTCATCACTTCGGCGCGGGCAGAGTGCGCCAGACGATGGTGGAGTTCGACGACGCGGTGCTGTTCGTGACCGCCGCGGGGACCGGCAGCTGCCTCTGCGTCCTCAGCGGAGCGGAGGCCGACATCGGTCAGATCGCGTACGAGATGACGCTGCTCGTCAACCGGGTCGGCGAGCACCTCGCGGTCGACGCCCGAAAGCCGGAGCGAGATTTTCCCACAGACCTCTGACCTGCACGTTTGCTCTGCTCCGCGGAGTTATCCACAGGCTCGCGCCGAGATCCGCCGCAGCGGCTACGGTTCTGTCACGGCGAACGCACACAGCGTGAGCATCGGACTCCACGGGGGAGAGCGACGATGACAGGCGACACCATCACCCCACAGCACGGCACGTCCTGCACACCCGGGCGGGCCGCACGGGAACTGGGTTTGAAGCGGCGCGAGTTCGACCTCGCGGTCCACCTCAACCAGATCCGGACCGTGCCCGACGCGGCGGGAGGCGGCGCCCGCCGCGTCGACCGGGCGGAGATCGAGCGGGTGCGAGCCTCGCACGGTTTTCCCGAGACGCTCCTGGAGCGGGTGAAGGCGGTCGGCACCACGGAAGGGGCGGCCCTGATGCAGGTGCCGCCCGGCCGGTTCACGCGCCTGGCCCGCCTGGGCCTGGTGGTGCCCGTGCATTACTACCTCAACCGCTACCGGGCCGTGGTCTGGATGTATCTGGCCGAGGAGCTACGGCAGTTCGCGGCCGACGAGAAGAACACGCCGCTGCTGAGGGCCCGTACCCCCGAAGGGCTGCGGGACCAGCTGGACGCCGGCCTGGACATGCGGCCGCGGAACTGGCGCGGACGCCATCTGGGATTCCTGCTGCGGCAGACCGATGATCTGTGGCAGCGGGCCGGAGCCGTGTCCGCCTTCCTCGACCCCGTTCAGATCGCGGAGGTCGTCACCGACCCCTACGACCGCTCCCATCTGCACCGCTTCCGGCCCGGGCCGCCCGTGCACGGAGCACCGGGATCACCGGCCGCGCGCCTGTGCGAGCAGATCATGACGGCGGACGACGCCGACGAGATCGGCTGGCTGCGGGCCGACCTCGCGCGGGCCGTGGACGAGGCGCGCGAGCACCGGCCCGCCCCGCGCCCCACGGCAAAGCGGGTCACCGCGGTGCCCGACGAACCCCGCCCGGCCACCGCGGTGCCCGACGCAGCCCGCCCGCCCCACGGTCTGCTGGGCTGGCTGCGTCGCAGAGGCGTCTGAGCTACAGCGGCCGGAACAGCCCTTCCTGGACGACGGAGACCAGCAGCCGTCCCTGGATGTCGTAGATCCGCCCGCGGGCCAGACCGCGCCCGCCCGTGGCGATCGGCGACTCCTGGTCGTACAGGAACCACTCGTCCGCGCGGAACGGCCGGTGGAACCACATCGCGTGGTCCAGCGACGCGATGTCGAAGCTCCGCGGCCCCCAGAGGGGTTCGACCGGGATGCGCACGGCGTCCAGCAAGGTCATGTCACTGGCGTAGGTCAGCGCGCAGGTGTGCACGACCGGATCGTCGCCGAGGGGGCCGACCGCCCGCATCCACACCGCGCTGCGCGGCTCGGCGTCCTTGATCTCCTCGGGCGTCCAGCGCAGCCGGTCCACATAGCGGATGTCGAAGGGCTGGCGGCGCGCCATCCGCTCCAACTGCTCCGGCAGTGCCCCCAGATGCTCCCGGATCTCGTCGGTGACCGTCGGCAGCGACTCCGGGTCCGGGATCTCCCGGGCCGGTGGCAGCTGGTGTTCAAAGCTTCCCTGCTCAGGCTTGTGAAAGGAGGCGGTGAGATTGAAGATCGTGCGGCCCTGCTGCACGGCGGTGACCCGGCGGGTCGTGAATGACCGTCCGTCCCGCACCCGTTCGACCTGGTACACGATCGGCACACCGGGCCGGCCCGGGCGCAGGAAGTACGCGTGCAGCGAGTGCACCGGACGGTCGCCGTCCGTGGTCCGCGCGGCGGCGATCAGTGCCTGGCCTGCCACCTGGCCGCCGAAGACCCGCTGGAGAGACTCGTGGGGGCTGCGGCCGCGGAAGATGTTGAGCTCGATCTGCTCCAGGTCGAGCAGGTCGACGAGCTTCTCGGCCGGATTCGTCGTCATGGGTGGGATTCTCCTGTGCTCACAACTGGCCTACGTCGGTGACGCGGACCACCGCGCGGCCTTCCGCGTCGGAGGCCGTGAGGTCGACCTCCGCGCTGATGCCCCAGTCGTGGTCCCCGTTCGGGTCGTCGAAGATCTGGCGGACGCGCCACAGCCGGTTCGCCGGCTCCTCCTCGATCACCAGCAGCTTCGGGCCGCGGGCGTTGGGACCGGTGCCGAGGTCGTCGTACTCGTCCCAGTACTTGTCCATGGCCTCGCCCCAGGCGTCCGCGTCCCACCCGGCGTCGGCGTCCAGCTCGCCCAGCTCCTCGACCTGGTCGAGCGCGGCGAGTTCGACACGGCGGAAGAGGGCGTTGCGGACCAGGACGCGGAAGGCACGCGCGTTGGTGGTGACCGGCTTGACCTCGTCGGCCTTCTCCTGGGCCTCCTCCGCGGTCATCACCTCGGGGTTGGCGAGCTGCTCCCACTCGTCCAGCAGGCTGGAGTCGACCTGGCGGACCATCTCGCCCAGCCACTCGATCAGGTCCTGAAGGTCCTCGGACTTCAGATCGTCCGGGATGTTGTGGTCGAGGGTCTTGTAGGCGCTCGCCAGGTAGCGCAGCACGATGCCCTCGGTGCGGGCCAGCTCGTAATGGGACACCAACTCCGTGAAGGTCATGGCCCGCTCGTACATGTCGCGGATGACCGACTTCGGCGACAGCGGATGGTCGCCGACCCAGGGGTGGCTCTTGCGGTACGTGTCGTACGCGTGGAAGAGCAGCTCTTCCAAGGGCTTGGGGTAGCTGATGTCCTGGAGGCGCTCCATGCGCTCCTCGTACTCGACGCCGTCGGCCTTCATCGCGGCGACGGCCTCGCCCTTGGCCTTGTTCAGCTGGGCGACGAGGATCTGCCGCGGGTCGTCCAGGGTGGACTCCACGACGGACACCATGTCCAGGGCGTAGGACGGCGAGTCCGGGTCCAGCAGCTCGAACGCGGCCAGAGCGAAGGTGGACAGCGGCTGGTTGAGCGCGAAGTCCTGCTGCAGATCGACGGTGAGCCGCACGATCCGGCCCTCGGCGTCCGGCTGGTCGAGCTTCTCGACGATGCCGCCGTCCAGGAGCGAGCGGTAGATGGCGATCGCGCGCCGGATGTGCCGCAGTTGCTGCTTGCGCGGCTCGTGGTTGTCCTCCAGCAGATGCCGCATCGCCTCGAAGGCGTTGCCGGGCCGGGCGATCACCGACAGCAGCATGGTGTGCGTCACCCGGAAACGCGACGTCAGCGGCTCGGGATCGGAGGAGATGAGCTTGTCGAAGGTGTTCTCCGTCCAGCCGACGAAGCCCTCGGGCGCCTTCTTGCGGACGACCTTGCGCCGCTTCTTCGGGTCGTCGCCTGCCTTGGCGAGTGCCTTCTCGTTCTCGATGACATGCTCGGGCGCCTGGGCGACGACAAAGCCCGCCGTGTCGAAGCCCGCACGGCCGGCGCGGCCCGCGATCTGGTGGAACTCACGGGCGCGCAGCGTGCGGACCCGGCTGCCGTCGTACTTCGTCAGCGCCGTGAACAGCACCGTGCGGATGGGTACGTTGACGCCCACGCCCAGCGTGTCCGTGCCGCAGATGACCTTCAGCAGACCGGCCTGGGCGAGCTTCTCCACCAGGCGGCGGTACTTGGGCAGCATGCCCGCGTGATGGACGCCGATGCCGTGCCGGACGTAGCGGGAGAGGTTGCTGCCGAACTTGGTGGTGAAGCGGAAGTTGCCGATCAGCTCGGCGATCCGGTCCTTCTCCTCGCGTGAACACATGTTGATGCTCATCAGCGCCTGCGCGCGCTCCACCGCCTGGGCCTGGGTGAAGTGCACGATGTAGACCGGCGCCTGCTTGGTCTCCAGCAGCTCGGTCAGGGTCTCCGTGAGCGGCGTGAACTTGTACTCGTAGGACAGCGGTACGGGACGGGTCGCCGAGCGGACCACGGCCGTGGGGCGGCCGGTGCGCCGGGTGAGGTCCTGCTCGAACATCGAGACGTCGCCGAGCGTGGCCGACATCAGCACGAACTGCGCCTGCGGCAGTTCGAGGATCGGGATCTGCCAGGCCCAGCCGCGGTCCGCCTCCGCGTAGAAATGGAACTCGTCCATGACGACCTGGCCGACGTCGGCGTGCTTGCCGTCGCGCAGCGCGATCGAGGCGAGGACCTCGGCGGTGCAGCAGATGACCGGGGCGTCGGCGTTGACCGACGCGTCGCCGGTGAGCATGCCGACGTTCTCGGTGCCGAAGAGCTTGCACAGCTCGAAGAACTTCTCCGACACCAGCGCCTTGATCGGGGCCGTGTAGAAGGTGACCTCGTCCCGGGCGAGGGCGGCGAAGTGGGCACCCGCCGCGATCATGCTCTTGCCGGAGCCGGTGGGCGTCGACACGATCACGTTCGCGCCGGACACCACCTCGATCAGCGCCTCCTCCTGGTGGGGGTAGAGAGTCAGACCGCGCTCCTGCGCCCACGACTCGAAGGCTTCGTAGAGGGCGTCGGGGTCGGGGGTCGGCGGCAGCTGATCGATGAGGGTCACCCACCCATCTTGCCTGTCGTCCTGGCCGACGAGGGAATCGGCTGCCCGCACGAAGATCACGAACGCTACGCTGTGTCGCCGACGACACGTCGGCGCACTCCGTCAACTGGACAGCGGCACACGAGGAATGGGGCGGGCAACGGCCATGATGGGACCAGCACACTCACTGTCGGGCGCCGCCGCCTGGCTGGGCGTCGGGGCGGCTGCCGCCGCGACCGGGCGCCCGATGCCCTGGCCCGTCGTGCTGGTCGGCGCACTGGTCTGTGCCGGTGCTGCGCTGGCCCCGGACCTCGATCACAAGGCGGCCACCATCTCCCGGGCCTTCGGTCCGCTCTCCCGGGGGCTGTGCGAGATCGTCGACAAGCTCTCCTACGCCGTCTACAAGGCGACCAAGAAGCAGGGCGACCCGCGTCGCTCCGGCGGGCACCGCACGCTCACGCACACCTGGCTGTGGGCGGTCCTGATCGGTGCGGGTGCCTCGGCGCTGGCGGTCAACGGTGGGCGCTGGGCGGTGCTGGGGATCCTCTTCGCGCACGTGGTGCTGGCCATCGAGGGTCTGCTGTGGCGGGCGACGCGGGGATCCGGCAGCGATGTCCTGGTCTGGCTGCTGGGGGCGACCAGCGCCTGGATCCTGGCGGGGGTGCTGGCCAAGCCGGGCAACGGCGCGGACTGGCTGTTCACGGAGCCGGGCCAGGAGTATCTGTGGCTCGGGCTGCCGATCGTGCTGGGGGCGCTGGTGCACGACATCGGGGACGCGCTGACGGTGTCGGGCTGCCCGATCCTGTGGCCGATCCCGCTGGGCCGCAAGCGCTGGTACCCGATCGGGCCGCCGAAGGTCCTGCGGTTCCGGGCGGGCAGCTGGGTGGAGCTGAAGGTGCTGATGCCGGCGTTCATGCTGCTCGGCGGCGTGGGCGGTGCCGCGGCCCTCAACGTGATCTGAGCGAGCGAGGCCCTTGCCGGTCAGGTTCCTTCGGCGCCTGCCCCGCCGTAGCGGCGCTCGAAGCGGGCGACCCGGCCCTCCGAGTCCACCGTGCGTGCCTTGCCGGTGTAGAAGGGGTGGCTCTCCGAGGAGATCTCCACATCCACGACCGGGTAGGTCTCGCCGTCGTCCCACTCGATGGTCTCGCCGCTGGTCGCGGTGGACCGGGTGAGGAAGGCGTAGCCGGCGGCGCGGTCCCGGAAGACGACCGGCTGGTAGTCGGGGTGCTTGTCCTGCTGCATGGCGGCTCCTCGTGGGCTGTCCTGACGGCTGCGTCAGCCGGACAGGGACTCCTCGTCGACGATGTGCATGGCGGCCTCCTCGGCCGAGGCCGCGGCGCCGTCGATGCCGACGTCCGTGGCGACCAGCGCGGGTTCCTCGTCCTCGTGGGCGCCCTCGTCGGGGGCGACGAGGCGGCCGGAGCGGACGGCGCCGACCTCGTTGTCCAGCAGTTCGCCGTCGGTGCCCTCGCAGTCGCCGAGGCCGTCGCCGTCGGGGGTGGCGAGATCGGGCAGCTCCTCGGCGAGCCGCTGGTCCAGGGTCTCGCCCTGGTGGCGCTCCGCGGCCGTCACACCGTTGTGCTCCACCGCCCATGGTCGCTCCGGCGGGGACCAGCCGCGGTCGAGAGGATCGTCGACGCCGTCGTTGTCCAGGGTGTCCTCGGCGTCGAGCAGCCCCGCGTCGTCCTGGATCTCGGACGCGTCGGGCTGGTAGACGTCGTCCCCCCATCCGTCGGCGCTGTTCACGGGTACCTCCAGGTGGTGGGGACGGGCCCGTCGTCACCGCGATCGGCGACAGGCCGGCGCGCGGGGCACTGGCTGCGCCCGACGCGTGCCGCATGCTTCCCGGGTGCTCCCCGAACCGGTGCCGCTATCCACCCTTCCACCCCTTTTCACCCCCGCGCAACGGCACAGCTCCGGGGCGGGAGGGATCGGTCGTCGGGCGCCGTACCGAGCCGGAGGGGCGTTCCCTCCGGCCCGGGACGGGTGCACCCGGCACCGACGGCCCGGGTCCGGCCGGTGGTCTCAGCCGTGCCAGGACTGCCAGAGCGCCGCGTAGGCGCCCTTCGCCGCGACCAGTTCGTCGTGGCTGCCCAGCTCGCTGATGCGGCCGTTCTCGACGACGGCGATGACGTCGGCGTCGTGGGCGGTGTGCAGGCGGTGGGCGATGGCCACCACCGTGCGGCCCTCCAGGACGCGGGCCAGCGAGCGTTCCAGATGGCGGGCGGCCCGTGGGTCGAGCAGGGACGTCGCCTCGTCCAGGACCAGCGTGTGCGGGTCGGCCAGCACCAGCCGGGCCAGGGCGATCTGCTGCGCCTGCGCCGGGGTCAGTGCGAAGCCGCCCGAGCCGACCTCGGTGTCCAGGCCGTCGTCGAGCGCGCGGGCCCAGCCGTCCGCGTCGACCGCTCCGAGCGCCGCCCACAGCTCGGCGTCGACGGCGTCGTCCGCCACCCCCGCCTTCGACGGCAGACGCGAGTGAGGAAGGGCGAGCAGCAGGTTGTCGCGCAGGGAGCCCACGAAGACGTGGTGCTCCTGGTTGACGAGGGCCACATGCTCGCGGACCCGCTCGGCCGGCATCCGGGACAGCTCCGCGCCGCCGAGGGCGATGCGGCCCTTACGGGGCGCGTAGATCCCGGCGAGCAGCCGCCCCAGCGTGGACTTCCCCGCGCCGGAAGGGCCGACCAGTGCCAGCCGGGTGCCGGGGGCCACCTCCAGGGACACCTTGCGCAGGACGTCCACGCCTTCGAGGTAGCCGAAGTGCACCCGGTCGGCGTGGACGTCACGTCCGTCGGGAGCGAGCGAGGCGTCCCCGGCGTCCGGCTCGATGTCCCGGACCCCGACGAGGCGGGCCAGCGACACCTGGGCGACCTGGAGCTCGTCGTACCAGCGCAGGATCAGGCCGACCGGGTCGACGAGCATCTGCGCGATGAGCGCCCCCGTGGTCAGCTCACCGACCCCGATCCAGCCCTGGAGCACGAACACGCCGCCGAGCATGAGGACCGAGCCGAGGACGGTGACATGGGTGACGTTGATGACCGGGAAGAGCACCGACCGCAGCCAGAGGGTGTAGCGCTCCCAGGCGGTCCACTCCCGCACCCGCTGCTTGGACAGTTCGATCCGGCGGTCGGCGAGCCGGTGGGCCTCGACCGTGCGGCCGGCGTCCACCGTCTCGGCCAGGGCGGCGGCGACGGCCGCGTAGCCGGCGGCTTCCGAGCGGTAGGCGGCGGGCGCCCGCTTGAAGTACCAGCGGCAGCCGACGACCAGCAGCGGTACGGCGACCAGCACCGCGGCGCCCAGGGGCGGCGCGGTGATCACCAGTCCGCCCAGCAGCAGGGCCGCCCACACGACGCCGATGGCCAGCTGGGGCACGGCTTCGCGCATGGCGTTGGCGAGCCGGTCGATGTCGGTGGTGATCCGGGACAGCAGATCGCCGGTCCCGGCGCGTTCCAGCACGCCGGGCGGCAGTCCGACGGACCGGACCAGGAAGTCCTCGCGCAGGTCGGCCAGCATCCGCTCGCCGAGTATCGCGCCGCGCAGCCGCACCTGCTGGACGAACACCGCCTGGATGACGAGTGCGACCAGGAACAGCGAGACGGTGAGCCCCAGATGGAGCTCACGGGCCCCGTCCGACACCCGCTCGACCAGCCCGCCGAGCAGCCACGGCCCGGCCATGGAGGCCACGACGGCGGCGGTGTTGACGGCGATCAGGAGCAGGAAGGACCGGCGGTGCCGGCGGAACAGTTCGGTCACGTAGTCCCTTACGGTGGCCGGGGCGCCGACGGGCAGGGTGTTCGCCGTCGTCGGGGCGGCGGGGTCGTAGGCCGGTGGCGCGACGCCGATCATGCGCTCTCCTCGATTTCTTCCCGTGCGTCCAGCCGTGCGGCGCCCGCCAGCGGGGAGTCGCCCCCGAGCCGGGAACCGCGGCCCCGCCTCGCATCCGCGTCGTGCCGCTCATCCGCGTCCTGCCTCGCATCCCCGTCCGGCCGAGGGTGCGGTCCGGTGTCCGGCCGCGAGTCCAGCCGGGGGGCGAGCCCCGCGTCCGGCCGGGAATCGACCCCGGTGCCCAGCCCGGTGTCCGGTCGGGAATCCACCCCGGTGTCCGGCCCACCGTCCCCGTCCGCCCCCGCAGCCTCCCGCAGTGCCGCCTCCTCGTCCGTCTCCCGCGTCACCACGGCCCGGTACAGCGGCTCCTTGTGCAGCAGCTCCCGGTGTTCGCCGACCGCCGTGACCTCGCCGTCGTGGACGAGGACGACCCGTTCGGCCCGGTCCAGGAGCAGCGGTGAGGAGGTGAACACCACGGTGGTGCGCCCCGCGCGCAGTTCCCGGAGGCCGTCCGCGATCCGCGCCTCCGTGTGGGAGTCCACGGCGGAGGTGGGTTCGTCGAGGACGAGCACCTCCGGGTCCGTCACCAGCGACCGGGCCAGAGCCAGGCGCTGGCGCTGGCCGCCGGACAGGGACCGGCCGCGCTCGGTGATGAGCGCGTCCATCGGATCCGCGGCGGAGAGCGAGCCCTGGGCCAGCGCGGCCAGCACATCCGCGCACTGGGCCGCCGCCAGCGCCTGTGCCGAGCCGATCGCGCCCGAGTTGGGCACGTCCAGCAGTTCGCGCAGGGTGCCGGACAGCAGTACCGGGTCCTTGTCCTGGACGAGGACGGCCGTGCGGGCGGTGTCGAGCGGCAGTTCGTCCAGCGGTACTCCGCCCAGCAGGACCGATGTGCCGGCCTCGGAGGGGTGGCCGCCGAGCCGTTCTGCCAGGCGTCCCGCCGCGTCCGGGTCGCCGCACACCACGGCGGTGAACCGGCCCGCGGGCACGAGCAGTCCGGTGGCCGGGTCGTACAGGTCACCCGACGGCAGGTCCGCCGCGCGCGACCCGGCGGTGCCCCGGTCGTCGACGGCTCGCTCCAGTGACAGCACCCCAGCGGCCCGCCGAGCCGCGGGGCGCGAGAAGGAGTAGGCCATGGCGATCTCTTCGAAGTGCCGCAGAGGGTAGGTGAGCAGCATGATCGAGCTGTAGGCGGTGACCAGTTCACCGACGGCGATGCGGCCGTCGCGGGCGAGATGGACGCCGTACCAGACCACCGCGATCAGCAGCAGGCCGGGCAGCAGGACCTGGATCGCGGCGATCAGGGCCCACATCCGGGCGCTGCGCACGGCGGCGTGCCGGACCTCCTGGGAAGCGCTGCGGTAGCGGTCGAGGAAGAGTTCCTCGCCGCCGATGCCGCGCAGCACGCGCAGCCCCGCGACAGTGTCGGAGGCCAGTTCGGTGGCGCGGCCCGCCTTCTCGCGCTGGACGTCGGCACGCCGGGTGGCCCGGGGGAGCAGCGGCAGCACCGCCAGCGCCAGGACCGGGAGGCCGACGGCGACGATCACGCCGAGCGCGGGCTGGTAGAGCACCAGGCCGACGCAGACCAGCACGATGGTGACCGCGGCCGCGGTGAACCGGGAGACGGCCTCCACGAACCAGCCGATCCGCTCGACGTCACCGGTGGAGACGGCGACGACCTCGCCGGCCGCGACGCGCCGGGTCAGCGCGGAGCCGAGCAGGGCGGCCTTGCGGGCGAGCAGTTGCTGGACGCGGGCCGCGGCGACGATCCAGTTGGTGACGGCGGCCCGGTGCAGGAAGGTGTCGCCGAGGGCGTTGCCGGCGCAGGCGACCGCCAGCAGTCCGCCGGCGAGGGCGAGCCGGCTGCCGGAGCGGTCCACGACGGCCTGGATGGCGAGTCCGACGCAGAACGGCAGCGAGGCGACGGACACGAAGTGCACCAGGCCCCAGGCCAGCGCCTTCAGCTGTCCGCCCAGCTGGTTCCGGAAGAGCCACCACAGGAAGCGGGGTCCCGAGCGGGCGTCCGGGACGCCTGGGTCGGGATACGGAAGGTCTTGAATCTGCATGACGTCCCAGTGGCTCGGGTCGGGGGCGGAGAGGCGGGCACCGCGCGCTGCGGCAGCAAACCGTGACAGGTTCGCGTCGCAGCGTGGTCGGGGGCAACCGGTTTTTCCGCAGAGCCGAAACGATCCGGCTGTCCCCTGGGACCCCACCGGACCCAGAGGTTCCGGCAGCCGCGGGACCCACGGCTGGCCGACCCGCCCGCACGCCTCCCGTACCCCGCCCGTCTCCGCTCCGATTCACGCCGTACCGCGGCACGTACACCCCGCCCGCCGACTGCGGCGACCGCTGGAACAAGGTCGTGCTGTGTGACGTCCTTCTCGACGGACCATGCGATGCCGTCCGGCGAGGGCTGCGGGATCGATGTGCGGAAGATCTCGACTCCGCCCACGCTGACGTGGCCGAGGCGGTCGTACTGACGGCCCTTGACCTTGCCGTCCAGGCCAGGGTGGACGGCCGACTGGCCGGTGTCGCCGCGCCCTTCCCGCACGTGTGGACCGGCGGCTGGTCCCATCCCTTCCTCTGGTACGTCGTTCCCGGACCGTGCACCTCCGACGTCCGGCCGATCACCTACGACCTGACGCCGTTCGCCGGGATCCTCAACGGCGGCCGCCCGCACGACACCCAGGTCTCCGTCGCCGGACTGCCCGAAGGCAGGCCCGGCTGGAGTGCCCCCGTCAACATCCTGGTCCGGCAGGACGAGGGCCGCGCCCGCGTCACCGGCGCGCTCACCGCGCACCGGGACCAGGGCCTCGCCAACTGCTCGACGTACACGTCCGGTCCGGAGCACCGGGTGGACACCGAGAGCGGGCACCGGCCGGCCGTCGCCGGATACGTCGACACCTCGCACGGCCGGGTGACCACCACCGTCCGCAGGTCACTGGCGCACACCTCCGTCCATCGCTGGACCGACGGCGAGACCATGGACGCACTCGACGCCACCTGGCGCGACGACGAGTCGGTGACGGTCGACGGACCCGGACCGGCCAGGACGATGCGCACGGACCGGACGTACACGATGGACGGCACGACCACGCTCGGCGCGGACGACCGGCTGCGCACCGTGCTGCGCCTCGGCGACCGGGCGTCGGCCGTCACCACGCGCGACGGGCGGCGCACCGCCTGGTCGGGACTGGACGACACCTACGCCGCTGACGCGACCTGGACCGTGAACGTGCCGCGCGACCGACGCCGCGCGGTGGGCACGTCGAGCGAGCGCTACCGGCTGTACGGCTCACACGTGCCCGGCGGCTGCTACGACCGCAAGCTGGCCACCGACCAGGGCGTACTGACGGAGGATCGGGAGAGCTGCTGAACGACAGGCTGCTGAACGACAGCGCGTCGGATCACCGTCCGCCCCCGGCGCTCAGCAGCGGTTGACCCCGTCCACCAGGGTGTCCAACAGCCCGCCGAGCACCTCGCGCTGGCCGTCCGTGAGCGGCGCGAGGATCTCCTGGGCCGCCGAGCGGCGTGCCCCGTGCAGTGCCCGCAGCGCCTTGACCCCGTCCTCGGTGAGCTCGATCCGGATCACCCGCCGGTTCGTCGGATCCGGCACCCGGCGCACCTTGCCGCTCGCCTCCAGGCCGTCGACCAGCGAGGTGACGGCCCGCGGAACCACTTCGAGACGCTCGGCGAGGTCGGCCATCCGGGGCGGCGAGGGGTAGTGCGCGAGGGTGCGCAGCAGCCTGGACTGGGCCGGGGTGACGCCCAGTCCGGACTGCTCGATGTGCCGCTTCTGGATCCGGTGCACACGCCGGGTGAACCGCAGCAGTTGCTCGGCGAGCGTGCCGTCGGGATCTGGGGTGGTCATACGGGAACAATATCAGGACGTAGTTCATTGTGAGCATAGGTAACAATGAGCTAAGCTCCGTCAGTCCCGTCTCACCCCTCCGTAGGAGCCCATGCATCCCGATCGCGAACCCGTCTGGACACCGCCGACCGAGGCCGAACAGCAGCCCCGGCAGGTGCGCCGCATCCTGCGTCTGTTCCGCCCCTACCGCGGTCGCCTCGCCGTCGTCGGCCTGCTGGTCGGTGCCGCCTCGCTGGTGTCCGTGGCCACGCCGTTCCTGCTGAAGGCGATCCTCGACGTCGCCATTCCCGAGGGCCGCACCGGGCTGCTCAGCCTGCTCGCCCTGGGCATGATCCTCAGCGCCGTCCTCACCAGCGTCTTCGGCGTCCTGCAGACCCTGATCTCCACCACCGTCGGCCAGCGCGTCATGCACGATCTGCGCACCGCCGTCTACGGCCGCCTGCAGCGGATGTCGCTGGCCTTCTTCACCCGGACCCGCACCGGCGAGGTGCAGTCCCGGATCGCGAACGACATCGGCGGCATGCAGGCCACCGTCACCTCCACCGCCACCTCGCTGGTCGCCAACTTCACCAGCGTCGTCGCCACGATCGCCGCGATGCTCGTCCTCGACTGGCGGCTGACCACGGTCTCGCTGCTGCTGCTCCCGGTGTTCGTGTGGATCAGCCGCCGGGTCGGCAACGAACGCAAGAAGATCACCACCCAGCGCCAGAAGCAGATGGCCGCGATGGCCGCCACGGTCACCGAGTCGCTCTCCGTCAGCGGCATCCTGCTGGGGCGCACGATGGGCCGTTCCGACTCGCTCACGCAGTCCTTCGCGGTGGAGTCCGAGGGCCTTGTCGACCTCGAAGTGCGTTCCAACATGGCCGGTCGCTGGCGCATGGCCGTGATCACGATCGTCATGGCCGCGATGCCCGCCGTCATCTACTGGACCGCGGGCCTGGCCCTGAAGTTCAGCGGCCCGGAGGTCTCGATCGGCACGATCGTCGCCTTCGTCTCGCTCCAGCAGGGCCTGTTCCGCCCGGCCGTCAGCCTGCTCGGCACCGGCGTCCAGATCCAGGCCTCGCTCGCCCTGTTCCAGCGCATCTTCGAATACCTCGACCTGCCCATCGACATCACCGAGCCCGAACGCCCGGTCCGCCTCGACAAGATCAGGGGCGAGGTCCGCTTCGAGAACGTCGAGTTCCGCTACGACGACGAGGGCGCCCCCATCCTCGACGGCGTCGACCTCGCCGTCCCCGCCGGTGGAAGTCTCGCGGTCGTCGGCCCCACCGGCGCGGGCAAGTCCACGCTCGGTCACCTGGTGCCGCGGCTCTACGACGTCACCGGCGGCCGGGTCACCCTCGACGGAGTCGACGTCCGCGACCTGGACTTCGACACCCTGGCCCGGGCGGTCGGCGTCGTCTCGCAGGAGACGTACCTCTTCCATGCCTCGGTCGCCGACAACCTGCGCTTCGCCAAGCCGGACGCCACCGACGAGGAACTGCACGAGGCGGCGCGGGCGGCGCAGATCCACGACCACATCGCGTCGCTGCCCGAGGGGTACGACACCGTGGTCGGCGAGCGCGGTCACCGCTTCTCCGGCGGTGAGAAGCAGCGCCTGGCCATCGCCCGGACCATCCTGCGCGACCCCCCGGTGCTGATCCTCGACGAGGCGACCAGCGCCCTGGACACCCGTACCGAACGGGCCGTGCAGGAGGCCATCGACGCGCTCTCGGCCGACCGCACCACGCTCACCATCGCGCACCGGCTGTCCACGATCCGGGGCGCCGACCAGATCGTCGTCCTGGACTCCGGACGGGCCGTCGAACGCGGCACGCACGAGGAACTGCTGGGGCGGGACGGGCGGTACGCGGCGCTGGTCCGCCGGGACGCCCAACTGGAGCCGACAAGATGAAGATATGCCGGATTTGTGAGCTTTAGCGGGTTACCGTGCCCGCATGCACATGAACACTCCGTCACGGAACACGATCCGACTGACGCGCCGGGGCCGACTCGTCCTCATCGCGACCGGGGCCGTCGTGGCCGGCACCGCCGTGGCGGTGCCGCTGCTCAGCCTGGGCGGCGAGGAGGAGAAGAAGCCCACCACCCTGGTGATCCCGGAGGGCTGGCGGGCCGGCCAGATCTACGAGGCCGTCGACAAGGCGCTCGCCCTGCCCGCGGGCAGCACCAAGAAGTCCTTGGCGAAGGCGAATCTGAAACTGCCGAACGACGCCGAGGGCAACCCGGAGGGCTATCTCTTCCCGGCGACCTACCCGCTGGAGCGGAACGGCAAGAAGGCGACGCCCGAGCAACTGCTGTCGTACATGGTCGACACCGCCAACAAGAAGTTCAACGGGGCCCCGATCGCCGCGGGCGCGCAGCGCAACGCCATGAACGTCTACCAGGCGGTCACCATCGCGAGCATCATCCAGGCCGAGGCGGCGACCAAGGCGGACATGGGCAAGGTGGCCCGGGTCGTCTTCAACCGGCTGGAGCGCGGCATGCCGCTGCAGATGGACTCCACCATCAACTACGCCCTCAACCGGGCGACGCTGAAGACCACCGAGGCCGACACCCGGATCGACAGCCCCTACAACTCGTACCAGCGCATGGGGCTCCCGCCGACCCCGATCGACAACCCGGGCGAGGACGCGGTGCGTGCCGCGATCAGCCCCACCCCGGGCGACTGGCTGTACTTCGTCACGGTCAAGCCCGGCGACACCCGCTTCACCGCCGACTACGCCGAGCACCAGCGCAATGTCGCCGAGTTCAACCGCAACCAGCAGAGCTCGCCGAAGGCGAAGTGACCGGGCGGGGCATCACGCGGCCAGCGGCTGCTCCGCGGCCAGCAGCCGCCTGATGTCCCGTACGGCCGCGCGGCCGGCCCGGTTGGCGCCGATGGTGCTCGCCGAGGGGCCGTAGCCGACGAGGTGGATCCGCGGGTCGGCGACCGCCCTGGTCCCCTCGAGCCGGATCCCGCCGCCCGGCTCGCGCAGCTTCAGCGGTGCCAGATGGTCGACGGCGGCCCGAAAACCGGTCGCCCACAGGATGACGTCGGCCCGCACGCGCCGGCCGTCGGCCCACTCGACGCCCTCCGGAGTGATCCGGTCGAACATGGGCTGCCGGTCGAGCACGCCGTCCGCGAGTCCCTGCCGGATCGCGTCGTTGAGCGGCAGCCCGGTCACCGACACCACGCTCTTCGGCGGCAGCCCCTGCCGCACCCGCTCCTCCACCAGCGCCACCGCGGCCCGGCCCGCCTCCTCGTCGAAGGGGCCTTCGCGGAAGACCGGGGGCCGCCGGGTGACCCAGGTGGTCGCGGCCGCGTACGGGGCGATCTCCAGCAGGTGCTGCGTCCCGGACGCGCCTGAGCCCACGACGACCACCCGCAGCCCCGCGAACTCCTGGGGCCCCGGGTACTGCGCGGTGTGCAACTGCCGCCCGCGGAAGCCCTCCTGACCGGGATAGCGCGGCCAGAACGGGCGGTCCCAGGTGCCGGTGGCGTTGATCAGTGCCCGGGTCGACCAGACCCCGGCCGAGGTCTCCACGAGCAGCCGCCCGCCCTCGCCCTGGCGCACCGCCCGCACGTCCACCGGCCGCCGTACCCGCAGGTCGAAGGCGCGCTCGTAGGCGGCGAAGTACTCGGCGATCACCTCGGCGGACGGCCGCGCCGGATCGGCCCCGGTCAGCTCCATACCGGGCAGCGCGTGCATCCCGTGCACCTTGCCGTACGTCAGCGAAGGCCACCGGAACTGCCAGGCGCCACCCGGGCCGGGGGAATGGTCCAGCACGACGAAGTCACGCTCCGGCACGAACCCGGCGCGCCGCAGGTGATAGGCGCCGGCGAGCCCCGCCTGCCCGGCGCCTATGACGACTGCCTCGGTGTTGTTCACGCTTCCACCAACTCCACCGGGGCCGGAGATCTTCCCGAGCCGCTGCCGCCCGCCGGGGACAGGGACGCGTCGGCGCCGCGGCGGCGGTCGGATGACGGAGGATGGAAGGCATGTCAGACGCCTTCACCACTCGAGTTCTCCAGGTCGCCTCCGGCACCGCGGAGACGGTCATCGATCTCACCCGCGACTGCGAGTCCTTCCTCCGGGAGTCGGCCGGCGGCCGGGACGGCCTGCTGAACATCTTCGTCCCGCACGCCACGGCCGGCATCGCCGTCATCGAGACCGGCGCCGGCAGCGACGACGATCTCCTGGCCGCCCTTCACACCCTGCTCCCGGCCGACGACCGCTGGCAGCACCGCCACGGCAGCCCGGGCCACGGCCGCGACCACGTCCTCCCGGCCCTCGTGCCCCCGCACGCGACGCTCCCCGTGCTGAACGGGCGCCTGGAACTGGGGACCTGGCAGTCGGTGTGCCTGGTGGACACGAACAAGGACAACCCCAACCGGCAGGTACGGCTGAGCTTCTTCGGCTGAACAAGCCGGACAGGCTCAACGGCACTGGCCGCGCGGTCGGTTCGCACCGGGCTCTCGGCCCCGGCATCCGAACCGGTACGAACATTGCCGGGAACCGGCAGTGCGCGGGCGGTGGCCGGTCGGGCACGATGGCTCGCGGGGAGCACCGCGGATGGTTCCGGTGCCGGGCACCGGCAGGGTGTGCGGCACCGGAACCACGTCGGTCAGTGGCCGCCGGTGAGTTCCCCGCTGAGCCGCTGGTGCAGGTGGGCGCTGGGCCCGTTCAGGCCGGTGATCTCCACCCGCTTGCCGCGCTGGGCGTACTTCGCCTCGACCGAGTCCAGGGCGGCGACGGAGGACGCGTCCCAGATGTGCGCGGCGGACAGGTCGATGACCACGCGCTCCGGGTCGGTGGCGTAGGAGAAGCGGCCGACGAGGTCGTTGGACGAGGCGAAGAACAGCTCGCCCGTCACCCGGTAGACCACGCTGCCGCCGTCGGGGTCGGTGACGGCGGTGACCTCGGCGAGCCGGGCGACGCGCCGGGCGAAGACGGCCATCGCGGTGACCGAGCCGGCGACGACGCCGATGGCGAGGTTGTGGGTGGCGACCACGCACGCGACCGTGACCACCATGACGGTGATCTCCCCGGCGGGCATCCGCCGCAGCGTCTTCGGGGCGACGGAGTGCCAGTCGAAGGTGGCGACCGACACCATGACCATCACCGCGACCAGGGCCGCCATGGGAATGTCGGAGACGACCGGCCCGAAGACGATGCACAGCACCATCAGGAACGCGCCCGCCAGGAACGTCGACAGACGGGTGCGGGCGCCGGAGACCCGTACGTTGATCATCGTCTGGCCGATCATGGCGCAGCCGCCCATGCCGCCGAAGAACCCGGTGACGATGTTGGCGACGCCCTGGCCGACGGACTCGCGCGTCTTGGAGGAGGCGGTGTCGGTGATGTCGTCCACCAGCTTGGCGGTCATCAGCGACTCCATCAGGCCGACCAGCGCCATCGCCAGCGCGTACGGAGCGATGGTCGTCAGCGTGTCCAGGGTGAACGGCACGTCCGGCAGGCCGGGCACCGGCAGCGCGGACGGCAGCTCCCCCTTGTCGCCCACGGTCGGCACCGCGATCCCGGCCGCGACGGTGAGGACGGTCAGGACGGTGATGGAGACCAGCGGCGCCGGGATCACCGTGGTGACCCGCGGGAAGAACACCATCAGCGCCAGCCCCGCGGCGAGCAGCGGATAGACCGGCCAGGGCACGTCCGTCAGCTCCGGGACCTGCGCCATGAAGATCAGGATCGCCAGGGAGTTGACGAAACCGACCATCACGCTGCGCGGCACGAACCGCATCAGCCTGGCCACGCCCAGCGAGCCGAGGACGATCTGGATGACGCCGGCGAGGATGACGGCGGCGACGAGATAGCCGAAGCCGTGCTCGCGGTTGAGCGGGGCGATGACCAGGGCGACGGCGCCGGTGGCGGCGGAGATCATGGCCGGCCGGCCGCCGACCACGGCGATGGTGACGGCCATGGTGAACGAGGCGAACAGCCCGATGGCCGGATCGACCCCGGCGATGATCGAGAAGGAGATCGCCTCCGGGATCAGCGCGAGGGCGACCACCAGACCGGCCAGCACCTCGGTGCGCAGCACCTTCGGGTCGGACAGCCACGACGGACGTCGGGAGCCGCGCAGCCACGCGGCCGGCGACAGTACGGAGAAGGACAAGACGAGGGGAACCTGTCGTGCTCGGGCACACCCGGCAGCAGGGGCGGGCACGCGACGGAAGAGGGATACGGGGCGCACCGCACGACCGGTCAGGGGGGCGGCGATGCGACGACCGGGCGGCGCACGGGGGCTTCGTCGGCCCCGACGCGGCGGACAACCGGTCCGATGACCTGGGCAAGCCTACCTGCCGCGGCCGAACCGGCCGGCCGCACCGGCCCCCGTGAAGATCGAATTTAGGTTAGGCTAACCTCTGTCCGTGCGATCAAGCGAAGAGATCCCCGCGGCCGTGACGGCCCGCGGTCATGAACTGTCGGCCACCGGCGTCACCGTGGCCTACGACGGCGTGGACGTCGTGCACGACGCGGCCGTGACCCTGCGGCCCGGCCAGGTGACCGTGCTGGTGGGGCCGAACGGCAGCGGGAAGTCGACGCTGCTGCGGACGATCGCGCGGTTGCAGCGGCCCAGGACCGCCACCCTCGTCGTCGACGGCACCGACGGTCTGGCGCTGTCCCCGCGCGAGTTCTCCCGCCGGGTGGCCCTGCTGACCCAGGGGCGCCCCACCCCGAGCGGGCTGACCGTACGGGACGTCGTCGAGTTCGGCCGCTACCCCTACCGGGGCCGCTGGGGCAGGGCGGACCCGGACGGGCCGGCCGCGGTGGACCGCGCGCTGGCCATGACGGGGGTCGCCGAACTCGCCGAGCGCGGCGCCGAGCACCTCTCCGGCGGACAGCTCCAGCGGGTCTGGCTCGCGAGCTGCCTCGCGCAGGAGACCGGCGTACTGCTCCTGGACGAGCCCACGACCTACCTCGACCTGCGGTACCAGATCGAACTGCTCGACCTGGTCCGCGACCTCGCGGACGACCACGGGATCGCGGTGGGCGCGGTCCTGCACGACCTGGACCAGGCCGCCGCCCTCGCCGACCGGATCGTCCTGCTGCACCAGGGCCGGATCGTCGCGGACGGACTCCCCGAAGACGTCCTGACGGCCGAGCGGCTGACCGACACCTACGGCATCCGCATCGACGTCGACACCGACCCCCTCACCGGCCGGCTGCGCACCCGCGCGATCGGCCGACACCACCAGCGAAGCGAAAGGCTCAGCACACCCTCATGAGACGCCTCCTCCTCACCGCGGCGGCCGCCACCGCCGCGGCCCTCACCCTGACCGCCTGCGGAACCACCGAGCCCGCCGCCGACAGCGCCGAGGCCACGAAGACCGCCGAGCGCATCACCCTCACCGACGCCTCCGGGACGAAGGTCGAACTCGACGGACCCGCCACCAAGGTCGTCGGCACCGAGTGGCACGAGGTCGAGCTGCTGATATCGCTGGGCGTGGACCCGGTCGGCGTCGCCGACGTCAAGGGGTACAAGACCTGGGACCAGGCGGTGCCGCTGACGAACGAGCCCAAGGACATCGGCACCCGCGGCGAGCCCAGCACGGACACGATCGCCGCGCTGAAGCCGGACCTCATCGTCGCCAGCACCGACCTGCCGCCCGCCGCCGTGAAGCAGCTGCGCGAGGTCGCCCCGGTGGTCGAGGTGAAGTCCGCCGACGCCGCCGACCCGATCGGGCACATGACGGACAACCTCGACCTGCTCGCCAAGGCCACCGGCACCACCGAGCAGGCCGGCAAGATCAAGGAAGCCTTCGACGCCAAGCTCGCCGAGGGCAAGAAGGCCCTCGCCGACGCCGGTCTCGCCGGCGCCGAGTACGCCTTCGCCGACGGCTACGACATCTCCAACCAGGTCTCCATCCGCCCCTTCACCAGCGGCTCCCTCATCGGCGCGGTCAACGAGCGGCTCGGCCTGAAGAACGCCTGGACCGTCAAGGGCGACGAGAGCTACGGCCTGGGCGCCACCGACGTCGAGGGCCTCACCAAGCTCAGCGACGACGTGCACTTCGCCTACATCGGCAACGACGGCGACAAGAGCAGCACCCCGTTCACCGGCGCCCTGGCCAAGGACAAGGTGTGGACCTCGCTGCCGTTCGTGAAGAAGGGCAACGTCCACCGGCTGGACGACGGCATCTGGATGTTCGGCGGTCCCGAGTCGATGAACCAGTATGTCGACTCCGTCGTCGCCGCGCTGACGAAGTAACGCCATGGCCGTCACCGCGACAACCCCCGCCACCCGTCCGTCGGCGGCCACGTCCCGGACGGGCGCGGCCGCGGTGACGGCCGCCCTGGTCCTGCTGGTCACGGCCCTCGCGGTCGTCGACATCACGCAGGGCACCGCCGCCGTCGGCGCGTCCGAGGTGTGGAAGGCGCTCACCGGACAGGCCGACCCCGCCGACGCCTCCGTCGTCATCGCCTCCCGGCTGCCCAGGATGACCGCGGGGCTCCTCGTCGGCGCCATGCTCGGCATGGCGGGCGCCGCCCTTCAGGCGGTCAGCCGCAACGTCCTCGCCTCCCCCGACACCCTCGCCGTCAACGCCGGTTCCTACCTGGCCCTCGGGCTGGTGGCCGTCACCGGCGTCTCGCTGCCGCTGCTCGCCTCCTCCGGGGTCGCGCTCCTCGGCAGCCTCGCCGCGGCGGCCGTCGTGCTCGGCCTGTCCGGGCTCGGCGCCGGCACGGTACGCCTCGTCCTCGCGGGCACCGCCCTGATGCTCGGCCTCAACGCCGTCACCGAAGGACTGCTCCTGCTGTTCCCGGAGGAGACCCACGGGCTCTACCAGTGGAACCAGGGCAGCATCGGCCAGAACGGCTTCGACGGCGTGGTCCGGATGGCGCCTCTCGGCCTGGCGGGCCTGCTCGGGCTGCTGCTGGTGGCCCGCCGGGTCGACGCGCTGGCGCTCGGCGACGAGGCCGCCCGCGGCGTCGGCGTGCCGGTCCGCGCCACCCGGGTCACCGCGGTCGTGCTCGCGGCACTGCTGTCCGCCGCGGCCGTCACCCTGGCCGGACCGATCGGCTTCGTCGGCCTGTGCGCCCCCGCCCTCGTCAGGCCCCTCGCGCGCCGGTACCGGGCCTTCACACGGACCCGCGGGAGCCTGCCGGTCGCCGGCCTGGCCGGCGCGGCCCTGGTCCTCGGCTCGGACGTGCTGCTCAGGTCCCTGGTCCCGGCGGACCTCGCGGTCGCGGTGCCGACCGGCGTGGTCACCAGCCTCGTCGGCGCCGTCTTCCTGGTCGTCATGGCCGTACGGCTGAAGGACACCGCCGCCTCGGCCGCCCCCGACCGGCTGCGGATCAGGAGCCGGGCCGTCTTCCTCACCGTCACGGCCCTCCTGGCAGTCGTGCTCGTCGGCGTGACGATCGCCGCCCTGCTGCTGGGCGACGCCAAGCTGCTGCTCGGTGACGTCGTCAACTGGGCGCAGGGCAGGGCCGGGCAGACCGTCTCCTTCGTGCTGGACACCCGGATGCCCCGGGTCCTGGCCGCGCTGCTCGCCGGGGCCGCCCTCGCCCTGTCCGGGACGCTCATCCAGGCCGTGACCCGCAACCCGCTGGCCGAGCCCGCCGTGCTCGGCGTCTCCGGCGGGGCCGCGCTGGGCGCCGTGCTCCTGGTGACGACCGTGCCGCTGGCCGGGTCGTGGAGCCTTGCGGGCGCGGCGTTCGCGGGCGCGGCGGTCAGCGCCGTCGTCGTCTTCGGCCTCGCCGCGCGGGGCGGGTTCCAGCAGAACCGGCTGGTGCTCGTCGGCATCGGGGTGGCCACCGCCGCCACCGCGCTGATCAGCCTGCTGATCGTCCTCACCGACCCGTTCAACGCGGTCAAGGCCCTGACCTGGCTGTCCGGTTCGACGTACGGCCGCACCCTGCCGGACGTCGTGCCGCTCGCGGTCGTCGTCGTGCTGGGCGTGGTCGTCGCGGTGCTGCGGCGCGCGGAACTGGACCTGGTCTCCCTCGACGAGGACACCCCCCGGCTGCTGGGCATGGACCTGGCCCGCGGGCGCCTCGGCTTCCTCGTGCTGGGGGTGCTGCTGAGCGCCACCGCCGTCGCCGCCGCGGGCACGATCGGCTTCGTGGGACTGGTCGCCCCGCACGCGGCCCGCGCCCTGGTGGGCCGGCCGCACGCCCGGGTGGTCCCGGTGGCCGTCCTGCTCGGCGCCGCCCTGGTGGGCACGGCGGATCTGCTGGGCCGTACCGTGATCGCGCCCGCACAGCTCGGCGCCGGCATGGTGACCGCGGTGATCGGCACGCCGTACTTCCTGTATCTGCTGGTCCGCAGCCGCCGTTAGGGGCCTTGCCGGTGGAGCCTGCGGCGGGCGACGAGTTCGACGGTCAGGGCCACCGACAGCGCCTCCACCGCCAGCAGGGCGATGAGCACGAAGACCTGGACGGTGCCGGCCGGCACGGGGGAGGCGCCGCCCAGGAGCATGCCGACGAACGCGCCCGGCAGCGTGACCAGACCGACCGTGCGGGTCTGGTCCAGGGCGGGCAGCAGCGCGTCGGAGGCGGCGCCGCGGACCACTTCGAGGTGGGCGTCGCGGTCCGGGAAGCCCAGCGACAGCGCGGCCTCGATCTCGCCGGACCGCCCGGCGGCCTCGTCCAGCGCCCGCCGCCCGGCGAGGACGGTCGCGGTGAGCGCGCCGCCGATGAGGATGCCGGTCACCGGCACGACGGCGATGCCGGGCACGGTGAGCAGACCGGCCGGCACCAGGGCGGCGACGACCGGGACCACCGGAACCGCGATCGGCAGCACCGCCCACCGCCAGGTGCCGTTCGGCGTGATGCGCCGCCCCGCGGTGCGGGTGGCGACGGCGAACATGACGAACAGGAACCCGAGCAGGGCCGCGGTGTGGTGGACGGCCCAGCCGATCACCAGGGACACCGCCGCCAGTTGCAGGGCCGCCCGCACGCCCGCCGTCACGACCTCGCGGGCCCGTGCGTACGACTCGTCCGGCGAGAGCCGGAAGACGGCGGCCACGGCGGTGGCCACGAGCAGCAGGACGACGAGGGCGACGGCGAGCGTCGGGTTGACCGGCAGCAGCGTGCCGGCGGCGAGGTGACGCACGGGTCGGGTCTACTCCCGGAGGCTGCCCGCGTTCTGCGCGAGGAGGGAGGAGCAGATCTCCCCGGCGCGTACGGCGGTGGTGGACAGCAGGGTCGAGGTGAGGCCGTGGGTGTGCTCGGTGCCGCCCTGGAGGTAGATGCCCGCGGTGACGTGCGCGGCGGTCTCCACCCGGTGGTCGCGTCCGACGCGGAGCTGGTCCTCGTCGTCGCGCAGGCAGAGCTTGGCGATCTCGCCGAGGTGGTCGCCGATGCCCCGGGGCTGGTAGCCGGTGGCGTAGACGATGAGATCGGAGCCGAGCACCTGGCGTTCGCCCGTCGGCAGGAACTCCACCGTCACCCGCAGGCCGTCCGCGTCGCTCGCGACCTCCCGGATGCGGGAGACGTTCAGCATCCGCAGGCGCTGTCTGCCCTGCACCTTCTCCTGGTACATGGTCCGTGACAGCGACTCGATCAACTCCATGTCGACCACGGAGTAGTTGGTGCCGCGGTGGTAGTCGTGCAGCGACCGCTTCACCTGGGGCGGCGCGCCGTAGAACACGTCGACGGCCTCGGGGTCGAAGATCCGGTTGGCGAACGGGCTGTCGTCGGCCGGGGTGTAGCCGTACTTGGCGAACACCGAGCAGATCTCGGCCTCGGGGAAGCTGCGGTGCAGATAGTCGACCGCCTCGGCGGCGCTCTGGCCGGCGCCGAGCACGAAGGCACGGCGAACGGGCGTGCGCTCGCGCAGGAGTTGGTCCACCCGGGGCAGTAACTCGCTGGTGTGCCAGACGCGTTCGGACAGCACCGCGTCGGGCGGCAGGTGCGGTTCGAGGCCGGTGGCCACGCACAGGGTGCGGGTGCGGCGGACGGTCGTGCGCTCGGGCGCCGCGGGATCGCGGCTGGTGACGTCGAGCCAGCGGACCTCTCCGGCCTCGGTGACGGGCCGTACGGAGACCACCTCGGCGCCGTACTCGACGAGGTGGCCGACGCGGGCGGCGGCCCACTCGAAGTAGTCGTGGAACTCGATGCGCAGCGGGAAGAGCGTCTTCTGGTTGAGGAAGTCGACCAGCCTCCCGCGGTCGCGCAGATAGCACAGGAAGCTGAAGTCGCTGGTGGGGTCACGCATCGTCACCAGGTCCTTGAGGAAGGACACTTGCATGGTGGCGTCGTCGATGAGCATGCCGCGATGCCACCCGAACCGCGGTTGCCGCTCCAGGAATCCGGCGCGCAGTCCAGTGTCCTGGCGTGCGGTCGCGCCGTGTTCGTGGAGCGCTATCGCGAGCGCGAGGTTGGACGGGCCGAAGCCGATGCCCAGCACGTCGTAAGGGGAGTCCGGCCCAGTGTGAAGCGTCGTCACCGCGTCATCGCCTCCTGTAGGGGGGAGTTCACAGTGTTCTCCAGTGGATGCCACAGGCTCCCCCGAGCAGGCACATGCTAGATAAGGTTAGCCTTACCTAGCAATGGCTGAGGAGGGCTTATATGCGGGTCGTCATGTTCGGTTACCAGACCTGGGGACACCGGACGCTAGAGGCTCTGCTGGACTCCAAGCACGAAGTGGTCCTGGTCGTGACCCATCCCAAGAGCGACCACGTCTACGAGAGGATCTGGAGCGACTCGGTCGCCGACCTGGCCGAAAAGCACGGCGTACCGGTGCTGTTGCGCAACCGTCCGGGGGACGACGAGCTGCTGCGGGCGCTCGAGGACGCCGAGCCGGACATCATCGTCGCCAACAACTGGCGCACCTGGCTGCCCGCGGAGATCTTCGATCTCCCGCCGCACGGCACGCTCAACATCCACGACTCGCTGCTGCCGTCCTACGCCGGGTTCTCGCCGCTGATCTGGGCGCTCATCAACGGCGAACAGCGGGTCGGCGTCACCGCCCACCGGATGGACGCCGAACTCGACATGGGCGACATCCTGGTGCAGCGCGCGGTGCCCGTCGGACCCACCGACACCGCCACCGACCTGTTCCACCGCACGGTCGACCTGATCGGCCCGGTGGTCCGGGAGTCCCTCGATCTCATCGCCTCGGGCAAGGCCGAGTGGATCGCCCAGGACCGCTCCCGGTCGAGCTTCTTCCACAAGCGGTCCCTGGAGGACAGCCGCATCGACTGGACCTGGCCCGCCGAGGACCTGGAGCGGCTGGTGCGCGCCCAGTCGGATCCGTACCCGAACGCCTTCACCCACCATCGCGGCGAACGCCTCCGGATCGTCAAGGCGGCTGTCTCGCAAGGGCGTTACGGCGGAACCCCGGGCCGGATCTTCATCCGGGAGGGGGACGGCGTGGTCATCGTGGCCGGGGCCGGGGCGCGTTCGGGACGGCTGCCCGGGCTGCTCGTCCAGCGGGTGCGGACCGAGGGCGGCACCGAGTACCCGGCGACCGAGTACTTCCGCACGATGGGAGGCTATCTGACGGCCCGTCCGTAGCGTCCCGTCTCACCCGGTGACATGCGGGACGCCGACCGGCGCCGCGTCCTCCACCCCTTCGTGGTGGCGGCCCATGGGAATCACCATCGGCGTCCCGCTCACCGGATCCGTACCGACGACGCACCGCAACCCGAACACCTCCTCCACCATCGCCGCGGTGACGACCTCGGCGGGGGAGCCCTCGCCGGCGATCCGGCCCGCCTTCATGGCGACGATGTGATCGGCGTACCGGCAGGCCTGGTTGAGGTCGTGCAGCACCATCACCACCGTGCGGCCCTGGTGCCGGTTCAGGTCGGTGATCAGGTCGAGGACGTCGATCTGGTGGGCTAGGTCGAGATACGTCGTCGGCTCGTCCAGCAGCATCACCGGCGTGCCCTGGGCCACGGCCATGGCGATCCAGGCCCGCTGGCGCTGGCCGCCGGACAGCTCGTCCACCGCGCGGTGCGCGAGGTCGGTCATGTCGGTGGCCCGCAGCGCCTCGTGCACGGCGTCCTCGTCGGCGGAGGACCACTGCCGCCACCACGTCTGGTGCGGTGAACGGCCGCGTCCCACCAGGTCGATGACGGTCAGGCCCTCGGGGGCGACCGGGGACTGCGGCAGGATGCCGAGCTGCTGGGCGAGGGTGCGGGTGGGGATGGAGTGGATCGAGCGCCCGTCGAGCCGGACGGCCCCGGACTTCGGCGTCAGCAGCCGGGCCAGGGCGCGCAGCAGAGTGGACTTGCCGCACGCGTTGGCGCCGACGATCACGGTGATCCGGCCGGTGGGGACCACCAGGTCGAGATCCTCCACCACGACCCGGTCGTCGTACGCCAGCCGCAGGCCCTCGGCGCGCAGACCGGGGCGGCCGGCCGGTGCGGGGTCCTTCTTCGACACGTTGTCAGCCTCCTGAACCTGCGCGGTTGGCGCGGACGAGCAGCCACAGCAGGACGGGCGCGCCGAGCACGCCCGTCACGATCCCGACCGGGAGCTCGGTGTCGATGAGCTTGCGGGCGACGAGATCGGAACCGAGCACCATGACGGCGCCGGTCAGCCCGGCGCCCACGGGCGGCGGGAAGGCGGTACCGGCGAGGCGCTGGGCGACCTGGGGCGCGGCGAGCGCCACGAAGGCCACGGGCCCCGCGGTGGCGGTGCCGAAGGCCACCAGGCCCACGGCGGCGAGGAGCACGGTGACGCGGACGGTCTGCACGCGGGTCCCCAGGCCCCGGGCGACGTCGTCGCCGAGTTCCAGGGTCCGCAGCAGCCGCCCGAGCAGCAGCGCCGACGGCAGGAGTACGGCCATCGCCACCGCGAGCGGGGTGATCTGCTGCCACGTACGGCCGTTGAGGTTGCCGACCAGCCAGCCCAGGGCGGCCTGCGCCTGGAAGCGCTGGCCGCGGGCCATCAGGTAGTCGGTGGCGCTGGTGCAGATCCAGGCGACGCCGACGCCGACGAGGACGATCCGGTACCCGCTGGTTCCCCGCTTCCAGGCCAGCGCGTACACCAGCAGCGCCGCCAGCAGCGCGCCGGCCAGGCCCAGGGCCTGGGTGCTCAGGCCCCCGTCCCAGCCGAGGACGATGCCGGCGACGACCGCCGTGCCGGCGCCCTGGGTGATGCCCATCATGTCGGGGCTGGCGAGCGGATTGCGCGTCAGGGTCTGGAGCAGGGCGCCGGAGACGCCGAACGCGATGCCGACGAGCAGACCGGCCAGGGCCCGGGGCAGGCGCAGCTCGTGCACGATCAGCTCGGTCGCGGGGTCGCTCGCGCCGACCAGGGCCCGCAGCACGTCGGTGAGCGGGAGGGAGATGTCCCCGATCGAGGTCTCCACGGCGAACAGCAGGAAGGCGGCGACCGCGAGCCCCAGGCACACGACCAGCAGCCGGGGCCGCAGCAACCCCGAGACGGGCGGAACGGCAAGCCGGAAACCGACCCGACCGGCGGTACGCCGAGCCGGCGGCTCGCCGGAGTCCTCCTCGCCCGGCCGGGGCGCGAGTTCGGTACTCATGGCTCACACTCCGCGGGTCGTCGGCGGCGGGCCGAGGTGGTGGGAAGGGGGCGGCGGTCGGGGCGGGCGATGGAGGTGGGGTCGGTGGCTTGCGGTCGGCGGGGCGCGACTTGGGTGGTCGGGGCCATCGGCTCCGCGTGTTGTCCGTCGCGGGCCGGCGTGGTGGGGAGGGGGCCGTCGGAGCGGGTGGTGGGGTGGCTTGTGGGGTGGGTGGCGTGCGGTTGGCCGAGGGGGCCGTCGGAGCAGGTGGCGGGGTCGCGTGTGGGGTCGGTGGCGTGCGGTCGGTAGAGGGTGCCGTCGGGGGCGGCGGCGGGGCGGCCTGTGGGGTTGGCGGCGTGCGCTCGGCAGCAGGGGCCGTCGGGACGGGCGGTGCGGCGGCCTGGGGCGGCCGTCGTGCGCTGCGGGCTGGAGGCAGTCGGCATGGCTCACAGCTCCGCGAGTCGGCGGCGGCGGACCAGGGCGATGAAGAACGGGCCGCCGAGGAAGGCGACCAGGATGCCGGCCTGGATCTCCACGGGCCTGGCGATCAGCCGGCCCGCGATGTCCGCGGCGAGCAGCAGGCAGGGGGCGAGCAGGGCCGACAGGGGCAGCAGCCAGCGGTGGTCCGGGCCGAGGCCGGCGAGTCCGGCGAGGACGCGGGCGATGTGCGGGACGACCAGGCCGACGAAGACGACGGGCCCGATGACGGCGACCGCCCCGCCGGTGAGCAGGGTGACCGCCACCACGCCCTGGACGCGGACCAGGCCGAGCCGCAGCCCCAGGGACCTGGCCACGTCGTCGCCGAGCGCGAGGCGGTTCAGGGCGGGGGCCGACGCCAGGGCCAGCACGGCGCCCACGGCGAGGAACGGCAGGACCCGCAGCAGGACTTCCTCGTCCTGGTCGGCCAGGGACCCCGCCGACCAGAAGCGGTAGCGGTTCAGGGCGTCCGGGTCGGTCAGGGCGATCGCGCTGGTCAGCGAGAACAGCAGGGAGGTCACCGCGACGCCGGCCAGGGCCAGTTTCACCGGCGTCGTACCCGACCGGCCGAGCCCGCCCAGCAGGTAGACCACGACGCTGGCGGCCATCGCCCCGGCGAACGCGAACCAGATGTAGCCGTAGACCGAGCCGATGCCGAGCACCCCGACGGACAGCACGACGGCGAAGGCGGCGCCCGCGCTGACGCCGAGGATCCCGGGATCGGCCAGCGGGTTGCGGGTCAGCGCCTGCATGAGCGCGCCGGACAGGCCCAGCGCGGCGCCGGTGGCGAGGCCGAGGGCGGTGCGGGGCAGCCGTACCGACCAGATCACGTTGTCGACACGGGAGTTGGGCGCGTCGCCGAGCAGGGTGTGCCAGACCTGGTCCAGCGGGACGCCGAGCGCGCCGAACGCCATCGACAGACCGCACAGCGCGAGCAGCGCCGCACCGGACAGCGCGAGCAGGAGTACCGCGCGGGGGCCTTTCGCCGCCCCGACCGCAGAGGTCCCCACGTCATACTTCCTTTGGTCAGCCTTGCCTCAACTGTCTGGACTGTAGGGCGAGTTGCGCCACCGTCCCATCCCCTTCGACAAATCTGTGCGCGACCTATGAAATTAGGTAACCCTTACCTTACTATGGCGCGGATCCCCGGCCCAGGCCGGGAACGACCTGCCTGGGAGGGCGCGCTGCCGTGTGCGGTTCCGAGGAAGTCCTGGCCTACTGGCAGCGGTTGCTGACCCCGCTGCCGCTGGAGATCTCACTGCCCGCCGACCGGCCGCACCCGTCCGAGCCGGACCCCGGCCGGGCGACCCGCACCCTGTCCGGCGTCCCGGACGCCGCGGACACCGACCTGCTCACCGCCTTCGTCGCCCTGCTGCACCGCTACAGCGGCGCGATGGACATCACCGTCGGCCACGACGGCCTCCCGTTACGCGTGTCCGCCGACCACGAGCCGACCTTCCAGGGGCTGCGGCACCGCGTGGCGCAGGCATGGCAGGAAGCCGAGACCCACCGGCTGCCCTTCGACATGCTCAGCGACGAACTGCGCCCCCGGCGCACCCGCGGCGGCGGCCTGTTCTTCAACACCGCGTTCGCCACGGCCGCCCGCCCCGCAGGCGAACTGCCCGCCCCGGTCGACCTGTTGCTGGCGGTGCGCGAAGGCGAGGCGCGGGCGACGTACGACCCCCGTCTCTTCGAGGCCGCGACCGTCGACCGGCTGCTCGGCCACTACCGGACCCTGCTGACCGACGCGCTCGCCCGCCCGGACGCCCCCGTCGACCGGCTCACGCTGATGGGGCCGCAGGAGTACCGGCAGGTCGTCCTCGACTGGAACGCCACCGAGCACACGGTGCCCGCCGCCACCTGGCCCGCGATGTTCGCCGAGCAGGTCCGCGCCCGCCCCGGCGCCGTCGCCCTGGTCTTCGAGGACCAGGAACTGACCTACGCCGAACTCGACGAGCGGGCCAACCGGCTCGCGCACGCCTTGCTCGCGCGCGGAGCCGGTCCCGAGCGCATCGTCGCCCTGGCCCTGCCGCGCTCCCTGGACCTGATCGTCGCCGAGGTCGCCGTCCTGAAGTCCGGCGCCGCCTATCTGCCGATCGACCACGACTACCCGGCGGACCGCATCGCCTACATGCTCGGCGACGCCGGACCCGTGTGCATGGTCACCACCGAGGAGACCGCGGGAGACCTGCCCGAGCGGGAGGGCATGGCCCTGCTGCTGCTCGACGCGCCCGGCACGGCCGCCGAACTCGTCCGGCACCCGGCCCACGACCCCGGCGCTCCGATCACCGTCGACACCGCCGCCTACGTCATCTACACCTCGGGCTCGACCGGGCGCCCCAAGGGTGTCGTCCTCGCCCACAGCGGGGTGGCGAAGCTCGTCGCCACCCAGACGGAACGGTTCGGCATCGGGCCGCACAGCAGGGTGCTCCAGTTCGCCTCGCCGAGCTTCGACGTCGCCTTCTGGGACCTGTGCCTCGGCCTGCTCTCCGGCGGCCGGCTGGTCGTCGTCCCGGCCGAGCGGCGGGTGCCGGGCGCCCCCCTCGCCGACTACGCCCACGCGCACGGCATCACCTTCATGATCCTGCCGCCCGCGCTGCTCGCGGCCATGCCCGACGACGTCCAACTGCCGCCCACCGCGACCCTGCTGGCGGGCACCGAGCGCGTCTCCCCGGAACTCGTGGGCCGCTACGCGCGCGGACGGATGATGTTCAACGCCTACGGCCCGACCGAGGCCACCACCAACTCCACGCTCGGCCTGTGCGATCCGGACATCCCCGCCGGCTCCATCGTCCCGATCGGCGTGCCCGACCCCGGCACCCGGGCCTACGTCCTCGACGCCTGCCTCCGCCCCGTCCCGGCCGGCTTCACCGGCGAGCTGTACCTGGGCGGCGCCGGCCTCGCGCGCGGCTATCTCGGCCGGCCCGACCTGACCGCCGAACGGTTCGTCGCCGACCCCTTCGGCGCGCCCGGCGAGCGGCTCTACCGCACCGGCGACCTCGTGCGCTGGAAGGCCGACGGACGGCTGGAGTTCCTCGGCCGCGCCGACGCACAGCTCAAGATCCGCGGCTTCCGCATCGAACCGGGCGAGATCGAGTCGGTGCTGCGCGGCCACCCGGCCGTCGACCAGGTCACCGTCGTCGCCCGCGAGGACCGGCCCGGCGACCGCCGGCTCGTCGCGTACGTCGTGCCCGACCTCGACGGCCCGGGCACGCACGTCGAGGAGTGGAAGCAGGTCCACGAACTCCTCTACAGCGCGGCCGGATCGGAGGGCTCCCAGGAGAACTTCGCGGGCTGGAACAGCATGTACGACGGACTCCCGCTGCCCGTCGAGGAGATGCGGGAGTGGCGGGAGGCGACCGTCGAGCGCCTCCGCGAACTCGGCCCGGCCCGACGGGTCCTGGAGATCGGCGTCGGCAGCGGGCTGATCCTCTCCCGGCTCGCGCCCCACTGCGAGGAGTACTGGGGCACCGACCTCTCCGACGAGGCGATCGGCGCCCTGCGCGCCCAGCTGGACCTGCCCGGCGTCGAACTGCGCGCCCAGCCCGCCCACGACACGACCGGCCTGCCCGCCCACCACTTCGACACCGTCGTCCTCAACTCCGTCGCCCAGTACTTCCCGAGCGCCGACTACCTCACCGACGTCCTGCGCGCGGCGGCCGGACTCCTCGCCCCCGGCGGCCGGATCTTCGTCGGCGACGTACGCAATCTGCGGCTGCTGCGCACCCTGCGCGCGGCCGTGGAGACCCGGCGCGCCGCGACCGACGACAAGGGCGCCCTGCGCGCCGCCGTGGAGCAGTCGGTGCGCTGGGAGGGCGAACTGCTGCTGGACCCGGACTACTTCGCCGCCCTGGACGGCTTCGACGCCGAGATCCGGCTCAAACGGGGCACCCACCACAACGAGTTGAACCGGTACCGGTACGACGTCGTCCTGCGCCCCGGTCCGCGGACCGCCGCCCCCGACGAACACGAGATCCCGTGGGCGGAGGCCGGCCGGCTGGACGCGCTCCTCACCGAGCGGCGCCCCGCACGGCTCCGGCTCACGGGCATCCCCAACGCCCGCCTCGCCGACGACCTCGCGGACCTGTGGCAGCTGGAGGGAAGCAGCGGCAGGACGGCCGCCGGCGCCGACCCGGAGGACATCCACGCCCTGGCCGCCCGGCACGGCTACGAAGCGGCGTTCACCTGGAACGGCACCGCCGACGACGGCGCCTTCGACGCGGTCCTCGCCCTCTCCGACCCGTGCCCCGGCCTGTACCGGACGGCCGGTGCCTATCCGCACGCCAACCGTCCCGCTCCGTTCCGCGATGTGACCGCGCTGATGAGAACGCTGCGCGCGCACGCCGCCGAATGGCTGCCCGACTACATGGTCCCCTCCGCCCTGGTGCCGCTGCACACGCTGCCGGTCACCCCGAGCGGCAAGATCGACGCCCGGGCGCTGCCCGCCCCCGACTACGGGGCGCTGAGTGCGGGCCGCGCACCGGGCACCCCGCGCGAGAAGCTGCTGTGCGCCCTGTTCGCCGAGGTGCTCGGGCTGGACTCGGTCACGGCCGAGGACGACTTCCTCACCCTCGGCGGGGACAGCATCACCGCCATCCAACTCCTCATCAAAGCCCGGGAGTCGGGGCTGCGGCTGACCACCCGTGACGTCTTCCGGCACCGCACCGCCGAGGCCCTCGCCCAGGCGGCCGTCGAGCGCGTCGAGGAGCACGCCGAGCAGGCACCGCTGCTGGAGATCGGCCCCGGCGACCTGGCCGACCTCCAGGGCACGGACCCGCTGGACATCCAGGAGACGCTTCCCCTCACACCCCTCCAGCAGGGCTTCTTCTTCCACTCCCTGACCAGCGCCGCCCAGGACGACATCCACGACGACATCTACGTCGTCCAGCAAGTGCTCGAGCTGGCCGGGCCGGTCGACGGCCCCACCCTGCGCCGCGCCGCCCAGCGCCTGCTGGACCGGCACGCACCCCTGCGGGCCGCCTTCCGCCAGGGCCCCGACGGCACCCCCGTGCAGATCATCACCCGGCAGGCCGAACTGCCTTGGCGAGAAGCCGATTTGTCGGCGCGCCACGCCGAGGACCGGGCCGCCCTGGCCGAGGCGGTGGCGGCAGATGAACGGGCCGCGGGCTTCGACCTGGCCCGACCGCCCCTGCTGCGCTGCGCCCTCGTCCGCTTCGGCGGACAGCGCAGCCGACTCGTCCTGACCTTCCATCACATCGTCGCCGACGGCTGGTCCCTGCCCGTCCTGCACCGCGAACTGATGGCCTGCTACGGCACCGCCACCCCACCGCTCCCCGAAGTCGCCCCTTACCGCTCCTTCCTGCGCCGTCTGGCCGGTCAGGACCGGGACGCGGCCCGCGAGGCCTGGCGCACGGCGCTCGCCGGGCTCGACGAACCCACCCGCCTCGTCGACGCCCCGGTCACCGCGGCCCCGGTGCGCCCCGGGCACGTCCGGGTGGAGCTGCCCGAGCGGACCACCGCGCGGCTCGTGGAGCGCGCCCGCGAGCACGGCGTCACCCTCGGCACCGTCGTCCAGGCCGCCTGGGGACTGCTGCTCGGCCGCCTCACCGGCCGCCACGACGTGGTGTTCGGCACCACGGTCTCCGGCCGCGACAGCGAGGTCGACGGCATCGCCTCCATGGTGGGCCTGTTCATCAACACCCTGCCCACCCGGCTGCGCTGGACCCCCGGGGAAACGCTCGGGGACCTGTTGACCCGCCTCCAGGAGGAGCAGGCGCGGCTGCTGGACCACCAGCACCTCGGCCTCGCGGAGATCCAGCGGCTCGCCGGGCACGCCGGACAGGGCGAACTCTTCGACACCCTGGTGGTGTTCGAGAACTACCCCGCGGAAACCGACCTGCGGGACGCCACCGGCAGCGTCCGCATCACCGGCGACGCCTTCCACGACGCCGTGCACTATCCGCTCGCCCTCGTCGTCAAGCCGGGGGAGCGGCTCGACCTGCGGCTCAAGCACCACGCCGAGCGCCTGGACGGCGATGCCGTACGGCTGCTCGGCGACCGCCTGGCACGCGTGCTGGAGGCCCTGGCCGCGGATCCGGCCCGCCCGGCGGCCTCCGTGGACCTGCTCTCCCCGGACGAGGCCCTGCGCGCCCACCCGGCCGGCGAGGAACGGGCCGTCCCGGAGACCACCCTGGCCGAGGCGTTCGCGGCGCAGGCGGCCCGCACCCCGGACGCCACGGGGGTCGTCTTCGCGGACGAGCGGCTGACGTACGCCGAACTCGACGCCCGCGCAGAGGCGTTGGCCGCACGGTTGCGGATCCGCGGTGCGGGACCGGGCGCCTTCGTCGCGGTGGCCGTGCCCCGGTCGGCCGAACTGGTGGTGGCGCTGCTCGGCGTGCTGAAGTCGGGCGCCGCCTATCTCCCGGTCGACCTCGACTACCCGGCGGACCGCGTCGCCCACATGCTCACCGACTCCGGCGCCACGACGGTGATCACGCTCGGCACGACCGCCGACCGGCTGCCGCCCACGCCCGACACGACGGTGCTGCTGCTCGACGACGAGGCGGAACCTCCCGCCGAGTCCCCCGCCGAACCCGTGGCCACGCACCCCGACGACCCCGCCTACCTGATCTACACCTCCGGCTCCACCGGCCTGCCCAAGGGCGTGCTCGTCAGCCACCGCGCGATCGTCAACCGGCTCGCCTGGATGCAGGACGAGTACGGACTGACCGCCGCCGACCGGGTCCTGCAGAAGACGCCCTCCAGCTTCGACGTCTCGGTGTGGGAGTTCTTCTGGCCGCTCCTCGAAGGCGCGGCCGTGGTCCTCGCCCGCCCCGACGGCCACCGCGACCCCGCCTACCTGGCCGCGCTGGTTCGCGAACAGGCCGTCACCACCCTGCACTTCGTGCCGTCCATGCTGGCAGCCTTCCTCCAGTCCGGCGAGGTCACCGCCGACCCCGGCTGGGCGGCCTCCCTGCGCCGCGTACTGAGCAGCGGCGAGGCGCTGCCCACCGGCGCCGCCCGGCGCTGGCGGGAGCTGACCGGCGTACCGCTGCACAACCTGTACGGCCCCACCGAGGCCGCCGTCGACGTCACCCATCACCCCTGCGACGGCACCGACGAGGGCCCCTCCGTGCCCATCGGCCGCCCGGTGTGGAACACCGGCCTGCGGGTGCTGGACACCTGTCTGCGGCCCGTCCCCGACGGCGCCCCGGGCGAGCTGTACCTCACCGGTGTGCAGTTGGCCCGCGGCTACCACGCCCGCCCGGCACTGACCGCCGAACGGTTCACCGCCGATCCGTACGGGCCGCCCGGCAGCCGCATGTACCGCACCGGCGACCTGGTCAGGCGCCGCCCCGACGGGGTGATCGAGTACCTGGGCCGCACCGACCGGCAGGTCAAACTCCGCGGCAACCGCATCGAGCCCGGCGAGATCGAGGCCGCACTGACCCGGCTGCCCGCCGTGGCCCGGGCCGCGGTCACGGTACGGGACAACGCCCTCGTGGCGTACGTCGTACCGTCCGCGGACGCCTCCCCCGACCCGGCCCGCCTGCGCGAGGCGCTGGCGGCGTCGCTGCCCGCCGCCCTGGTGCCCGCGTCCTGTGTCGTCCTCGCCGACCTGCCGCTGACCCCCAGCGGCAAGCTCGACCGCAACGCGCTGCCCGCCCCGCAGGCCGAACGCGCCACGCCCCGCGCCCCGCGCAACCCTCGGGAACAGCTGCTCACGGAGATCTTCGGCGCCGTACTGAAGCTGCCGGACGTCGGTGCCGACGACGACTTCTTCCTGCTCGGCGGCGACAGCATCAGCTCGATCGCCGTCGCCAGCCGGGCCCGCCGGGCCGGACTGGTCCTCGGCCCGCGCGAGGTTTTCGAGCACCGCACCCCGGCCGCGCTCGCCACCGCCGCAACGGTGGCCGCACCCTCCACGGCGGCGGCCACGGCGACGGCGTTCCGCCTCACCGAGGAGGAACGCGCCCGCGTCGAACGGCTGGCCCCCGGCCTGATCGAGGACGTCTGGCCGCTCGCCCCGCTCCAGGAGGGCCTGTTCTTCCACTCCACCTACGACGACAGCCCGTTGGACGTCTACACCGTCCACGAGTCCTTCGACTTCGCCGCACGCGTCGACGCCGAGCGGCTGCGCGCCGCGACCCGCACCCTGCTGGCCCGCAACCCCTCGCTGCGCGCCGGGTTCACCAGTGAAGGGCTGCGCCGGCCGGTGCAGTTCATCGTGCGGGACGCGAAGATCCCGCTGACCGAGGTGGACCTCGCGGATCTGCCCCCGGCCGAACAGGACCGGCGCATGCGGGAGTTGATGGACGAGGAGCGGTCCCGCCGCTTCGACCTGACCCGTCCGCTGCTGTTCCGGCTGCTGCTGGTGCGGCTCGGCGACGCGCGCGGCGACCGGCTCGTCGTCGGACGCCATCTGATCCTGTGGGACGGCTGGTCGGCCTGGCTCTTCCTGGACCAGCTGTTCGCCCTGTACGAGAGCGGCGGCGACCCGGCCGGGCTCGCCCGCCCCGGCTCCTACCGCGACTATCTGACCTGGCTGGAGCGGCAGGACGGCACCGAGGCGACCCGTGCCTGGCGCGCCGCCCTGGCCGGTTTCGAGGAACCCACCCTGCTGGTCCCGGCCGTCGGTGACCGGGGTCCGCAACCGGTGATCCCGCAGCACCTGGACGCCGTCCTCGACGCGGCGACCGCCGAGCGGCTGCGCGACACCGCCCGCCGCCACGGCCTCACCCTCAACACGGTGCTCAACGCGGCCTGGGGGCTGGTCCTCGCGAGCGCGTCCGGCCGCGGCGACATCGTGTTCGGTACGACGGTCGCCGGGCGGCCCAGCGAGGTGCCGGACGTCGAGAACGTCGTCGGCATGTTCCTCAACACCGTCCCCGCCCGTATCGCCTTCGACCCCCGGGAGTCCGTGCTCGACCTGCTGCGCCGCGTCCAGGGCGAGCGGCTGGCGGTCATGCCGTACGAATACCTGGGCCTCGGCGTCCTCCAGGCGGAGACCGGTCACCGGCGGCTGTTCGACACGCTGTTCGTGCTGCGCAACGCCGACACCGACGAGCGGCTCGCCGAGCTGCGCGAGCTGCACGGGGCGACGGCGGTCGCCAACGTGGACGCCACCCACTACCCGGCCAACCTCGTCGTCACCCCCGGCGAGCGGATCCGCGTCACCCTCGCCTACCGCCCGGACCTGCTGGACGACGCGTACGCGCGCGCTCTGCTGGACCGGTTCGTGCTGCTGGCCGGACGACTGGTGGCCGACCCGTCCGCCGCCGTCGGTTCGCTGTCCGCGCTGCTGCCCGCCGAGGCCGCCGCGCTGGCCCGCGAGGAGGCCGAGCAGCGGCAGCCCGTGCCGCACGAGACCGTGGCGGACCTGCTCGCCGCCCAGGCCGCCCGCACCCCGGACGCCACCGCGCTCGTCTTCGGCGAGCACACCGTCACTTACGCCGAACTCGACGCCCGCTGCAACCGCATGGCCCGGATGCTCATCGCCCGCGGCGCCGGACCCGAACAGGTCGTCGCGCTCGGGCTGCCGCGCTCGATCGACACCGTGGTGGCGCTGTTCGCCGTCCTGCGCACCGGTGCCGCCTATCTGCCGCTGGAGCTGGACCACCCGGCCGAGCGGCTCTCGCTGATGCTGGCCGACGCCCGGCCGCTGCTCCTGCTGACGACCGAGGCGGTCTCCCGGACGCTGACGGACGCCACCCCCCGCGTCCTGCTCGACGACCCCGCCGCGCTCGGCGGCCACTCCACCGACCCCGTCCTGCGGACGTTCAGCCTGGACCACCCCGCCTACGTCATCTTCACCTCCGGCTCGACCGGCCGCCCGAAGGGTGTCGTCACGCCGTACGTCGGCCTGACGAACATGCAGCTCAACCACCAGAAGGAGATCTTCGCCCCGGCGATCGCCGCGGCCGGCGGACGGCGGCTGCGCATCGCGCACACCGTCTCCTTCGCCTTCGACATGTCCTGGGAGGAGCTGCTGTGGCTCGTCGAGGGGCATGAGGTGCACATCTGCGACGAGGAGCTGCGCCGGGACGCCACCGCGCTGGTGGCGTACTGCGAGGAGCACCGCGTCGACGTGGTCAACGTGACCCCCACGTACGCCCATCTCCTCATCGAGGAGGGCTTGTTGGAGGGACACCGCCCGCCGCTGGTGCTGCTGGGCGGCGAGGCGGTCACCGAGACCGTGTGGAACACGCTGCGGGACACCGAGGGCACCTACGGCTACAACCTGTACGGGCCCACCGAGTACACGATCAACACCCTCGGCGGCGGCACCGGCGACAGCGCTACCCCGACCGTGGGCCGCCCGATCCGCGCCACCCGCGCCCGCGTCCTCGACCCCTGGCTGCGGCCGGTGCCCGACGGTGTGGCGGGCGAGCTGTACATCGCGGGCGTGGGCCTGGCGCGTGGCTACCTCGACCGGCCGGGACTGACCGCGGAGCGCTTCGTCGCCGACCCCTACGGGCGGCCCGGCGAGCGCATGTACCGCACCGGGGACCTGGTACGGCGCCGCCCGGACGGCAACCTCGACTTCCTCGGCCGGACCGACGACCAGGTCAAGATCCGCGGCCACCGGGTGGAACTCGGCGAGATCGAGACCGCGCTCGCCCAGCACCCCGAGGTCTCCCAGGCCGCCGTGCTCGCCCGCGACGACACCTCCGCGCCCGGCATCCAGCGGCTCGTCGGCTACGTCGTCCCCGCCGAACCCGACGCCGAGGCCCGGCGGGCGGCCGAGCGGGAGCAGATCGGGGAGTGGCGGGAGGTCTACTCCGCCGAGTACACCGAGATCGGCACGGCCCTGTTCACCGAGGACTTCGCGGGCTGGGACAGCTCCTACGACGGCAGCCCCATCCCCGTGGAGCAGATGCGGGAGTGGCGGGAGGCGACGGTCGAGCGGATCCGGGAACTGCGGCCCCGGCGCGTTCTGGAGATCGGTGTCGGCTCCGGGCTGCTGCTGTCCCGGCTCGCTCCCGACGTGGAGGCGTACTGGGCGACCGACTTCGCGGCCCCCGTGATCCGCAAGCTCGGCGAGGACCTGAGGGCGGACCCGGAGCTGGCCCGCAAGGTTCAACTGCGCTGCCAGGCCGCCGAGATGACGGATGGTCTGCCGACCGGATTCTTCGACACGGTCGTCATCAACTCCGTCGTCCAGTACTTCCCGAGCCTGGACCACCTGCGCAAGGTGATCCGCGGCGCGCTGGACCTGCTCGCCCCGGGCGGCGCGCTGTTCCTCGGCGACGTACGGGACCTGCGCCAGGCGCGGGTCTTCCAGACCGGCATCCAGGCCGCCCGGGGCGCCGACGACCTGCGCCGGGCGGTGGACCGGGGCCTGGCCCTGGAGAAGGAACTCCTCGTCGACCCCGACTGGTTCACCACCCTTGGCGTCGGCGTCGAACTGCGCACGAAGGCCGGGCGGCACCACAACGAGCTGACGCGCTACCGCTACGACGTGGTGCTGTACGCCGACACGACGGACGCCGTCCGCCTGGACGAGATCCCGGAGGTGGACCCGGGCGACCTGCCCGGGCACCTGGACGCACCCGGCCCGTTCCGGGTCCGCGGGATCCCCGACGCGCGTACGGCGGCCGATCTGGCCGCGATGCGCGCGATGGACTCGGCCCCGCCGCCGGACCCCGGTGTGGAGCCGGAGGACCTGCGGCGGCTGGGGGAGTCCCGCGGCCGTCGCGTGCTGACCACATGGTCCGACGAGCCGGGCTTCTTCGACGCCGTGTTCCTGCCCGCTGGCCTCCCCGGCCGCACCCTGGGCCTGTACCGTCCGCGCGGGGCCGAGGTGTACGCCAACACGCCCACCGCCACCCGCGGCCAGGGCGCGCTGATCCGGCGGCTGCGGGACGACCTGGGTCGGCGGCTGCCCGGCTACATGGTCCCGACGGCCTTCGTGGTGCTGCCCCGGTTGCCGATGAACGACAACGGCAAGCTCGACGTCCGCGCCCTGCCGGACGCGGAGCCCGCGGTGGCCCTGTCCCAGGGGCGCGGCCCGCGCACCCCCGTGGAGGAGGTGCTGTGCCGGCTCTTCGCCGAGGTGCTGGGGCTGCCCCGCACCGGCGCGGAGGACGACTTCTTCGACCTGGGCGGTCATTCGCTGCTCGCGACCCGGCTGATCAGCCGGGCCCGGACCGAGCTGGGGGCGGAGCTGGCGATCCGCGACCTGTTCGAGGCCCCCACACCGGAGGCCCTGGCGCTGCGCGCGGAGGCCGGACGCCCGTCCCGGCCCGTGCCGGCGCCCGCCGCCGAACGGCCCGCGCGGATCCCGCTGTCGGCGGCCCAGCGGCGGCTGTGGCTGGTCGAGCGGATCGCCGGAGGCTCGGTCGCCTACAACTTCCCCCTCGTCTTCCGGCTCCGCGGCCGACTCGACCTCGACGCACTCCGCGCAGCACTGCTTGATGTGACGGATCGTCACGAGTCCCTGCGTACGCGCTTCCTGGAGGAGGACGGCGAGCCGTACCAGTGGATCGCGGCGCCCGGTAAGACCGAGCCCGAGTTCCGCGTCACCGACTGCGCCGAGGACGAACTGGCCGCACGCGTCGAGGCCGCCCAGCGCCGCCCCTTCGACCTGGCCACCGAACTCCCGCTGCGGGCCGAGGTGATGCGACTGGGTCTGGACGACCATGTGGTGGCGCTGATGCTGCACCACATCACCACCGACGAGTGGTCCGACCGGCCCTTCCTCGGCGACCTCACCGCCGCCTACCTGGCCCGCCGCGCAGGACGCGCCCCTGACCTGGCTCCTCTGCCGGTCCAGTACGCCGACTACACCCTGTGGCAGGACACGCTGCTCGGACAGGTCGGCGCCGGGCAGCTCGCGCACTGGACCGAGACCTTGCGCGACCTCCCCGAGGAACTGACCCTGCCCCTGGACCGGCCCCGCCCGGACGAGCCCACCGGACAGGGCGGCCGGGTCCGCCTGGAACTGGACCCCGGCACCGGCCGTGCCCTGCGTGAGCTGTCCCGGTCCACCGGCACCAGCATGTTCATGCTGTTCCAGGCCGCCACCGCTGCCCTGCTGCACCGGCTCGGCGCCGGCGAGGACATCCCGCTGGGCGCCCCCGTCGCGGGCCGCGCCGACGAGGCCCTGAACGATCTGGTCGGTTTCTTCGTCAACACCCTCGTCCTGCGCACCGACCTGTCCGGCCCGGACCTCACCTTCCGCGCCCTGCTCGCCCGGGTCAGGGAGTCCTCCCTGGCCGCGTTCGAGCACCAGGACCTGCCCTTCGACCAGGTCGTGGAGGCACTCAACCCGCCCCGGGCGACCGGCCGCAACCCGCTCTTCCAGGTCATGCTCGGCTACCACCACCGGCCCGAGGGCGATCCCGACGTGCTCGGCCTGCCGACCGAGTGGTTCGACATGGACACCGGCACGGCCAAGTTCGACCTCCACTTCACCTTCGTGGACGAGACCGGGCCCGGCCGTCTGACGCTGCTCCTGGAGCACGCGCTCGATCTGTGCGACGAGCCGACCGCACGGCGGATCGCCCGGCACCTGGTCCGGCTGCTGGAGCAGGTGGCCGACGACCCGGACCGGCCGGTGCGCGAGCTGGAGCTGCTGGACGCCGACGAACGGCACCTGCTGATCGAAGGGTGGAACGACACCGCGCACGAGGCCGGCGCGACGACCCTGCCGGACCTGTTCCGCGCCCAGGCGGCCCGCACCCCGGACGCCCCGGCCCTCGTCTTCGGGGAACAGCGGCTGACCTACGCCGAGTTGGACGCGCGCGTCGAGCACACGGCAAGGGTCCTGGCCGGGATGGGCGTGGGCCCGGAGTCCACGGTGGGCGTGGCGCTGCCCCGGTCGGCCGACCTCGTGGTGGCCCTGCTCGCGGTGCACCGGGCCGGTGGGGCGTACCTCCCGCTGGACGCCGGTCATCCGGCGGAGCGGCTGGCGTTCCTGATGGACGACGCCCGGCCCGCCTGCGTGATCCGGGACGCGCTGCCGGATGGTCCCGAGGGCGAACTCCCGCTCACCCACAACCCGTTGAGCCCGGCCTACGTCCTCTACACCTCCGGTTCGACGGGCCGCCCGAAGGGCGTGGTCGTCCCGCACGCGGGCATCGCCAACCGGCTGCTGTGGATGCAGGACACCTACCGGCTCACCGCCGGGGACCGGGTGCTGCAGAAGACCCCCGCCGGGTTCGACGTGTCGGTGTGGGAGTTCTTCTGGCCGCTGATCACCGGCGCCACCCTGGTGGTCGCCCCGCCGGAGGCCCACCGGGACCCGGCCCGCCTGGCCGCGCTCATCCAGGAACAGGCCGTCACGACCGCGCACTTCGTGCCCTCCATGCTCCAGCTGTTCCTGGAGGAACCCACCGCGGCCCGCTGCACGACCCTGCGCCAGGTGATGTGCAGCGGCGAGGCCCTGCCCCTCGCGGTAGCGGAGCGCTTCCACCGGGTCCTCCCGGCCCGGCTGCACAACCTGTACGGGCCCACGGAAGCGTCCGTCGACGTCACGGCGACCGACGTGCCGCCCGGCGTCCGGCAGGTGGTGATCGGCCGCCCGGTGTGGAACACCCGCGCCTACGTCCTGGACGCCGCCCTGCGCCCGGTGCCGCCCGGTGTCGCCGGGGAGCTGTACCTGGCGGGCGTCCAGCTCGCCCGCGGCTATCTGCACCGCCCCGCCCTCACCGCCGAGCGGTTCGTCGCGGACCCGTACGGCGGGCCCGGCGCCCGCATGTACCGCACGGGCGACCTGGCCCGGTGGCTGCCCGACGGCACGCTCGACTTCCTCGGCCGGACCGACGACCAGGTCAAGATCCGCGGCATGCGCATCGAGCCCGGGGAGGTGGCGGCGGCCCTGACCCGGCACCCGTCCGTCGGGCACGCCGTCGTGATCGCGCACGACCAGCGGCTGGTGGCCTACCTCGTACCGGCCGCGGGACACACCGCCGACCCGGCCGAGCTGCGCCGCCACAGCGCCGCCGTCCTGCCCGAGCACATGGTCCCGGCCGCCTTCGTCCCTCTGGACGCGCTGCCCCTCACCCCCAACGGCAAGCTGGACCGCCGCGCCCTGCACGCGCCCGACTTCGCCGCGCAGAGCACCGCCGATGCCCGGCCGCGCACCCCCCGCGAGGAGATCCTGTGCGGCCTGTTCGCCGACGCCCTCGGACTGCCCGGGGTCGGCGTCGACGACGACTTCTTCGCCCTGGGCGGCCACTCGCTGCTGGCCATGCGGCTGGCGGCGCGGATCCGGGCGGCGCTCGGCGTGGAGGTGTCCCTGCGCACGGTGTTCGACGCCCGCACGGTGACCCGGCTCGCCGAGCGGCTCACGGCGGACGGCACGGCCCCGGCCGTCGCCCGCCCGGCGCTCGGACCGGGTCCGCGTCCCGGGCGGCTTCCGCTGTCCTCGGCCCAGCGCCGGTTGTGGGTGCTCTACCAGGTGGAGGGCCCGAGCGCGACGTACAACATCCCCGCCGCCTGGCGGCTGACCGGGGCGCTGGACGTCGAGGCGCTGCGGGCCGCGGTGCACGATCTCGCGGTACGCCACGAGACGCTGCGCACGGTCTTCCCCGACGAGGAGGGCAGGGCGTTCCAGCGGGTGCTGGCGCCGGACGAGGTCCGTATCCCCTTCGAGGTGGCGGACGTGGACGAGGAGCACCTCGCCGAGCGGCTGGCGCGGGCCGGGGCGTACGGCTTCGCCCTGGACCGCGAACCCCCCTTGCGTGTCCAGGTCTTCCGGACCGGCGAGGACCGGTGGACCCTGCTGCTCCTGCTGCACCACATCGCCGGGGACGAGTGGTCGCAGGCACCCCTGAACCGGGACCTCGCCCTCGCCTACGCCGCCCGGACCGAAGGGCGGGCGCCGCAGTGGGCGCCGCTGCCGGTCCAGTACGCCGACTACACGCTGTGGCAGGAACAACTGCTGGCGCAGGTAGGCGAAGGGCAGATCGCCTACTGGCGGCGGGCGTTGGCCGGACTGCCCGAGGAGCTGGCGCTGCCCGTCGACCGGCCCCGGCCGCTGGAGGCCAGCTACCGGGGAGGCGCGGCCGATCTCTCCCTCGACGCCGAACTGACCGCGAACCTGCGGCGGTTGGCCCGTGACCAGGGAGTCAGCGTCTTCATGGTGCTCCAGGCCGCGGTGGCCACCCTGCTCACCCGGCTCGGCGGGGGCCACGACATCCCGATCGGCAGCCCGATCTCCGGGCGCACCGACGCCGCCCTGGAGGACCTGGTCGGGTTCTTCCTCAACACCCTGGTGCTGCGCACCGACACCTCCGGCGACCCGGCCTTCCGGGAGCTGCTGACCCGGGTGCGGGAGACCGATCTCGCCGCCTTCGACCACCAGGACGTGCCCTTCGAGCGGCTGGTGGAAGTGCTCAACCCGGTCCGCTCGCTCGCCCGGCACCCGCTGTTCCAGGTGATGGTGGTCTACCTGGCGGCCGGGGAGGAGGACGCGGGGCTGCCCGGTCTGCTCGCTCGCCGGGACGACGTGCTGCAGCCGACGGCCAAGTTCGACCTGTCCTTCGACTTCGTGGAGCGCGGCGACGGCAGCGGTGTCGACGGGGTGCTGGAGTACAGCGCCGACCTGTTCGACCACGCCACCGCGCAGTCCTTCGCGGACCGGCTGCGCCGCGTGCTGCGCGCGGTCGCCGCCGACCCGGACGTCACCGTGGGCCGGGTGGACCTCCTCGACGACGACGAACGACGGCGCCTGCACGGCGGTTGGCACAGCAGGCCCGCTCTCGCCGCGCCGACGACGGTGCCCGCGCTGTTCGAGGAGCGGGTGCGGCAGTGCCCCGAGCGGCCCGCGGCGGCCTCCGACGGCATCGAGCTCACCTTCGCCGACCTCAACGCGGAGGCCAACCGGCTCGCCAGGGTCCTCGTCGAACTCGGCGCGGGTCCGGAGCGGTTCGTGGCCCTGGCGCTGCCGCGCACGGCGCGGTTCCTGGTGGCCGTGCTCGCGGTGCACAAGGCGGGCGCGGCCTATGTGCCGCTGGACCCCGACGCCCCGGCCGGCCGGACGGCCGACGTCCTCGACGACGCCCGTCCGGTGGTGACCGTCACCACCGGCGACTTCACCCTGCCCCCGGGCACCGAGCGCCTGAACTGGGACGACCCCGCCACGACCGCCCGGATCGCCGCCCAGGACCCGGCGGACCTGACGGTCCCCCTGAGCCCTCGTCATCCTGCCTACGTCATCTACACCTCCGGCTCCACCGGCCGCCCCAAGGGAGTCGTGGTCACCCACGAGGCCCTCGGCAACCTCTTCCACAGCCACCGCGAGACGCTGTACGCGCCGGCCGTCGAGGCCACGAGACGGCGGCACCTGCGGGCCGGACACGCCTGGTCGTTCTTCTTCGACGCCTCCTGGCAGCCCCAGCTGTGGCTGCTGGACGGGCACTGCGTCCACATCGTGTCCGACGAGGTCCGGCGCGACCCCGGCCTGCTCGCGGCAGCCGTGCGCGCGCACCGCTTCGACTTCCTGGAGGTCACCCCGTCCCTCTTCGCGCAGCTGGCCGACAGCGGCCTGCTGGACGGCGACGAGAGCCCCCTCGCGGTCGTCGGCGTCGGCGGCGAGGCGGTACCGGCCGCGCAGTGGCGACGGCTGGCCGACCTGCGCGGCACCGAGGCGTTCAACCTGTACGGGCCGACGGAGTCCACGGTGGACGCCCTGGTGGCGCGGGTCCGCGACAGCGAACGGCCCCTGGTGGGGCGGCCGGTGGCCGGCACCCGGGCCCACGTCCTGGACGGGCTGCTCCAGCCGGTGCCGCCCGGCGTCACGGGCGAGCTGTATCTCGCGGGCGGCGGGCTGGCCCGCGGCTATCTGGGCGCACCCGGGCAGACGGCCGAACGGTTCGTGGCCGACCCCTTCGGCCCGCCCGGCTCACGCCTCTACCGCACCGGCGACCTGGCCCGCTGGACGGGCGACGGGCGCCTGGACTACCTCGGCCGGGCCGACGACCAGGTCAAGATCCGCGGCTTCCGCGTCGAACCGGCCGAGATCGAGTCCGCGCTCACCGCCCATCCCACGGTCGGACAGGCACTGGTGACGGTACGACAGGCGGACGCTCGCAAAATGCTGGTGGCCTACGTGGTGGCGGCCCCGGGTGCCGTCCCGGACCCGGCGCGGCTGCGCGGCCACGTCGCCGCCCGGCTGCCCGACCACATGGTCCCGGCGGCCGTCGTCCCCCTGGACCGGTTCCCGCAGCTGGCGAACGGCAAGCTGGACCGGGCCGCCCTGCCCGCGCCCGACTTCTCCGCCCTCTCCTCGGGACGCGGGCCCGCCACCCCCGTGGAGGAGGCCCTCTGCACGGTCTTCGCCGAGGTGCTGGGACTCGAACAGGTCGGCGTCGACGACGACTTCTTCGCCCTGGGCGGCGACAGCATCGTGGCCATGCAACTCGTGGGCCGGGCCCGGACGGCAGGCGTACGGATCACTCCGCGGCTGGTCTTCCGGCACCGCACGGTCGCCGCGCTGAGCACGGTCGCCGACACGGCCGCGCCGCGCCGGGAGGACGACGGCACCGGCACCGTCCCGCTCACCCCGGTGATGCACTGGCTGCGCGAACTGGGCGGCCCCTTCTCGACGTACCACCAGTCCGCGCTCGTCCGCACCCCCGCGACCCTGGACCTGCCCGGCCTGACCGCCGTGCTCCAGGCCCTCGCCGACCGGCACGACCTGCTGCGCGCGCGGCTGGTACGGCCCTCGCGGACGGCGGCCGAGGACTGGACGCTGCACGTCCCGCCGGCCGGCGCGGTCGACGCCGCCGGCTGGATCGACCGGGTGGACGTGGCGGGCCTCGACCCCCGGGCGCTGGGCGAGGCCGTGCGCGTACACGCGCACGCGGCGCGGGCGACGCTGGACCCGGACGCGGGCGCGCTGGTGCGGGCCGTGTGGTTCGACGCGGGCGACGCCCCCGGACGGCTGCTGCTGATGGCCCACCACCTGCTGGTGGACGGCGTGTCCTGGCGGGTGCTGCTGCCGGACCTGGCAACGGCGTGGCAGGACGTCTCCGCGGGGCGGCCGGTGCGGCTCGACCCGGTCGAGACCTCCTTCGCCCGCTGGGCGCGGCTGCTCACCGGGCGGGCCCTCGAACCGGCCCGGGAGGCGGAACTCCCGCTCTGGACGGCCGTCCTGGACGGCGGCACCGAGCCCTTCCCGCTCACCCGCCCCCTCGACCCGGACCGCGACACCACCGCAACCCAGCGGGAGGTCGTCCTGCGGCTGCCCGCCGAGCGCACCGGGCCACTGCTGTCCGCCGTGCCCGCGGCGTTCGGCGCCGGCGTCAACGACGTGCTGCTCGCCGGACTCGCGCTGGCCTTCGCCGACCGGCAGCGCCGCACGGGCGGCACCGACACCTCGGTCCTGGTCGACCTGGAGGGCCATGGCCGCGAGGAGGAACTGGCCGGGGACAGCGCCGATCTCTCCCGTACGGTCGGCTGGTTCACCAGCGTCTTCCCGGTGCGGCTCGATGCGGGCCCGGCCGACCCCGCCGACGCGTTCACCGGCGGCCCGGCGGCCGAGGAGGCGGTGCGCCGGGTGCGCGAGCATCTGGCGTCGCTGCCCACGAACGGCCTCGGCTACGGCCTGCTGCGCCACCTCAACCCCCGCACCCGCGAGGAGCTGGCGGCCCGGGAACCGGCCCGCGTGGAGTTCAACTACCTGGGCCGGTTCGGCATCCCGGAGGAGACGGACTGGTCGTACGCGCCCGAGGAGGACGCGGCCGACATCGGGCCCGGGTCCGCGATGCGCCAGGGCCACGCCCTGACCGTCAACGTGGTGACCGAGGACCGGGCGGACGGGCCGGTGCTGGCCGCCCACTGGTCCTATCTGGAAGGGCTGCTGCCGCGCGAGACCGTCCAGGACCTCGCCGAGACGTGGTTCCGCGCGCTGGAAGGGCTCGTCGTGCGGGCAGAGCGCAAGAGCCGACCGTAGGACCCTGAGGAGAGGAACGGCAGCATGAGCAATCCCTTCGAGGACCCCGAGGGCGTCTACCTGGTGCTCGTCAACGACGAGAACCAGCACAGCCTGTGGCCGGACTTCGCCGACGTACCGGCGGGCTGGCGGGTGGTCCACGGACCCGCGGCGCGACAGTCCTGTCTGGAGTACGTCGAGACCCACTGGACCGACATGCGGCCCCGGAGCCTGGCCGAGGCCATGGACAACTGAACACACCGGACCACAGGAGGGGGCGGCCCCGTGGCCGCCCCCTCATCCGTGTCAGGACGCGGGCTGCGCCACCTTCGTGTCCGCCTTGCCGTCGACGGCCGCCGCGAGCTGCGGGGCCAGCCGCTCGACCACGTACGGCAGGCTCAGGACCGTACCCATGGAGAGGGCGTTGCCGTAGTCGCTGGTCTCGTTGACGTAGACCTCGCGCCCCTCGGCCACCACGTCCAGGTCCTTGTACGAGGCGTCCTTGTGCAGCTTGCCGGCGTCCTTGACGACGTCACCGACCTGCCACACGATCGCGTCCTGATCCAGCAGATCGGTGCGCTCCTTGCTGATGTTCGCGCCGAACTGGTCACCGATCGCCTTGTCCAGGTCCTTGGGCAGTTCGAAGCCGAGGTCGGTCAGCAGATGCGAGCGCGGGTCCTGGCTGCCGAAGACGAACATGCCCTCGTACGGCGTCGCCATCACGGCCGTCTTCCCCGCGAACTCGGGGTGCTCCCGCACGGCCGCCGCGATCGCGGCCTCGGTCTTCTTGACGGCCGCCGTGGCCTCCTCGCTCTTGCCGAGCGCCGCGCCGATCGTCGCGGTCTGCTCCTGCCACGGCACGCCGTAGTCGTTGTACTCCTTGGGCTGGGCGACCACGGGGGCGAACTTGGACAGCGACTCGTACTGCTCCTTGGTGAGTCCGCCGTACACGGCCAGGATCAGGTCCGGCTCGAGCGCGGCGATCTTCTCCACCTGCGGTCCGGTGCCGGTGTCCTTGAGGACCGTGGGCGCCTCGGCCCCGGCGAGCCGGTCCTCGGCCCAGGGGCCGACGGCGCCCCGGTAGCCGCCGAGCCACTCGGTGGTGCCGACCGGGACCGTGCCGAGGGCGAGCACCGAGTCCTGGTCGGTGAGGCCGACGGTGACGATCCGCTTCGGCTCGGACTCGACGGTCGTACTGCCGTACTTGTGCGCGACGGTGACCGGGAAGGCGGCGCCGCCGGACGCGCTCGCCTTCGGGTCGGAGCCCTGGGTGTCGGCGTCCGGGTCGTCGTCGCCGCAGGCCGTGGCGGCGGTCAGGAGCAGCAGGGACGAGGCGAGCGCGGCGGCGAGGCGGGGAGCCTGGCGGGAGCGGAACATCGGTGGTCCTTCTGTTCGGGTTTCCTGTGGGCCGGACGTGCGATTGCGGTGCGTCTAGGAGCGGATGTCGGACCAGGCCTCCCAGAGGGCGGCGTAGCGTCCGCCGGCGGCGCGCAGTTCGTCGTGGGTGCCGGTCTCGACGACGCGTCCGGCGTCCATGACGACGATCCGGTCGGCGGTCGCCGCCTGGCTGAGGCGGTGGGCCACGATCAGCGCGGTACGGCCGTCCACGGCACGGGCGACGGCCTTCTCCAGCGCCCGCGCCCCGGCGCTGCCCGCTTCCGCGGTGGCCTCGTCGAGGATCACCAGCGGCGGGTCGGTGAGGATCAGCCGGGCGAGCGCCAGGGCCTGGGTCCGGTCGCCGGTGAGCCGGTGGCCGCCGTCACCGACGACCGTGGCGAGACCGTCGGGCAGCGCCTCGGCCCAGGCCAGGGCGTCGACGCGGTCGAGTGCGGCGCGCAGTTCGCTGTCGGTGGCGTCGGGCTTGGCGAGCCGGAGGTCGTCGGCGAGGGGGCCCGAAAAGACATGGGTCTCCTGGGTGATCAGGGCGACCGTGCGGCGGGCGGCGGCCCGGCCCAGCTCGGCGGGCGGCACGCCGTCGACCAGGACGGTGCCGGAGGTGGGCGGCTGGATGCCCGCGACGAGTCTGGCCAGGGTCGTCTTGCCGGCCCCGCTGGCGCCGACGAGGGCCACTCGCTCGCCATGACGGATCGTCAGATCGATGTCGTGCAGCACCGGATGGCCGGGCCGGTAGGCGTGCGTGAGGCCGCGCACGGTGACCTCGACCCGGCCCGTCCCGCCCGGCCGGGCACCTTCCGCGGGCTCCGGCCGGTCGGTGACGCCGACGAGGCGGGCCAGGCCGGCCATGGCCGACTGGGCGTCGTCGAGGAGGACGAGGGCGGCGTTGACGGGGGTGAACAGGCTGTGGAAGTACAGGGCGGCGGCGGTCGCCGTGCCGATGGACGCCAAGTCCTGGCGGACCAGCCAGTACCCGGTGAACAGCACCGCGGCGAGCCCGATGTACTCGGCGATGTGCAGCCGGCTGTAGAAGCCGAGGACCAGACGGACCCCGCGCATGGTCAGCGCCACCACGGACCGGGACCGCTCGGTGACCCGCTCGGTGTGCTCCCGCTCCAGCCGGAACGCCCGCACGGTGGAGTGCCCGGCGACGGTGTCGAGCAGCTGCTGCTGCTGGGCGCCGGCGGCCACCCGCTGCTCGGCGTAGAGCGGGACGGCACGGGCCACGTACCAGCGGGCGGTGGCCACCTGGACGGGCACCGCCAGCAGCGCGGCCAGCAGGAACCGCCAGTCGAGCAGCGCCATCGCGCCCAGCGTCAGGAAGATCGTCAGCAGGGAGCGGGCCAGTTCCGGCAGGGCGTTGCGCACGGCGTCGGCGACGAGGGAGACGTCCGCGGTGACCCGGGCGGTCAGATCACCGGCGCCGGCCCGCTCCACGCGCTCCAGCGGCAGGCCGAGGGCCCGTTCGACGAACATCTCGCGCAGCCGGGCCAGCGTGGTCTCGCCGAGCCGGGAGATCAGCGACAGGCCGAACCCGGCGGTGACGCCCTGGGCCACGGCGACGGCGACCAGCAGAGCGGCCGTGGTGGTGATGGCGTCGACGGAGCCGCGGTCGGCGGTGAGGTCCACGATCCGGCCCAGCAGGGGCTGGGTGAGCAGTCCCACGGCGGTGGAACCGACCATGACGGCGAACGCGGTCAGCGCCAACGCCCGCTGCGGGCGCAGCAGTCGGGCGACGGCGGCGCGGGTGCGGGCGGGGGTCGCGACGGGCAGCAGCGGGGACTGGGACTCGGGGGCGGCGGTGCCGGGCGAGGACGGGGATGCGGGCGCGGTCGGGGAATCGGGTGCGGTGGAGGATTCGGGTGCCGTCGGGGAATCGGTCATGCGAGGACCGCCGTACGGTAGGCGCCGTGCTGGTGGACCAGCCGGTCGTGGGCGTCGGCCGCGACGACCGAGCCCCGGTCGAGCAGGACGACCCGGTCGGTCACCGCGAGCAGGGCGGGGCTGTTGGTCACCAGTACCGTCGTCCGGCCGCCGCGCAGGCCCCGCAGGCCGGCCGCCATCCGGACCTCGGTGACGGCGTCGACCGCGGTCGCGGGCTCGTGCAGGACGAGCACCGGGGTGTCGGCGGCCAGCGCCCGCGCCAGTGCCACCCGCTGCCGCTGGCCGCCGGAGAGCGAGCGCCCGCGGGCGGTGACCGCGGTGTCGGCGCCGTCGGGCAGGGTGCCCACCACCTCGTCGGTGCCGGACGCGGTGATCGCGGCGGCCACGGGGGCGTCCGGTCCCGCGGACGCGGTGACGTTGTCCAGGACGCTCCCCTCGAACAGGTCCGCGTCGTGCTCGGCGACGAGGAGCGCGGCCCGCAGCTCGGCGAGGCCCAGCGCGGTGAGGTCCGTGCCGTCCAGTTCCACGGCGCCCTCGTCGGGATCGGCGTGGCGGGCGAGCAGCTGGAGCAGGGCGACGGCGTCGGCGGGGTCGGTGGTGACGACGCCGACCGTCTCGCCGGGGGCGATGTCCAGGTCGACCTCCCGCAGGGGGCCGTACGACAGGCCGCGCAGCCGCAGCCTGCCCTCGACGCGGCCGAGCGCCCCGCCGGACACCTTCGCCGTGACGGCACGACCCGCACCAAGGATCTCCGCGATCCGCGCCGCGGAGGCCCGGCCCTGCGCCAACTCGGCGTTGACCCAGGAGAATTCGGAGAGCGGGCCGATGAGGAAGAGGGCGAGTGCGACGGCGGAGACCAGCTCGCCGAGGCTGATGTCACCGCGTGCGGCGAGCCGTCCGCCGACCAGGGCGACCAGGGCGAGGAACGCGCCGGTGAGCATGGTCACCACGCCGTTCTGCCAGGCCTCGGCCCGGGCCGCGCGCAGGGTGGCGGTGAGGGAGTCCTGGCTGATCCGGCGGTAGCGGGCCACGGCCGCCGGTTCGGCGCCGATGCCCTTGAGGACGCGTAGTCCGGCCACCAGGTCGGCCGCCACGCCCGAGGCGTGGGCCGCGCGCTCCTGCTCGGTCTCGCTGCGCCGCTCCAGGGGCTTGCTCAGCAGATGGCCGAGCCACAGCAGCAGCGGGGTGCCGAGCAGGACGAGCAGCCCGAGGGGTACGGACATGCGCAGCAGCACGACCGCGCCGACCACGAGTCCGGTGGAGGCCGCGATACCGACGATGAGGGCCATGGCGACGGCGCCGACCCGTTTGGCGTCCTCGGTGGCGGTGTTGGCCAGCTCGCCGGGCAACCGCCCCTCGGCCGCGCCGCCTTCGGGCGCGAGGACCCGCTCGACCAGCGCGGTTCTCAGGTGGTGCGCGGCGGTCACGGAGGCGCGTTCACCGGCCCGTGCGGAGAAGCGGAAACTGAAGGAGAGGCCGACGTAGACGACGGCCAAGACGCAGAGCCACAGCAGCAGTCCGGCGGCGTCGCCGTCCACGACACCGCGCTCGATGGCGAGTCCGATGACGAGCGGCACCAGGGCCTCGCCCGTCTGGTGGCCCATGCCCAGCACCGCGCCGAGCGCGACGTCCCGGCGCTGACCGCCCACCGCACGCCGCAGGACGTCCCGTCCCGGCAGGTCCGCTTTCCTCACGCATCCTCCGGACCGGATCCACAGCGCCCTGAAACCGTGCACACAAACTTAGGTAAGGCTAACCACAACTCGCTTGCTGTGTCACCCCTTTGACGCACCGTCGTGCGACGGACTGGCGCCGTGCGGCCGGGACGCTCAGTCCTGCTCGGCGAGGTCCTTCTCCAGGGCGTGGGCCGTGGCGTTGAGGGTGGCGACCAGGGGCTGGAGCCGGTGCGGGTCGTACCGCACGCTGGGCATCGACACCGACAGGCCCGCCAGCGCGGTGCCGTCCCGGTCGCGCACCGGCACCCCGACGGCGACGAGGCCGCGCTCGGAGCGCTCCCGGTTGACGGCGAAGCCATTGCGCCGCAGCCGTCTCAACTCGGTGCGCAGCCGGGCGAGATCGGGCCGCTCGGCCGGGCGGTCACGGTACCGCTCGGGAGCGTAGACCTCCGCCAGCTCCGCCTCGGGCAGGTCGGCGAGCAGCAACAGCCCCGCCGTCGTGCGGTGCGCCGGGAACACCATGCCCTCCCGGGAGCCGACCCGCAGCGCCTGCCGGCACTCCACGCCGGCGACGAACCGGGCCGTGTCCCCGGTGCGCACGATGAGGTTGGCGGTCTCCTCCAGCAGATCCACCACCCGGTGCAGATGGGGGAGGGCCGCCGTGCGCAGCCGGGACACGAGCGACTGGGAGTGCGCGGCGAGTTCCAGCACCGGGCCCGCGCGGTAGACGCGGTCCTCGTCCTGCACGGCGAAGTCCCGGTAGACGAGCATGGCGAGGATCCGATGGGCGGTCGACCTCGCGACGCCCAGCCGCTCGGCGATCTGCGACACGGTCGCGCCGCCCTCCATCTGCAGGACGATCGCCGCCCGCAGCGCGTGGTCCACGCTGGCGATGGGGTAGGGCGGCGGATTCTTGAGCGGCTTGTCCATGACCGGTGACCTGCCCTTCGGATTCTGCTCTCCAGAATCTCACCGTTCTCCCCACGGACGCCGCGCACGCTGTCGTCCGTGACTCAGTCCTCCATCGCGCACGACACCGCTACGGGTTCGCCGGTCCGCCTCCAGGCCGTCGCCGCGGACGGGCAGCCCGAGGTCACCCCGGCGCTGGAAGAGCTGTACCGGGGCTTCGAACAGGAACTGCTCGTCCCGCTGTGGACCGAGATAGGCGACCTGATGCCCGCCCATCCGCGCTCCCGGGCCCTGCCGCACCTGTGGCGCTGGGAGCGGCTGCGGCACCTCGCGGCCCGGGCCGGCGACCTGGTCCCGGTCGGCCGGGGCGGCGAGCGGCGGGCCATCGCGCTGGCCAACCCCTCCCTCGGCGGCCGGCCCTTCGCCACACCGACGCTGTGGGCCGCGATCCAGTACCTCATGCCCGGCGAGGACGCCCCCGAGCACCGGCACACCCAACACGCCTTCCGCTTCGTCGTGGAGGGCGAGGGCGTGTGGACGGTCGTGGGAGGCGACCCGGTCGCCATGCGGCGCGGTGACTTCCTGCCGCAGGCCGGCTGGAACCGGCACGCCCACCACAACGCCACCGCCGAGCCGATGGCCTGGATCGACGGCCTGGACATCCCCTTCCAGTACGCCATCGAGAGCCAGTTCTTCGAGTTCGGCCGGGACCGGCTCGGCGACGCCGAGCGGACCACCCCCGACCGCTCGCGCGCCGAACGCCTGTGGGGCCACCCCGGCCTGCGCCCGGTGGGCGCCGCGCCCACCGGCCCCGGCTCACCGCTGCTCGCCTACCGCTGGGAGCACACCGACCGCGCCCTCACCGACCAGCTCGCCCTGGAGGCGGAGGGCTACGGCGGCACCGTCGAGCCCGGTCACGCCGCCGTCCGGTTCACCGATCCGGCGACCGGCGCCGACGTGCTGCCCACGATGCGGGCCGAGATGCACCGGATCGCCCGCGGCACCGAGACCGCTCCGGTGCGCGAGACGGGCTCGTCGGTCCACCAGGTCTTCGACGGCTCCGGCACCGTCACCGTCGGCGACGTCACCTGGTCGGTCACCCGCGGCGACCTCTTCGTGGTCCCCTCCTGGCAACCCTTCTCGGTCCGCTCCGAGGCCGGCACCACCGACTCCGACTCGGGCGCCCTGGACCTGTTCCGGTTCAGCGACGCGCCCGTCCTCGAAGCCCTGCGGCTCGACCGCACCCACGTGGAAGGAACCCCCCGATGAAGCTCGCGACCCTCCGCACCGGCGGTACGACGAGGGCCGTACGCCTCGACGGGGCAGGGCTGGTCGACCTCGGGTTCCCCGACGTGGGCGCTCTGCTCGGCCAGGACGACTGGCAGGGCCTGGCCGCGACGGTGACCGGAACGACGTACTCCCTCGACGGCGCCGACTTCGCGCCCGTGGTCCCCGCCCCCACCAAGGTGGTCTGCGTCGGCCTCAACTACCGCAACCACATCCAGGAGATGGGCCGCGACCTGCCCGAACACCCCACGCTGTTCGCGAAGTTCGCGGACTGCCTGATCGGCGCCCACGACGACATCGTGCGCCCGCAGGAGACCGCGAAGTTCGACTGGGAGGCCGAACTCGCCGTCGTCGTCGGCGCCCCCGCGCGCCGCGCCCGGGGCGCCGAGGCGGAGGCGGCCATCGCCGGGTTCACCGTGCTCAACGACATCACCTGCCGGGACTGGCAGTTCCGCACCCGCGAATGGCTCCAGGGCAAGATGTGGGACTCCTCCACCCCCGTCGGCCCCTTCCTGGTCACCCCGGACGAGCTGCCCGGCGGGGTGCGCCCCGCCCTGGACGTGACGCTGCGGGTGGACGGCGAGGTCATGCAGTCCGACTCCACCGGCGACCTGCTGTTCGACCCCGTCGACCTGATCGGGTACGTCTCCACCGTCGTCCGCCTCAACCCCGGCGACATCATCGCCACCGGCACCCCCGGTGGCGTAGGCCACGCCCGCCGGCCGGAGCGCTACCTCCTGGGCGGTGAAACCGTCGTCACCGAGATCCAGGGCATCGGCCGCCTGGAGAACCGGGTCGTCGAGGAGAAGTCCGCCTGATGCCGCGCACCCTCGATGACGCCCGCCGCTGGGCCCGGCTCGGCACCGAGCTGCTCCTGGGGGCGGTGGACACAGGCTTCGACGAGCCGAGCGCCCTGCCCGGCTGGACCCGCGCGCACCTGGTCGCCCATGTGGCGGCCAACGCCGACGCGCTTCTCAACCTCGTGCACTGGGCCGCCACCGGCGAAGCCACCCCGATGTACGCCTCGCCCGAGGAGCGCGCCCGGGGCATCGAGCGGGGCCGAGCCCTGCCCGCCGCCCAACTCACCGCGTGGCTGCGCGACTCCGCGCACGCCCTGGAGAAGGGGATGGCCGCGCTCGGCGAGGCGCAGTGGCGGGCGCGGGTCGTCACCGCGCAGGGCCGGACCGTACCGGCCACCGAGGTGCCCTGGCTGCGGGCCCGCGAGGTCTGCGTGCACGCCGTCGATCTGGCGGCCACCGTCACCTTCGCCGATCTCCCGGACGACTTCCTCACGGCGCTGTGCGACGACGTCGTGGCCAAACGGTCGGCGGCACCGGGCCCGGCCGTCGCCCTGCGGGCCCCGACCGCCGCCTGGGACCTGCCGGGCGAGGGCGAACCCACGCTCCTCACCGCCGAGTTGCCCGACCTGGCCGCATATCTGACCGGCCGGGACACCGGCACATCCGCCCCCGCCCTGGGCCCCTGGCTCTGAGCGCCGCCGCCCGCGACCGAAGGAGCAGATCATGAACCCTCCCTGCGGCCCCGACGTCCTCATCGTCGGCGGCGGGATCGGCGGCCTCGGTGCCGCCTTCGCCCTGGCCCGCCAGGGACTGCGGGTGCGCGTCCTCGAACGCGCCGAGGAGTTCGGCGAGGTGGGCGCGGGCCTCCAGATCGCACCCAACTGCACCCGCATCCTCGCCGAGTACGGCCTGCTGGAGGAGGCCAAGACGCTCGGCGTCCTCCCCGAGCACATGGTGATGCGCGACGCGCTCGACGGCCGGGAGCTGACCCGGCTGGACCTGCGCGACCTCGAACGCCGGTACGGCTTCCCGTACATGGTCATCCACCGCAGCGATCTGCACGGCATCTTCCTGCGCGCCTGCGAACGCGCCGGTGTCGAGCTGCTGACCGACCGGACCGTCATCGGCTACGACAACACTCCCGGCGGGGCCCGGGCCGTGCTGGAGGACGGCCGGACCGAGTCCGCCCCGCTGGTCGTCGCGGCCGACGGGCTGCACTCCACGGCCCGCCGCCTGCTCGTCGGCGACGACGTCGTCAGCTCCCACTACGTCGCCTACCGTGCCGCCGTCCCGATCGGGCAGGTCCGGGAGAACGGCATCGCCGAGAAGGACGTCACCGTCCATGTCGGCCCCCGTTGCCACTTCGTCCAATACGCCCTGCGCGGCGGCGACATGTTCAACCAGGTCGCCGTCTTCGAGTCGCCCAAGGCCCTGGCCGGACAGGCCGACTGGGGCACCCCCGACGAGCTGGACGCGGCCTTCGAGGCCACCTGCGACACCGTACGCAAGGGCATCCCGCTGATGTGGCGGGACCGTCGGTGGCAGATGCTCGACCGCGACCCCGTGGACACCTGGGTGCACGGCCGGATCGCCCTGCTCGGTGACGCCGCCCACCCGCCCCTCCAGTACCTGGCGCAGGGCGCGATCATGGCGATCGAGGACGGCTGGGTACTGGCCGAGCACCATGCCCGGCACCCGGACTGGGACGCGGCCCTCGCGGCCTACGAGGCGGTTCGCGTGCCGCACTGCCGGCGGGTGCAGACCACGGCCCGTGCCTGGGGCGAGCTGTGGCACCTCGACGGCGAGCCCCGGCGCCGGCGCAACGCGATCATGCGGGAGCGGGACACCTACGACTACTCCTTCACCGACTGGGTGTACGGCCCCACCGCGCTCACGCCCGAGGAGGAGCCGCCCATGTTCACCCCGGTCCCGCTGTCCTCGGCGCCCGCGGAGGCGGCCGGAGGATGAGCACGACGACCCGCGCACCCTCGCCGGCCAACGGCCGGGCGGGGAGCGCCCGTCGTGCCAGAATGAAGACGACCGCCTCCGGTCCCCCGTCGTCCCCCCGTACCGCTTCACCGAGGTTCCCCGTGACCAAGCCCGTGGCCCGCGTGCCGCAGCGACGCAACGCGCGGTCCAACCGGGCGCGCATCCTGGCCACCGCCCGCCAGGAGCTCGGCCGCAATCCCGACATCACGCTGGAGGAACTGGCGCGGGCCTCCGGCGTCGTACGGCGCACGCTCTTCGGTCACTTCCCCGGGCGCCCGGCGCTGCTGGAGGCGCTCGCCGAGGAGGCGTCCGAGTCGCTGCGCGCCGCGCTGGCCGAGGCGGTCAGGCCCGCCGAACCGGCCGACCGGGCGCTCGCACACTTCGTCCTCACCATGTGGCCCGTCGGCGACCGCTACCGGATGCTCCTGGCGCTCGCCCGGCGCGACCTCGGCATCGAGCGCGTCACGGAGATCCTGTCCCCGGCCCGCTCCGAGGTCACCGCCATCCTGGAAAGGGGCCAGCGGGACGGTGTCTTCCACACCCATCTGCCGCCCGCCGTGCTGAGCGCCGGTCTCGAGGCCATGCACGTCGCGCTGCTGGAGGAGGTCAACACCGGGGCGCTGGCGGACGACGGCGCCAGGACCGCCCTCACCACGCTGATCGCCGCCGGGGTGCCGCAGGAGCGGGCGAGCGGGGTGGTCGCCGAGATCGCGCCGACGGCGGTCCGCACGGTCGGCGCCGACGACTGACCCGACGGTCCCGCCTGCGGCCTGCCCCGTGTGCTCCGTACGGCTCAGGCCGACGCGCCCCTGACGCGGCGGGGTGGTCGACTGGGCCGGACCCTGTACCGCCCTGTGAGGAGCGCCCCATGTCCGTCGTCGTGGTCCACGAACTGCCGGGGATGACCCAGGCCCAGTACGAGCAGAGCGTGGAGCGGCTGACCGGCCGCCCCGGCCCCCTGACGAGCCCCTCGGACTGGCCGGTGGCCGGCCTCGTCTCGCACACCGCCGCCCCCACCTCCGACGGCTGGCTCGTGGTCGACGTATGGGAGTCCGAGGAGGCGTTCCGGGAGTTCGGGGAGACCCTCGGGCCCATCCTCCAGGAACTCGGCATCCCCGAAACCACGCCGAGGATCTACCCGGTGCTCACCGTGGTGACCCGCTAGCGCTCACCCGCTCCTCCCGCGGCTCGGGCGACTGCTCCTGGTGCTGCTTCATGGCGCGGTTGCCCGGCAGGACGAGCAGGACGAGCACGGCACCGGCGGCCATGACGATGCCGCCGACGAGGCTGGTGTACGCGACCCCGTGGGCGAACGCCTCGTGCACCGCGTCGACCAGGGCCTGGGCCTGCTGGGCGCCGCCGGCCGGGTCCTCGGCGATCTCCTCGGCGACGGCGAGGCCACCGCCCGCCGACTCCTGGGCGGTGTGCAGGACCTCGGCCGGCAACTGTCCGCCGACCAGGTCGGTCAGCCTGTCCTGGTAGGACGTGCTGAGCAGCGAGCCCAGCAGCGCGATGCCGAGGGAACCGCCGAGTTCCAGCGAGGTGTCGTTGGCGCCGCCGCCGACGCCCAGCTCCGACTCGGGGAAGGAGCCCATGATCGTGTCGGTGGCGGGGGAGACGCTGAGGCCGATCGCGAAACCGAGCAGCAGCATGGTCGGCAGGAAGGCGGAGTACCCCGAGCCGGCGTCGACCAGGGTGAGCAGGAAGACGGCCACCGCGCCGAGCACCATCCCGGTCCCGACCATCGCCTTCACCCCGAGCCTGGGCGACAGCCTGCCGGTGACGGCGGCGCCGACGAACACGGCCCCGGCCAGCGGCGTCAGCCGGAGACCGGTCTCCAGGGCGTCGTAGCCGAGGACGAACTGCAGGAACTGGGTGGAGTAGTAGATCGAGCCGAAGGTGCCGAAGAAGAAGAACAGCACCGCGATCATCGAGCCGCTGAAGGGCCGCTGGAGGAACTTGCGCACGTCCAGCATCGGGTGCGGATGGCGCAGCTCCCACACGACGAACGCGAGCAGACCGGCGCCGGCGACCACGGCCGCGGTGACCGGTCCGGCGCCCCAGCCGAAGTGCGGGCCCTCGATGATCGCGTAGACGAGCGCGGCGACGGAGGCGATGGAGAGCAGACCGCCGACGTAGTCGATCCGCCCCATGCCCTGTGCCTTGGACGGCGGGACGAGGACCAGCGCGCCGACCACGCCGACGAGGACGATGGGCACGTTGATCAGGAACGTCGAGCCCCAGGCGTGGTCCTCCAGCAGCCGGCCGGCCAGCAGCGGGCCCGCGGCGATGGCGAGGCCGGAGGTGGCGGTCCAGGCGGTGATGGCCCGCACCCGCTCGCCCCTGGGGAAGATGGCGACCAGCAGGGAGAGCGTGGCCGGCATGACCACGGCGGCGCCGACGCCCATGATGGCGCGGGCCGCGATGACCAGCTCGGTCTCGTCGACCACGCTGCCCATCACCGACCCGCCCGCGAAGATCAACAGCCCGCTGACGAGCGCGCCGCGCCGGCTGTACTTGTCGCCCAGGGCCCCCAGGACCAGCATCAGCGCGGCGTACGGGACGGTGTAGCCGTCGATGACCCACTGCAGGTCACTGCTGGACAGCCCGAGGTCCCTCGTCATGTCGGGCGCGGCCACGATCAGCGAGGTGTTCGCCATGACGACGACCAGCAGGCTGAGGCAGAGCACGAGCAGGGCCCACCAGCGGCGGGGGTAGGGGCCGGGCATTTTCTCGACGGGGGTGTTCGCGAAGAGCGGCATGGAACGTCCTGAGATTCAGGGAGGGGCGGAAGGCGGGGGTGCGCCTACGGCACGATGGCAGTTAATTGCTCACTCATGTGCAGATTAGGTTATTGCCCATGGGTGTGCAAGCAAGGAGGTGGTGCTCGACGGCGTCGACGAGTTCCTGTTCACCTGCTGCGCGACGACAAGTGCCTGGCCCTGCTCCAGGCGTGGGGGCCGGAGGAGCAGGGCCAGGCGAGGAGTGCCGGCTAGGGGCGGGCGTAGGGCCGGGTGATGATCTCCATGTTGTGGCCGTCCGGGTCGTCGAAGTAGGCGCCGCGACCGCCGAACAGGCGGTTGATCCGGCCGGGTTCGGTGTGACCGGGGTCGGCGTAGTAGGTGACCCCGACGGTCTCCAGGCGGGCGATCATGCCGTCGAACTGCTCGTCGGGCACGAGGAACGCGTAGTGCTGCGGCTGGATCGGCTCGGTACGCATCTCGTAGTAGTCGAGCGTGACGCCATTGCCGAGGTCGACGGGGAGGAACGGCCCGAAGGGGGCGCCGACCTCAAGTCCCAGGATGGCGGCCAGGAACTCGGCGGACAGCTGCCGGTCGGTGGCGTAGACGGCGGTGTGGTTCAACTGGACGGAGGTCGTAGGCAGTTCGGGAGCGTGCGGGTGCTGCTGTTCGTTCGGCATGTGTGGTGGGTTTCTCCGGGTCTCGGTATCCGCTGGGTCGGGCGCCGCGTGCGGGCGCCTACGGGAGGACGCGGAGGGGAGGGCGGGGCTCTGGCCCGCCTCGGGCTCACGCCGAGGCCGGGACGCTCACTCGTGCATGGCCCATGGCCGACCCGGCAGTCACCCGAAGGACCTTAGTGATCGCCACGGTCCGGGGCAACGCGGTTTCCGCTGTCGCGGCTCCGGTGCGGGGGAAAGGGCGAGAAGACGTGGATGTGTACGAGGCCGTGGACAGCCGCCGGGCCGTACGGGCGTTCAGCGCCGAGCCGGTACGCCGAGAGGTGCTGGAGCGGGTGCTGACGGCGGCGACCCGGGCCCCGTCCAGCGGGAACCTCCAGCCGTGGCACCTGTACGTCGTCACCGGCGACCCCCTGGCCGAGCTGAAGCGCCACGCGACGGCCAGGGCCCTGGCCGGTGACCCGGGTGACGAGCGGGAGTACCCGATGTATCCGGCGGGACTGGCCTCGCCGTATCCGGACCGCTTCTCCGCCGCGGCCGCCCAGCGGTACGCGGCGCTGGGCATCGAGCGCGACGACCCCGACCGCCCCAGGAAGATCGCCGCCCTGAACTCGGAGGCGTTCGGGGCGCCGGTCGTCCTGTTCTGCTACCTCGACCGGGCGATGGGGCCCGGACAGTGGGGGGACGCGGGGATGTACCTCCAGACGGTCATGCTGCTGCTGAGGGCGGAGGGGCTGCACAGCTGCCCCCAGGTGATGTGGACGATGTACCGCAGGACCGTGAGCCGGGCGGTCGGGGCGGACGACGGGCTCGTGCTCTTCTGCGGGGTCGCGGTGGGATTCGAGAAGGAAGGCGTGCCGGCGCTGCGCACGGGGCGCGCGGAGATGACGGAGACGGTGAGCTTCATCGGCATGTGACCGCCGGAGTGTCCGCCACGCTCCGGCGCAACGCCCTCAGTACGTGCTCACCCGGCGCCGCAGCTCCGTCTCCCGCCCCATCCGCGCCAGCTTCTCAGGGTTGCGGACCGCGTACAGGCCCGAGATGAGGCCCTCGTCGATGCGCACCGCCAGCACCGTGTCGACCTCCCCGTGAAGGCGCAGGACCAGCGCGGGGGAGCCGTTGACCAGGGCCGGCTCCAGCGGGGCCACCGAGGCCAGCCGGGACGCGGCCAGGAGTGCCGCTACGCTCCCGGCGCCCACGATCGGCGACAGTGCGGCCTGGGCGACCCCGCCGCCGTCGCCCAGGAACACGACATCCGGCGCGAGGATGTCGAGCAGGCCCTGCAAGTCCCCTGTCTCCACCGCGCGTCGGAAGGCCCCGAGCACGGCCTTGGACTCCGCCGCCGAGACCTCTCCGCGCGGGCGGCGCGCGGCGACATGCGACCGGGCCCGGTGGGCGATCTGCCGTACCGCCGCCGGCTTCTTCTCCACGGCCTCGGCGATCTCGTCGTAGTCGAGGGCGAACACCTCCCGCAGCACGAACACCGCCCGCTCGGTCGGCGTGAGCGTCTCCAGCACCAGCAGCATCGCCATCGAGACGCTGTCGGCCAGCTCCACGTCCTCCGCCACGTCCGGCGCCGTCAGCAGCGGCTCGGGCAGCCAGGGGCCGACGTAGGTCTCCCTGCGGCGCTCCAGGGTGCGCAGCCGGACGAGAGCCTGGCGGGTGGCGATCCGTACGAGGTACGCGCGCTGATTCTGTACGGCGGCCACGTCGACGCCCGCCCAGCGCAGCCAGGTCTCCTGGAGAACGTCCTCGGCGTCGGCGGCCGAGCCGAGCAGCTCGTAGGCCACGGTGAAGAGCAGATTGCGGTGCGCGACGAACGCCCTCGTGGCCGAGTCGCCCGCCTGTGTCGTGCCTGCCATGTGTGGCCCCCTCCGCTGACGACTGCGTCCCCCACAGGACACCGGGCGCCATAGTTCTGTGACATCGATGGGGTATGGCGCGGGCGCAGGATCGACAACCTCTGGGCCGCCTTGAGTCCTCGTCAACCGATCGGCGCAACGACAAATCGATACGCCGGGTGAAGAGGACCACCACTTGATCAACTCGGCGGCGGGAAGCGGTGATCCTGGCTCGGCATTGATCATCGGATCGGCCGCCGGCCCGGGGCCCGGTCCCTCACCGCATGGAGTTTTCCTTGTCTGTTCGTCGATTCGTGACCGGCGCCCTCGGCAGCGCGGCCCTCGTCCTCTCCTCCTTCGGCGTGGTCACCACGGCCGCCGGTTCCGCCGTCGCCGACCCGTGCGGCTTCTTCGAGACCGGCTCCGACGCCTACTACCACCACTGCACCTCGGACGGCTCCCGGGTCGTCATCAAGGTCGAGGCCGCCTGGGCCCCCGACTACGAGCGATGTGTCGCCCCCGGCAAGACCTGGCTGGGCTCCTCCTCCAAGATCGACGGCGCGTACTACCTGGGCCGCACCTGCTGATCGGGGAACACGCGCACGGGGGCGGACGGGCCTTGCGGCCGGTCCGCCCCTCGCGGTTCAGCAGATGGTCTGCCGGCTGTTGACGAGCGTGTTGTTGCGGAACGTGGTGTTGGTCCCGCAGGGGTTCTCGTTGATCGCCGAGTTGGTGACCGTGAGGTTCTGGATGGTGATGTCGGAGTTGTTGGGGAACTCCGAACGGGCCGCGAGCCGGATCTCGCCGCCGCCGGTGACGCTGCCGCTCTGGGCGGCGATGTTCACGTTGGTGCAGTTCTCGATCAGGATCGCGTTGTTGCCCGTGTTCGACAGGTTGACCCGGTCGATGACCGCCCCGCCGCTCTCCGACACACAGAACACCCCGCGTCCGCCGCCGCGCGCGATCACCTCGCCCACCCGGATGTTGGTGGGATACGAACTGCCCACCCGGCCATTGCGGTTGGCCATGCGGAAGGCCGCGTAACCGGTGCCGGTGCCCGCGCCGTCGGCGTCGACCCTGGTGACGGTGGCGTTGATCGTCTGGTTCAGCAGCAGGCCCGAGTGGCCCACGTTGCGGGCGGTGACCGTGCCGACGGTGAGGCCGTCCACGCCGTACGTCTCCACCGCGTGGCTGCTCGCGCCGGACACGTACACGCTGTCGATGCGGACGTTGCGGGTCCACTGGCTGGTGTCGCCGCGGTTGTCGATGCGGACCCCGAGCCCGGCCGACAGGCGCATGTCGATCTGGCCGAGCACGACGTTCTGGACGTTGCGCATGAAGATGCCGTAGAGCGGTGCGCCGGTGACGTTGAGATGCTGGACCTCGATGTCGCGGACGCCCCGGGCGTAGACCGGGGCCTGGTCGCCGGAGCCCGATCCGGTGACGTTGATCGTGCCGCAGACGTCGAGGACCGTGTAGCTGGGCAGGGAGACCCGGGACCCGGCGCTGATCGACCCCGAGCCGCGTACGACGACCCGTTCCTTCGATGTGCGGCCCGCCGTCAGGCTGCTGACGGCGGCCTGCATCGCCGCGCGCATGTCCGTGCCGGTGTAGACCACGGAACTGCCGCGGCGGGCGGTCCAGGTGCTGCCGCTGAGCACCGCCTCCGCCTGGTAGGTGCCCTCACCGCAGGCCGCGGCGGGCTGCGGTGCGGCCGCGGTCGCGGGCTCGGACAGTAAGGCGGCGCCGGTGAGCAGGGCGGTGGCGCAGGCTGCGGTGACAACGGCGCGCCTGCGGCGGGCTGTTGCGGCTCGATGTGCCATCTCGGCTTCTCCTATGGGGGGTTGGGGGCGCGGGGACGCGCCTTGGTCACCTGCGGTGTGGAATACGCGGTGATTGAATCGATTCACACACGGCGCGTGACATAGCAAGCGTTTTCTGCGATGGCCCGGGAGTGTGCCAACGGCCCTCCCGAGCGTCAAGGGGGTGCGGTTGATCGAGTGGTGACCGCCCGGGCACCGGCGTACGGTCGAACGGTGGACCGACGGTGGACGGAGCCGTTCACCGACCCCTCACGAGGGTGCAAGCCCCGAGAGTGCGACACGACATGAGCTCTAGCCCGCAGCCCACATCCCCGCAGACCACCGCCAAGGAGAACGGCGGTGGCGGGAACGCGATGGCCCTGTTCGTCATCGCCTCGTGCCAGCTGATGGTGGTCCTGGACATCACCATCGTGAACATCGCGCTGCCCGACATTCAGCGCTCCCTGGACTTCTCCACCACCAGCCTGTCCTGGGTGGTCAACGCCTACACCCTGACCTTCGGCGGACTGCTGCTCCTCGGTGGCCGGGCAGGAGACATCCTCGGCCGACGGCGGGTGTTCATCTTCGGCGTGCTGCTCTTCGTGTTCGCCTCCCTGCTCGGCGGGTTCGCCCAGAACGAGCCCCAACTCCTGGCCGCACGTGCCCTCCAGGGCGTTGGCGGCGCCATCGCCTCCCCGACCTCCCTCGCTCTGATCAGCACCACCTTCCGCGAAGGCCCGGAACGCAACCGGGCGTTCGGCGTGTTCGCCGCCGTCTCGGCGGGCGGCGGCGCGATCGGCTTGCTGGCCGGCGGCATGCTCGTGGAGTGGCTGAACTGGCGATGGGTCCTCTTCGTCAACGTCCCCATCGGACTGCTCATCGCGCTCGCCACACCCCGCTGGATCAAGGAGTCCGAACGCCACCCCGGCCACTTCGACATCACCGGCGCCCTGACCTCCACCGCGGGCATGGTGCTGCTGGTGTACGGCTTCATCCGAGCCGCGCAGGACGGTTGGCGCGACCCGCTGACCCTGGCCTCGTTCGCCGCGGCCGTACTCCTCCTCGCCGCGTTCATCCTGGTGGAACGCCGGTCCACCCAGCCCATCACGCCGCTGCACATGTTCCTCGACCGCAACCGCGCGGGCACCTACGGCATCATGCTGTGCCTGGCCGCCGCGATCTTCGGCATGTTCTTCTTCCTGACCCTCTTCGTGCAGAACGTGCTGGACTTCAGCCCGTTGCAGGCCGGGCTCGCCTTCCTGCCGGTCAGCGCGGTCATCGCGATCGGCGCCGGTCTCGCGTCCAAGTTCCTGCCCACGTACGGGCCCAAACCCTTCATGGTGGCCGGCGCCATCCTGGCCGCGGCCGGTCTGAGCTGGCTGACCCTCACCGACGTCAACTCCACCTACGCCGGCAGCGTCCTCGGACCGATGCTCGTCTTCAGCCTCGGCATGGGCATGGAGTTCGTCTCGCTCACGCTGATGGCGCTGTCCAACGTCTCGGTCCGGGAGACCGGCGCGGCCTCCGGGCTCCTCAACGCCACGCAGCAGGTCGGCGGCTCGCTCGGCCTGTCCATCCTGGTCACGATGTTCGGCACGGCGAGCAGGAACGAGGCGGACAAACAGGTACCGGACTACCTCGCCCAGGCCACCCCCGCCGAACGCCTGCGCTTCGAGCGCACCGGCGAGCTGCCGCCACCCTGGTCGGACGAGGTGCTCACCGCCGGAGTCTCCTCGGCCTTCATCACAGCGGCGATCTTCACCGTGGTCGCGGCGCTGATCGCGGTGCTGGCCATCCAGGTCCGGCCGTCCGACCTGGAACGGCTCAAGGGCGGGGGAGGGATGCCGGGGCCGGTGTGAGGGAATGCCGGGACCGGTAGGAGCGACGCTGGGACCGGTATGAGGGATGCCACCTCACGCCAGGCCCGGCTCCGCTCCCCAGGCCGCCGCGCACAGCGTCCGCTCCACCTCGGCCGTGTAGTGGGCCGCACCCAGCCAGGCTCGGGCGAAACGATCGGCGTCGGCAGGGATCAGGCGGCCGAAGGCATCGCGATCCCGGTCCGCGGCCGCCGCGTGCAGCTCCTCCAGCAGGTCCCCAGCGGTGGCGAGACCGAGGCGGCCCAGACGCCGGGCGTCGGAGGCGCTGTCGCCGGGGAACGCCAGCACCCGGCGGCCCCCCGAGGCGGCCTGTTGCACTCGGCGGCGCAGCAGGTGCAGCGGGGGTTCATCGGGAGGGGATGCGACAACCGCCGGTGCGGGAGCCGTGGGTGCGGGGCCGGGCAGGTCCGCGTGCTGGAGGCGGTCGAAACCCAGGTCCACGCGGGCGTCGGGGTCGGCGGGGTGGGCCGTGGCCAGCAGGAGGGCGCGGGCGTGCGGGGCGCGGGAGAGACGTGCCACGACGCGCAGCCGGGCGCCCGGCGCGGCGGCCAGCAGCCGCAGGTTGTCGCGGTCGGGAAGCGCCGGATGGTCATGGGCGGCGGCAAGACGGACCGTCAGACCGCCGCAGTCGGCTAGCAGACAGTCACCCGCCGCCTCACGGACCGTGCCGAGCAGCGTGACGTCCAGGAACAGCAGGTCGTGCCCGTCCTCGGACAGAGCCCGCAGCGCCTGCTCGGCAACCGGCACGGCCCACAGCCGGTGCAGCGGATCGCCGTCCCACGCCACCCCGGCCGCGCGCACAGCCCGTACCCCCTTGCCCGCGCCCAGCCGCCCGGTCGGCGACACCGTCGCCCCGGACACCGCGAGCCCCGCGCGGGACAACTCCCGGTGCGTCAGCGCGGTGTCTCCAATGCGTACGGCACGCTCGGCGGCGCCGACCGCGCGGCCCGCCCCGCCCGGCGCGACGTCGGACACCGTGTACAGGCGGCCCTGCGCGTCGGCGGTCCAGGTCACGGCGCCCGCGTAACCGGTCGCCGTGAGGACCGGCTCCGAGAAGAGGCCGTACAGCCGCAGGGAGCCGTCCGGGGTGTACGGCTGCCGCACGCTGCCGCGCAGCGCCGCCAGTTCGGGGCCGGTGGCGCGCGGCAGGCGGTGCGCGGCGCTCAGCACGGCGTGGAGCGCGGTGACGAGGTCGGCGAGGCGGTACGACGGATCCGCTCCGCGCGCCGCGCGCAGCCCGGTGACCACGGCGACCGCGGCCGCGGCGGCCCGGGGCAGCCCGGCGAGCCGCGCGGTGTGCGCCGCGCGCAGCAACTCCGCCTGCACGACGGCCCCGGCGCCGTCCGTACCGGCGTCGAGCACGGCGGCCGCCGCGGCGCGCAGGGCGTGAACGGCGGTGAGTTGGCCGGGGGTTGCGGTGGGGTCGGGCTCCGGTGGTGGTGCTGTGGACGTCGCGGGGGCGGGGTTCGGCGGGGCTGGCGGGGTCGTCGTGGGGTTGGGATCCGGTGGCGTTGTGGTGTTCGACGTCGGGAGGGGATCTGGCGGTGCTGCTGTGGTCGTCGTGGGGGCGGGGTTCGGCGGGGATGCCGTGTCCTCTGTGAGGTCGGAACTCGACGGGCCTGCCGAGCCCGTCGTCGGGTCGGGATCCGGTGGTGCTGGCGTGGCCGCCGCCGGGTCGGGATCCGGTGGCGCTGCCGTGGTCGCCGTCGGCTCCGCGGCGTCGTCCGGGGCCGGGGCGTCCGCGACAGGTGCCGCCGATGCGATCGCGGCCCGGTGCAGACAGGCCGGCGCCAGCAGGCACCCGCACCGGATCGCGTCCGCGCTGCTCACCACCCCGCCCGGCGCGTGCAGTTCGAGGTCGGTGTCGTCGTCCACGGCCACGCGTACCGTGTCGCCGTTCACGACGGCCGGACGCCCGGCCAGCTTGGCGACACCCGCGTCCAGCCGCTTGCGCAGCCGGGGCGACAGCGCTTCGACCAGTTCTGCGGTCACATCCGGCGCGACCGGCGGAAGGCCCGGGCTCATGCGATCTTCTCCCCTACCCAGCGGGCGAGTTCGAGCGGACTGAGGGCGGCCACCGGCATGCCCGCGGCGACGAGCTGTCCCGCCACGCCGGTGGAGTAGCGGGGGCGGCCCGCGTCGTCGAGGCTCGCGCAGCCCAGCACCTGGCAGCCGGCCCCGACCAGGGCGCGCACCTCGGCTAGCAGCCCGCCGAGCGGATAGCCCTCCTCGAAGTCGCTGACGACCACGACGAGCGTCCGCGACGGCACGGTCACCAGCTCCCGCGCGTGCCGCAGCCCCGCGGCGATGTGCGTGCCGCCGCCCACGCTGACCTCCAGCAGCAAGGACAGCGGGTCGTCGACATGGCCGGTGAGGTCGATGACCTCCGTGGAGAAGGCGAGGAAGTGCGTGGACAGCGTCGGCACTCCCGCCAGCACGGAGGCGGTGAGGGCGGCCCACACCGTGGACGCCTCCATCGACCCCGACACGTCCGTGACCAGGATCAGCCGCCAGTCCGCGGCCCGCTTCGCCCGCGTACGGAACACCGGCCGCTCGGGGACGACCACGATCCGCCCGTCCGGGCCGCGCCGCGCCGTCGCCAGGTTGGCGCGCAGGGTGCGCGGCAGGTCCAGGCCCCCGCCCGGCCGCCGCCCCGGCCGCGGCAGAGCCGTACCGTGCAGGGCCGGTCGCAGCCGCGTGGCCAGCTCCCGGGTCAGCGCGTCCACCAGACGCCGCACGAGCGGGCGCAGTGCGGCCAGCCGGGCCTCGGGCAGTCCGCCCGCATGCCGCAGCACCGTCCGCAGCAGATCCACCGAGGGCCGCGCACGCTCCGGATCGAGCTCGGCCAGCACATCGGTCCGCCCCGACGCCGCCGCTGCCGCCAGCACCTCCTCCCGGATCCCCGGCCCGAACAGCGCCGCCAGTTCCTCGGACCACTCCCGCACCCCGGGATAGGGGGCCTCCCGACCGCCGCCACGGCCGCCCGCGCCGGGCAGCCCGCCTCGACTGCCCTCACCGCGCCCGGTGCCGTACAACTCGTCCAGCGCGGTCGCCAAACCGGCGGCGGAACGCGGCAGTTGATCGGTGCGCCGGCCCAGCACGAGCCGCCAGCGGTCGGCGGGGGAGAGGCGGTCATCCTCCAGGACCGGAGCGGTCCCGGGCTCTTCGGGCGCCGCCGGAAGGGCTAGTGGCGCCACCGGGTGTGATTGTGGCGCCACCTGGATGGATCGTGCCGCGACCGGGACTGATCGTGCCGCCGCCGGAGGGGCAGCCGACGCCGCCGGAGCGGCAACCACCGCCGGAAGGGCAGCCGACGCCGCCGGGAGGGCTCGCGGTGCCGGCAGCAGCCCCAGCCCCTCCAGCCCCGCCCGGGCCACCAGATCCGCGCGGGTCCAGGCGGCGAGCGCGGCGGGCTCCACCGCACCGATGTCGGTCACGTCTGCCGTGCCGCCCAGCCGCTCCTCGACGGCGGACAGCAGGCGTTCACGCGCCGCCGGGCTGAGCGTGTCGAACCCGCCCCGCAGCGCGGGCAGGCGGTCGAGGAACGCCCGGTCGGACACCTCCACCACCCGGCTCAGCAGCGGCTCCAGCGCGGCCGAGGCCGACTCCAGGAGCGGTCCGGCCGCGGTCAGTACGCCCGTGAGGCGCGCGGTGAGATCAGACCGGGACTCCGGCCCGGTCGCCGAGTCGACCCAGGAGGCGATACGGCCGCCCAGCGCGCCGGGCGCCTCGTGTCCGAGCAGCACCCGTACGGCCCCTGCGGCGCCCCGCATCAGCGGCGAACCGTCGGCGGCCAGCCGGGCCAGCGCGTCGGCGAGCCGGATGTCGCCCAACTCGTCGGCACGGTGGGCCAGTTCGAGCAGGGCGTGGGCGTCCGCCGGGTCCTCGGAACCGGTGAGCCCGTCCACCTGTCGCACCGCGGCGGACGTCAGCAGCTCGGCCACGGCGGCGGCCCTCGCCGTACGGTCCTCGTCGGCGCCGAGCCCCGGGATGTGACCGGCGCGCAGCCGGTCCGACAGGGCGAGGGCGGCGAGGAGTTCGGGGAGGGTACCGGAGTGGGGCAGCACGTCGGCGACATCGGCGAGCCGTTCGTCCGCGAGGGCGGGCAGTCCGCACTCCGCCGCCTCCCGCAGTCCCCGCAGCGTCTGCTCGGCCATACTGCCGCCCTCGTCCCGCTCCGTGCGCCGACGCTCGCGCAGCACACCCTCGGCGGCCTGCGCCGCCGTGACCCCGCGTACGCCCGCCGCGGTCAGCATCGCCGCCGTGGCGGGAGTCCAGCGCACCTCCCACCGCGAGGTGAGCGCCTCGGCCCCGCCCGCCCCGGCCACCTCCTGGGCCCGCCCGTACGGCACCCCGCACACCGTCAGCCGCCGCAGCAGCACCTCGCGTCGGCGGTCCACTTCCGACCGCAGCGGATTCAGCCGCAGATCACGCGGGGCGCTGCCGTGGCCCGGGCCGGGCAGTCCGAGCGCGGCCACCTCCGACTCCACCGCCGGAGCGAGGCCGCTGCGCGGTGCGCCGGGCGCGGGCCGGCCGGTACGGGTCCCGACGAGGACGCGCTCCATCGCCAGGGCGACGGCCCTGCCCCGGCCGTACGGCTCGCCTTGCGCGAGCACCGTCTGCACCGCCTCCGCCAACTCGCCGCGCCCTGCCGCGGGCAGCCCCCGCAGCCGAGCCAGATCACCGGCCAGCCGACTGATCTCCCGCGCGTCGGCGGGCCCCGACGGATGCCCCAGCGACCGCAACGCGGCACACACCTCCACCGCCGCCCGGGTCAGCGCCTCCTCCAGCGCGGCGGGATCCCCGGCCGCGCGCAGCACCAGGTGCTGCCACTCCGGGTCGCGGATACCGGCCGGGTAGCCGGACCGTTCGTCCAGCAGGGCGTAGGTGTACGGGATGAGAGAGGTGATCCAACTCCCGCCCGCCGCGGGCGCGTCCAGCTCCGGGGCGGGCTCGCCCGCGGTCAGTGCCGGGGCATGGAACGCGCCGACGACCAGCGCGGCCCGCGCCCCGTCGGCGGTCGCCGCCGCCAGCCGTGCCCGCATCCACCGCTCGCGCCGCAGATCCAGCTCGGGCACGCCCCCCGAGGCCGCCGCGTCCTCGCGCAGCGCCCATCCCGTCAGCAGCGCCGCCCGCCGCAGCGCCTCCGGCGGCGAGCCCGGCGCCGTGGCCTCCACGAGCCGGTCCCACAGATCGTCCCCCGAACGCCCGGTGAGCCGGGCCCGCAACGCATCGGCAATCCCAGGCCCGACACCCACCGACCCCGCCGACCCCACCGACTCCGGACCGACGGAGACCGGTCCCGCCGTATCGCGCCCCTCGGGGCCGCCGGAGGCCGGTCCCAGCGGCCCGCGCCCTTCGGGGCGAACGGACGCGGGTCCCGCCGTATCGCGCCCCTCGGGGCCGCCGGAGGCCGGTCCCACCGGCCCGCGCCCTTCGGGGCGAACGGACGCGGATCCTTCCGAACCGCGCCCCTCGGGGTCGACAGGCGCAGGCCCGACCGCACCGCGCCCCTCGGGGCGGACGGGCACGGGTCCCGCCGTATCGGACCCCCCGGGGCCAACGCCCGTCGGCCCCGCCGCATCGCGTCCCCCCGGACCGACGGGCGCCGACTCGACCGCACCGCGCCTGCCTGGGGCGACGGACGCCGGTCCCGCCGAACCGCGCCCGCCCGGGCCGGCGGACGCCGGGCGCAGCGCGGCTTGTCCCGCTCCCCATGCCCGGTCGGCCAGAGGCAGGTCGCAGGCCAGGACCGGGATCCCCCGCCGAGCCGCCCAGCGGATCGCGGCCAGCTCGGGGGAGAAGTCGGCGAACGGGTAGAACGCCGGTCCGCCGCCCCCGTCCGGCGGCGCTGCCGCTAGGGCGACCGGGGCGCGGGTCTCCTCGTGGCCCAGCCACGGCAGCCACTCCTGCATCTCGGCGGGGAGTTCGACGAGCACCACGTCCGGCTTCGCCGCGTCCAGCAGGGCGGGCACCGCCGCTGCCAGGGACGGCGCGTGGTGCCGTACGCCGATGAGGTACGGCCCCGCCGGATCGGTCAGGGCCGCCACGGCCTCGTCGGGGGAGAGGGGCATGACCGTCAGCCCTCCAGCACCGTGCGCAGGTCCCACAGGGTGCGCCAGGTGGCGGAGCCCTGCTCGGCGCGCCGTCGGACCGGGCCGTCCCAGTAGCCGCGCAGCCGGGCCGCGTCGGCGGGGTCGTCCTTGCGGACCACCCCGAGCAGATGACCCGGCAGGAGCCCGAGAACATCGCGGTCGCCCGGGAAGTACGCCGCCGCGAGACCCAGCGCGCCCGCCACCGACACCGCCTCCGCGGTGCTCATCACGGTGGACGGCCGCTCCACCTCCCAGCCCTCCGCCGACCGGCCCTCCCGCAGGTCCCGGAAGGCGGTGACCAGGGCCTCCAGCACCGCGTCGTCGACCTGGAAGGCGGCACCCGCCCGCTCCACGGACGCCCGCGCCTGACTGCGCACCAGCGCGGTCTCGGCGTCGAGGTCCGCGATGGGGCCGACCGTCTCGAAGTTGAAGCGGCGCTTGAGCGCGGCGGACATCTCCGAGACGCCCCGGTCGCGCAGGTTGGCGGTGGCGATGAGGTTGAAGCCGGGCGCGGCGTGCGCCAACGCATCCTCGCCGCCCGCCAGTTCGGGTACGGCGATACGCCGCTCGGAGAGCAGGGAGACCAGCGCGTCCTGCACCTCCGGCAGACAGCGGGTGACCTCCTCCACCCGGGCGATGGCGCCCCGCGACATGGCGGTGAGCACCGGCGAGGGCACCAGCGCCTGCCGACTGGGGCCCTGGGCCAGCAACAGGGCGTAGTTCCAGCCGTACTTGAGCTGGTCCTCGGTGGTGCCCGCGGTGCCCTGCACGACCAGGCCGCTGGTGCCGCACACGGCGGCCGACAGCAGCTCGGACAGCATGGACTTGGCGGTGCCGGGCTCGCCGACCAGCAGCAGCCCGCGCTCTCCCGCGAGCGTGACGACACACCGCTCGACCAGCGCCCGCTCGCCGACGAATTTGGCCGACACCGTCAGGCGCCGCGGCACGCCGTCCGGTACCTCGGCGGTGTCGGGCAGCTTCAGTGCCTGGCCGCCGCTGCCCATGACGAACGTGACGACGGCCCGGGGCGTGAGGTGCCAGGCGGGCGGACGTGGCCCATCGTCGTACGCGGCGAGGAACGCCAGCTCGGTGGCGTGCAGATCCTCGGGCGGGACGATCTGGCGGGCCGGGGCGGAGGGCAGGGTGAAGGTCATCGGCGGCGATTCTTCCGGTCCGTGGGCGTGTGGCTGGCGTGGTGCTTCCGGTCGGCGGGCGTGGGAATGGCCTGGTGCTTCTGGCTGGCCCGGTGCTTCCGGTCGGTAAGCGTGCGCGTGGCCTGGTGCTTCCAGCCGGCGGGTGTGTGGCCGGCCTGGTATTTTCGGTCGGCGGGCGTCGGAGTGGCCCGGTCCTTCCGGTCGGCCGGCGTCTGGCCGACCTGGTTCTCCCGGTCGGCCGGCATGTGCCCGGCCAGTCGCGGGGTCGTCATCGGCGGCGTCCCCTCCGCGTGATCAGCTCCTCGTACGCCGGTGCGTCGCCGGCGCGGACCCGTTCCCAGGCGCGGGCGAACAGTTCGGGCAGCGGGAGGTGCGGCACGGTACGCATCCGCTCGGGTATCGCGTACAGGCCCTCCTTCCAGCTCTCCACCGGCAGCGCGGCGCCCTTGAGGTCGCGCCAGCCTCCGGGCAGGAAGAGGGCGCGCCCGGCGCGCGGCCGCTTGGCCTCGACGACCAGGCCGGTCGCCGCCAGTTCCACGCGGGCCTTCTTCAGCCGGGCGGGCTTCCAGCCGGTCCAGCGGGCGCAGTTGCGGTCCGTCGGGTCGGGCAGGGCGAGCAGCTGGAGGTAGAGCGCCGCCGCGTCCTCGCCCAGGCCGTGGGCCGCGGCGACCTCCGTGACCAGGTCCGGCACGCTGACCATGGGGTCCTGGGCGTACCCGGCGGGGCCGTCGGCGGCGACGGCCCGGGCGAGGTCGTCGCCGAGGAGTGCCCGCAACCACCCCAGTCCCGCGCCGCGCTGGGGTCCGACGAGCCCTTCCAGGAGGCCGAACACGGAGTCGTCCGGCCCGGTCAGGCCCGCAGGGCGGACCAGGGTGATCTCGCTGTCCCCGTGCCAGGGCCGCAGCACCAGCGCCTCGCCGACGCGGATCTGGCCCTGCGCGTCGGCGCCTCCGGTCTCCGCGAGCCCGTACGCCTTGCGCACCTCCACGGCCGTGGGGCCGCCCTTCTCCGTCCACTCCACGCCGAGCGGGAGCACCAGCTCCGGGTCGGCGAACCGGCGGCGCAGCGCGGCGAGGCTCTCCGGGAGAACGGGGCGCAGGGGGTGCCCGTAGGGGAGGGCGTAGGCGAGCGAGGCCAGGGCGGCCACGGCGCTGCCCAGGTCGTAGTGGCTGGGCAGGGCGGACGGGTCGTCCGGGACCCAGCTGCCGTCCTTGTCGGGGCGCAGGGCCGTGGTCCGGCTGATCCAGCGGGTGCGCCCGGGGTTGAGGACCACCCCGGCGGAGGCGGCGGGCAGTCCGGCGAGGTCCGCCGAGAGTTCCTCGGGCACCCGGACGACGGAGCCGAGCCGCTCGGCCCACACCCGGCCCGCGCCCTCCAGGTCCGGCCCGGTCGACCACAGGTCGGCGGGGTCGGCGGGCAGCAGGGCGCCGAGCAGTGCGGTGCGGTCCTCCGTGGTGAGCGAGTCGAGCATGCTGTTCGCCTGGTCCATCCGGCGCGGCTTCAGGCCCATGACGGCGAGCGTCTGCGCGTCGTGATCACGCGGCTGGGCGGCCAGCAGCACGGTCGCCTGGAGCGGCCCGAGCCCGCCCCGCGTCACGGCGGCGAACGCCTCGGGCGCCTCGGCCCGCCAGGGAGCCGCGCCCTTGTCCCGGATGAGCCGGGCGACCGCGGCGAGCCCGTCGGCGGGGAACCCCTGGCCGTGCCGGGTCTCGCGCTCCAGGGTGAAGTGGGTGATCGCGCCGAACCGGCCGGACGGATCGTGGTCCAGGGCCAGCCAGTTCACCCTCCCGCGCGCGGTGTCGATGTTCTGGCAGCCGAGAATGACGACGGTACGGCCGTCCCGGCGCAGTACCTGGCCGACGCGGTGCTGGTTGTCGCGCGGCTCGCCGAGGAGGACCTCGCGCAGGCTGTCCCCGGGTGCGGCGAGCGGTCCTTCGGCGAGGGCCTCGAACAGCAGGAGCAGCGCCTCGCGCTGGGCCTCGGACACCGTCGGCAGGGCGGCGCGGTAGGCGAGCGGGCGCAGCACGCCCAGCAGCGACGGCCAGATCATGCCGATGCCGGGGACGGTGTGCTCGTCGCTGGTCCAGCCGTCGCCGAGCGGGGCCGGCCGGCCGGGTTCGGCGGACAGCGGCTTGCCGTCGGCGGGCTGTCCGGACAGCACGTGGTTCACCGCGCGGATCTGGCGCAGCGCGGTCCACTGGCGCTGGCTGCTCCAGCCTCCCCACAGCCCGGCGATGCCACCGGCGGCGCTGTTCAGCGTCCGGTCGTCGCCGTGCTCGGGGTGGTAGTCCGCGAACATGCCCTCGGTGCGGCGGCGGTCCGGGCGGTCCCGCTCGATGGGCGGGGCGGCGAGGGCGGTGGCCGACTCGGTGAGCCGGAGTGCCGCACGGACCAGGGCGGAGACGCCCAGCAGCAGCCGCCCGTCGGTGACCTCGGGCAGTGCCGACGCGACGGCCCGCACCAGGACCTCGTCGGCGGAGGGGAGCTTGCCGCGGGCCTCGGCGTCACCGGCCGCCGCGAGCTGCGCCCGGTGCTCCGCCAGGGCGGCGGTGCCGGCCCGCAGCAGGCCGGCCGCCCGCTCGTCGCTCAGGGCGCGCAGCACCGCCGAGGCCCGCTCGTCGCGGGGGCGCAGCGCGTGCCAGAACGCCACCGGAGGTACGTACCGGCTGCCGGCGGCGAACTCGCTGCCGCGCTCGCCCACGGTCACCCGGCCGAGCAGCCCGCCGTCGGGCGCGAACAGGCCGATCTGCCCGCCGGTCATCGCGACCACCGGCGCGGCGCCCCCGGGCAGCCGCAGGCAGCCCAGCGGAACGCCGCCGGTGCGGCGCAGGACCGCGGTCCGGCCGTCCGGTGTACCGGCGGTCGTCACCGCCTCGCCGCCCGTCCCCGCGGTGCGCACCCAGCGGCCCAGGACCGTGCCGTCGGTGCCGAACGGGCTCTGCTCCAGCCCCGGTTGCAGGGGCAGGACCTCGCACAGGCGCTGCTCCAGCCGGGCGTCCTCCCGGACGGCGGACCGCAGGAAGGCGGGCAGCGAGGCACGCCCGTGCGTGCCGGTCGCCGGGTCGTACTCCAGCCACACTTCCTGCCGCCCCTGCCGGCCCTCGCGCCAGCAGGTGGTGCCGTCGCCGATGACGGCACGGCCGGCGGGCAGGACGGTGTCGCCGGCGTGCAGGGTGCGGCCGCCGGTGGCCCGGCCGCCGCCGGGCAGCGGGATCGAGGGGTAGCCGAGGTGACGACCGTAGCCGTAGCCGAGCTGTTCGCCGCCCAGGGTGAACACCTCGGACGGCCGGGCCGACCAGTAGCCGACCTGCTTGCCCTCCTGCCGCCACATCACCAGCAGCTCGCCGTCGGTCCAGCGGAACTGCGGGCGGTTCCAGCGGTCCAGCTCGACGGGCAGCCGCAGATCGTGCTCGAGCAGCACCTTCTCGGGCCCGACGACGACCGCCTTGTGTCCCCGGGACAGGATCAGTGCGGGCCAGGCCTCGCCGACCGCCAGCTCGTCGTGGTGGCCCTTGCCGCGGGTCTCCGTGTCGAGCAGCCGCAGGCCCTCCTCCAGGGCGGGCCAGCCCAGTTCGTCCAGGATGCCCGCGCGCAGGGTGCGCGCCAGCACCGGCGTGACGTCGTGGGCGGCGACACGGGCGACCGCCTCGGCGTGGACACGGGCGGCCACCGGACGGAAGGGCCGCATCCGCTCCAGCGCCGTGCGGGCCGCGGGCAGGCCGGTCGCCCCGGTGTACTCGGCGGCCGAGTCGGCGAGCCAGTCGCGCAGCACCTCGCCCAGTACGGGATGCCCGGCGACCGGTTCCAGCACGCCGGACAGGGCATGGTCGCCGCTCAGGGTGCCGATCGCCTCGTACAGCAGCCGCCGCAGCCGGGGGTCGGCAGCGGTGGCCGTCAGGTCGCGGCGGCCGGCGCGCTCGTCGCGCAGCCACCGGTCGAGCCCCAGATGGACCCGGGTGTCCTCGTCCGGCATCGCCAGCGGCACGTCCTGCGCCGCGCACAGGTCGAGGAGGTCCGGGTCGGCTCCGGCGTGCCAGCGGCCGGTGAACAGGTCGACCGGCCGGGCGTCGGCGCGCAGCCGGTCCGCCATGCGCGCGACCAGCGCGAGGGTGGCGGGGGAGCGCCAGGAGACCGCGGCGCCGTGCTTGCGGTGGCTCGCCCAGCGGCCGAGCCAGTCCGCCGCGTCGACCGCGCCCGCCGCTTCGGCGTCCTCGCCGGTCAGCAACCGGTCGGCGCCGGTCTCCGCGAGCAGCCCCAGCCAGAACTCGTCGTCCTCGACGCTGCGGCCGAGACCGCTCGGCATGATCTCCAGCAGCCGCACCCGTACCGCCGGGCGCTGTTCGGCGAGGACGGTCAGGGTGGCCCGGTAGGTGTTCCAGAAGGAGGCCGGGGCCCGCACGGCGGCCGGGGAGGCGATCAGGTCGGCGACCAGCTCGCACTCCTCGGTGACCCGGGACAGCCCGGCCGCCTTGATCAGGCTCCGTGCGTCCTGCGGCAGCGAGGCGTACGGCGGCATGCCGGCCGCGCAGCGCTCCACCGTCAGCTGCCGGTACTGCGCCCACGCCTCCCGCGGGTCCAGCCGCCGGGCGAGGTCCTTCACATGCTCCTTGAGGGCCTTGACGGTCAGCGCCCCGGCGAAGGCGAACTCCAGGAACACCGCCCGCTGCCGGTCCTCGTCCACGGCAAGCGCGTGCACCCGCTCGGCCTCGCGCGCCTTGCCGAAGAAGGCCGCCGCGTAGGTGGTGTTCTCGTGCTGGAGGAAGATCCGGGCCGCCTGTTCGTAGAAGGTCGGCAGGAAGTGCGGGACGGCTCGGCCGAGCCGTTCGCCGAGCTCCTCGAAGCCCTCCTTGGCGGTGCCGGGGCGGGACTTGGCCTGGCGGGCGAGCCGTTCGACGTCCTTGACGAGGGCCAGGGCGTGGTGGCCGTTGGCCGGGTCGTGGACCAGTGCCCAGGCCGGGAAGCCGAGGGTCTCGCGGCGCACCTGGCCGATCTCGGGCGCCTGGGGCTCGCGGGCCAGCCCGAGGAACTCCAGGGCCAGGTCCTCGGCCTCGCCGAGGGTGCCCGGGACCAGCCGGACCACGCGCCGGTCGTCCAGTGCGGGGTGGGTGTAGGTGCGGACGGTGAGGGTGTCCGCGTCCTCGCGGGCGGTGGTGCCCGGCGGCAGGACGGCGCCCGCCTCCAGCAGCGCGGCCGCGGTGGTCTCGTCGTACGTGCTCATGCGGCCTTCTCCTCGTCCTCGATGTCGCGCCCGGCGTACAGCGCGGCCGCCATGCGCATCCCCTCCGACCAGGCCACCGGCCCGACCTGACCGAGCCTCAGCACCTTGCCGCTGCCGTCGGTCCAGGTGAGCGGGCCGGTCTCGGTCTCCAGGTAGGTGTCGTAGTCGCCGATCCAGACGCGGGCCTCGAGCGCGCGGCCGTCCTCGCGCAGCGAGCAGACGGCGTCACCGCCGCGGACGCGGTAGCCGAGCTGGGTGGTCCTGCCGTGCAGGAACCGCAGCTCCTTGAAGGCCCCGCCCGCGTAGTCCTCCACGGCCGTGGCATCGGCGTCGAGATCCGCGGGGCGGTGCCATACCTCGCGGAACAGCTGCTGGGCCCGCTGCTCGACGCCGAGTTCGACGGCGAACTCCCGCAAGTCCTCCAGGTCCTCCAGCAGCACCGGGTGCGGGATGCGCACGAGTTCGGGGCTGATGCGCACGGTGTCGCCGTCGAGGTCGACGAGCCCGAGTCCGCGGTCCGGGTCGGCGTCCCGCAGGAAGCCGGCGACCGCGCCGTCCGGGCCGGTGACCACGAGGTCGCGCAGGGCGTGCTGCCAGGCCGGGTCGGGCCACACCCGGGCGACGACCGCCAGTGGCACCGGAAGCGAGCGCACCATCCAGCGCTCCACCTCGGTCAGGCACTGCCGTTCGTGCCGCTCCAGCCACTCGGCGAGCTGACGCAGCCCCACCAGCGCGGGCTCGTCCGCGAGTTTGGCCGGCACCGACTTCAGCCGTCGCCCGGCCGCGTTGCGGCACACGACCTTCCCCGCGTCCAGAGCGACCTCGTAGTCGCCGGCCGTCACCCACCCCACAGGTGCCTCCCCGCACTCAGTGATCAAGTGACGGGAACTCTAGGCGAGACCACTGACAACGCCCCGCCGGGGCCTTGGCCTCTTCGGGAACCGGTCACCGGCAGGCCGGTTGCGCGGCCGGATCGGAGGAACCCGGGGAGCGGAGGCGATGGTGATGATCTCCCATTCGGTCGTGGTGCCCGCGGGCCCGGGCATCGAACTGGCGGGCGACCTGGTCCTGCCGGACTCCGCGCGCGCGGTGGTGCTGTTCGCGCACGGCAGCGGCAGCTCCCGGCACAGTCCCCGCAACCGGCAGGTGGCCGCCGCGGTGCGGACGGCCGCGCTCGGCACCCTGCTGATGGACCTGCTCAGCGAGGAGGAGGAACGGCGGGACGAGCTCACCGGCGAGCACCGCTTCGACCTTCCGCTGCTGGGCGGGCGGCTGGTGGCCGCGATCGACTGGCTGGCGGAGCGGGACGACACCCGCGGGCTGCTCGTCGCCCTCTTCGGTGCCAGTACCGGGGCGGGCGCCGCCCTGATGGCCGCCGCCGAGCGTCCCGCGCGCGTGCTGACCGTGGTCTCCCGGGGCGGACGGCCCGACCTGGCCGAGGACGCCCTGGACGCCGTACGCGCGCCCGTGCTGCTGATCGTGGGCGGGCGGGACCGGGAGGTGCTGCGGCTCAACGAGGAGGCGGCGCGGCGGCTGCGGGTGCCCTGCACGCTGCATGTCGTGCCCGGCGCGACCCACCTGTTCGAGGAGCCCGGCGCCCTGGACGAGGTCGCCGACGCGGCCCGCCAGTGGTGCGCCGACCACGTCCGGGCCTCCGCGGGCGACTGAACCCGCGCCGCGTGCCTACCCTGAACGTGTGGCTCGGGCCAACGACGAGGTCGCCGCGCTGTTCCAGGAGTACGCGGACCTGATCTCGATCACCGGAGGAGACGCGTTCAGGGCACGCGTCTACGAAAAGGCGGCCCGGGCGATCGGCGGCCACCACACCGACGTCGCCCGGCTCGACGCCACGGGCCTCAAGGAGATCCCCGGGGTCGGCACCTCGATCGCCGAGAAAGTCACCGAGTACCTGACCAGCGGCAGCGTCGGTGCGGTCGAGGAACTGCGCGCCAGGATCCCGGCCGGAGTGCGCCGGCTGACGGCGATCCCCTCCCTCGGCCCCAGGAAGGCCCTGATGCTCTACGAAGAGCTGGGCATCTCCTCGATCGACGAGCTGGCCGACGCGATCCATCAGGAGCGGCTGCGCGATCTGAAGGGCTTCGGGCCGCGCACCGAGGAGAAGCTGCTGCACGGCATCGATCTGCTGCGCGCCTCCGGCGGCCGGGTGCTGATCGACGTCGCCACCGGGCTCGCCGAGGAGGTCGTCGCCGCGCTGTCCGGGGTCGGCGGCGTGTGGCGGTGCGCGTACGCGGGATCGCTGCGGCGGGGCCGCGAGACCATCGGCGACCTCGACGTCCTGGTCACCGCCCGCACGCCGGGGCCCGTGATGCGGGCCCTCACCGAGCTGCCGTACGTCTCGGAGGTGATCGCCCGGGGGGAGAAGAAGACCTCCGTGCGCACCGACCGGGGGCTCGCCGTCGACCTGCGCGTTGTACCGCCGGATTCCTGGGGCGCGGCCCTGCTGTACTTCACCGGCTCCAAGGCGCACAACATCCGGGTCCGGGAGATCGCCGTCCACCAGAAGCTGAAGCTGTCCGAGTACGGCCTGTTCGACGCCGAGAGCGGCAAGAAGATCGTGTCCCGGACCGAGGAGGACGTCTACGCCCGGCTCGGGCTGCCGTGGATCGCGCCCACGCTGCGCGAGGACCGCGGGGAGATCGAGGCGGGGCTGCGCGACGAGCTGCCCGAGCTGGTCACCGAGGCGGACGTACGGGGCGATCTGCACACCCACACCGACCTCACCGACGGGCTCGCCTCCCTGGAGGACATGGTCGCCGCGGCCGCCGAACGCGGTTACGCCTACTACGCGATCACCGACCACGGTCCCGACCTGTCCATGCAGCGCATGACCGACGAGCGGATGCTCGCCCAGCGCGAGCAAGTGCGAAGCCTGGATGCCGGGCGGATGCGGCTGCTGCACGGGGCCGAGCTGAACATCGGCCCCGACGGGGACGTCGACTGGCCGGAGCAGTTCCTGGCCGGCTTCGACCTGTGCGTGGCCTCGGTCCACTCGCACTTCGACCAGGGGCGGACGGCCCTGACCCGCAGGCTCGTGCGGGCCTGCGAGAACCCGTACGTGCACATCATCGGCCACCCCACCACCCGGCTCATCGGCAGGCGGGCGGGCATCGACGCCGACCTCGACGAGGTCTTCGCCGCCTGCGCCCGCACCGGCACGGCCCTGGAGATCAACGCCCACCCGGACCGGCTCGACCTCGGCGACGAGCACATCCTGCGGGCCAAGCGGTACGGCGTGCGGTTCGCGATCGACAGCGACGCGCACGCCGTGCCCCACCTGGCCAATCTGCGCCACGGCGTGGCGACCGCCCAGCGCGGCTGGCTCACCGCGGACGACGTGATCAACACCTGGACCCTGACCCGTCTGCGCCGCTTCCTGCGCAAGGAACGGCCCTAGGAGGTGCCCCATGATCCACCGGATCCGTGACGTGATGTCGCCCGGAGCCGTGGCCGTCGAACCGATGACCACGGTGGAGAAGGCGGCCCGCGTGATGAGCGAGCAGAACCTCGGCGACGTCCTGGTCGTCTACGACAGTGATCTCTTCGGAGTGCTCACGGACCGCGACATCGTGGTGCGGGCGATCGCCGACGGCCGCGACCCGCACACCACCGCGGTCGGGGCCGTGTGCAGCCGGCCGCCCGTCGTCACCGTGGGCCCCGAGGACAGCACCGACCACGCGATCGAGCTGATGCGCCGGCACGCGGTACGGCGGCTGCCGGTGGTGGAGCACGGGGGCTGCCCGGTCGGCATGGTCAGCCTCGGCGACCTCGCCGTCACCGAGGACCCGCACACCGCCCTGGCGGACATCAGCCGCGCGACCCCGAATCACTGACGGGGCGGCCGAGTAGGCTCGCGGACATGCGGATCTCCGTCTCCTCCGACATGGACGAACCCGTGGCCCGCCTCCTCCTCGCGGAGCTGGAGCGGCGCGGCCACCAGGTCGTGCCGCACGGTGCGCTGCGGCCCGGGGAGGACCCCCAGTGGGCGGTCTGCTCCGCGGCGGCGGCCCGCGAGGTCGCCGCCGGTACGGCCGATCAGGCCGTGGTCTGCTGCTGGACCGGCACCGGCGCCTCCATCGCCGCGAACAAGGTGCCCGGCGTACGGGCGGCCCTGTGCACGGACGCCCCCACGGCGGACGGCGCCCGCCGCTGGAACGACGCCAACGTGCTCGCCCTCAGCCTGCGGCTGACCTCCGAGCCCCTGCTGAAGGAGATCCTCGACGCCTGGTTCACGGCCGAGGCCAGCCAGGACGCCGAGGATCTGCGGAACGTGGCCCACATCGAGCGGCTCGACCGGTAGCTCAGGACGCGGGGCGGCAACTGACCTATGCCTGGCGGAGATCCTTCACGCGCTTCAGTTTGCCGAGCGAGCGCTCCAGGGTCTCCGGCTCGACGATCTCCACCTCGACGCTGACCCCCACGCCGTCCTTCACGCCTTGGGCGATGGCGTCGGCGGCGGCCCGCCGCTGGTCGGGGCCCGCGTCGGGGCGGGCCTCTACGCGGACGGTGAGGTGGTCCATCCGGCCGCGCCGGGTGAGCCGGATCTGGAAGTGCGGGGCCACCGCGGGGGTGCGCAGCACGATCTCCTCGATCTGGGTGGGGAAGACGTTCACCCCTCGCAGGATGATCATGTCGTCGCAGCGTCCGGTGACCTTCCGCATCCGGCGGAAGGCCGGGCGGGCGGTGCCCGGCAGCAGCCGGGTCAGATCCCGGGTGCGGTAACGGATGATCGGCAGCGCCTCCTTGGTGAGCGAGGTGAACACGATCTCGCCCTCCTCGCCCTCGGCCATGATCTCGTCCGTGACCGGGTCGACGACCTCCGGGTAGAAGTGGTCCTCCCAGATGTGCAGCCCGTCCTTGGTCTCCACGCACTCCTGCGCCACGCCCGGACCGATCACCTCGGACAGCCCGTATATGTCGACGGCGTGGAGGCCCGCGCGCTCTTCGATCTCACGGCGCATCTCCTCCGTCCACGGCTCGGCGCCGAAGATGCCGACCCGCAGAGAGGTGTCGCGGGGATCGACGCCCTGCTTCTCGAACTCGTCGAGCAGGGTCAGCATGTAGGACGGGGTGACCATGATGATCTCGGGCCGGAAGTCCTGGATGATCTGCACCTGGCGTGCCGTCATGCCGCCGGAGGCGGGGATCACCGTGCAGCCGGCCCGTTCGGCGCCGTAGTGCGCGCCGAGTCCGCCGGTGAACAGGCCGTAGCCGTAGGAGATGTGCACCTTGTGGCCGGGGCGGCCGCCGGCGGCCCGGATCGAGCGGGCGACCACGTCCGACCACATCGACAGGTCGTTCTCGGTGTAACCGACGACCGTGGGGCGGCCGGTGGTCCCGCTGGAGGCGTGCACGCGCCGCACCTGCGACATCGGCACGGCGAACATGCCGAAGGGGTAGGTGTCCCGCAGGTCGGCCTTGGTGGTGAAGGGGAACCGGGCGAGGTCCGCAAGCGTGCGGCAGTCCTCGGGGGTGACCCCGGCCTCGTCGAACTTCTTGCGGTACAGCTCGACATGGTCGTACGCGTGCCGCAAGGTCGCCCGCAGCCGGTCGAGCTGGAGTTCCCCGAGCTGTTCGCGGGTGAGTCTTTCGCCGTCGTCCAGCAGGTCGTGGGGGAGGGGTTCGCCCAGGTTGCTCATCGGGACTCCTTCGTCGGCATCTCCACCACCTCGTGCCCCGACCGATCATTCGGTCAGCATGCGGCACCGGTCAAACAACCAGTCGGTCCGGTGGCTGTCAAGGGCGGCGAAGGGTCTTGCCGGAGGGCCGGAAAGGCGTCACACTGATACCGAACGAATGGTCGGTTGGGAAGCTGGTGGAGATGACCACGACACACCACGCCGAGGCCTCGCCCCCGGAGGCACTCCAGGAGCACTTCGACGCGACGATCGCGCGCGACCAGCGGATCGAGCCGCGCGACTGGATGCCGGACGGCTACCGCAAGACGCTGGTCCGGCAGATCGCGCAGCATGCCCACTCGGAGATCATCGGGATGCAGCCCGAGGGCGAGTGGATCACGCGCGCCCCCTCGCTGCGCCGCAAGGCGATCCTCTTCGCCAAGGTGCAGGACGAGGCCGGACACGGGCTGTATCTGTACTCGGCGGCGGAGACCCTCGGTGCCGACCGCGCGGACCTCACCGAGCGGCTGATCGAGGGCCGCCAGAAGTACTCGTCGATCTTCAACTACCCGACGCTGACCTTCGCCGACGTCGGCGTGATCGGCTGGTTCGTGGACGGCGCCGCGATCTGCAACCAGGTCCCGTTGTGCCGCAGCTCCTACGGCCCCTACGCCCGCTCGATGGTCCGCATCTGCAAGGAGGAGTCCTTCCACCAGCGGCAGGGCTACGAACTGCTGATGACGATGATGCGCGGCACCGACGCCCAGCGCGAGATGGTCCAGGATGCGGTGAACCGCTGGTGGTGGCCCTCGCTGATGATGTTCGGCCCGCCCGACGACGCCTCCCCCAACTCCGCGCAGTCCATGGCCTGGAAGATCAAGCGGCACAGCAACGACGAACTGCGGCAGCGCTTCGTCGACATGACCGTCCCGCAGGCCGACAAGCTCGGCGTGACCCTGCCCGACCCGGAGCTGAAGTGGAACGCCGAGCGCGGCCGGCACGACTTCGGCACCCCGGACTGGGACGAGCTGATGCGGGTCATCAAGGGCGGCGGACCCTGCAACGACCAGCGAACGCAGCGGCGCAGAAGCGCCCACGAGGAAGGTGCCTGGGTGCGCGAGGCGGCCACCGCCCACGCGGCCAAGCGGGCCCGGAAGGAGCCGGCGGCATGAGCAACTCGCAGAACTGGCCGCTGTACGAGGTGTTCGTGCGCGGCAAGCGCGGCCTGAACCACGTCCACGTGGGCTCGCTGCACGCCGCCGACGACGCCATGGCCCTCACCCACGCCCGCGACCTGTACACCCGGCGCAACGAAGGCGTGTCGATCTGGGTGGTGCGCTCGGAACACATCGCGGCCTCCACCCGCGACGAGAAGGACCCCTTCTTCGCCCCCAGCGCGGACAAGGTCTACCGCCACCCGACGTTCTACGACATCCCCGACGATGTCCCGCACATCTAGGAGCCGTGGATGAGTGAGGACCACGTCTACCTGACCCTCGCCGAGGGCCACGAGGACGACACCCGCTGGGCGTACGGCACCGGCTTCGAGGACCCCCTGCACGGCGTCGACACGACCGTGCCCGAGGGCGTCGACGCCGGCGAACTCGCCGCGTCCTGCGTCGCCCTGGCCGACGACGCCCTCGTCGCCGCCCAGCGCCTCGCCGAGTGGATCACCCGCGCCCCCGAGCTGGAGGAGGAGGTCGCGCTCGCCAACATCGGCCTCGACCTGCTCGGCCAGGCCCGGCTGCTGTACTCCCGCGCCGGACAGGCCGACGGCACCGGCCGCGACGAGGACGCCTACGCCTACTTCCGCGCCCCGGCCGACTTCCGCAACGTCCGGCTCACCGAACTCCCCAACGGCGACTTCGCGTTCACCGTCGTGCGGCTGCTGGCCCTGTCCAGCTGGCGGCTCGCCCACTTCCAGCAACTGGTCACCCACCCCGACCCGGTGCTCTCCGCCGTCGCCGCCAAGGGCGTCAAGGAACTGACCTACCACCGGCAGTACGCCGCCGAGTGGGCGGTCCGCCTGGGCGACGGCACCGAGGAGTCCCACCGCCGGATGCGCAAGGCCGTCGAGCAGGTCGCCCCGTACCTCGGCGAACTGTTCACCGCCTGCGACGTCCGCGACGAGGTCGTCGCCGTGCTGCGCCAGGTGACGGAGGAGGCCGGGCTGCCCATGCCGGTCTACCGGCCGTCCCCCGGCAGCGGCCGCGCCGGCGAGCACACCGAGCATCTGGCCCCGCTGCTGGAGGAGTTGCAGAGCGTGGCCCGCGCCCACCCGGGGGCGACATGGTGACCCTCCAGCTCGACGCGCGGCACGCCCGGCACATCGCCGAGCAGGTGCCGGACCCCGAACTGCCCATGCTGACCCTCGCCGACCTGGGCGTCCTGCGCGAGGTGACGCTCACCGAGGACGGCACCGTCGTCGCCGAGCTCACCCCCACCTACTCGGGCTGCCCCGCCATGGCCGAGATGCGCGCCGACGTCGCCGCCCGTCTCCGGGACGCCGGATACCCGCGCGTGGAGATCCGCACCGTCCTGAACCCGCCGTGGACCAGCGACTGGATCACCCCCGAGGGCCGCCGCAAGCTGGCCGAGCACGGCATCGCCCCGCCCGGCCCCGCCCCGCGCGGCCCGGTGCCGCTCACCCTGTCGCCGATCCGGCGCACGGTGCCCTGCCCGCGCTGCGCCTCCGCGGACACCGAGGAGACCTCCCGGTTCGCCGCCACCTCCTGCAAGGCGCTCTGGCGCTGCCGTGCCTGCCGCGAGCCGTTCGAGTACGTCAAGGAGATCTGATGGCCCCGACCGCCCCCGCCGAGGCCGTGAAGCCGCGCCCGCGCCGCCGCCCGGTCTTCCACCCGCTGCGGGTCGCCGCCGTGCAGCCGCTGTGCGAGGACGCCGCCGCCGTCGGCTTCGAGATCCCGCCCGAGCTGGCCGAGGAGTTCGCCTTCGCGCCCGGCCAGTCCCTGACCCTGCGGCGCGTGACCGACGGCCGGGACGAGCGCCGCTCGTACTCGATCTGCACCCCCGTCGGCACCGCCCCGCGCATCGGCGTACGCGTGGTGCCCGGCGGCCTGTTCTCCTCCTGGCTGGTCAACGAGCTGCGCCCCGGAGACACCGTGGAAGTGATGGCCCCGACCGGCAGCTTCACCCCCGACCTGACCACCCCGGGCCACCATGTGCTGCTCGCCGCGGGCTCCGGCATCACCCCCATGCTGTCCATCGCCGAGTCCGTCCTGGCCGCCGACTCCCGCTCCCGGGTCACCCTCTTCTACGGCAACCGCCGCAGCGGCACGGTGATGTTCGCCGACGAACTGGCCGACCTGAAGGACCTGTACCCGAGCCGCTTCCAGCTCGCCCACGTCCTGTCCCGCGAACCCCGGGAGGCCGAGGTGCTCTCCGGCCGCCTGGACGCCGAGCGGCTGACGGCGCTCATCGACGGCCTGGTCGACGTGCCCGGTGCCGACCACTGGTGGCTGTGCGGCCCGCACGGCATGGTCCGCGACGCCCAGCGGGTCCTCGACGGACTCGGTGTCCCGGCCGACCGGGTCCACCAGGAGCTGTTCTACGCCGACGACGAGCCCGTACGCGAAGTGCACCACACGGAGTCCGGGCCGGCCGGTCCCGTCAGCCAGGTCACTGTCGTCCTCGACGGCCGCTCCACCACCTCCGCCCTGCCCCGCGAGCGGTCCGTCCTCGACGGCGCCCAGCGCAGCCGACCCGATCTGCCGTTCGCGTGCAAGGGCGGCGTCTGCGGCACCTGCCGGGCCCTGCTCACCGACGGCAAGGTGGACATGCGGCGCAACTTCGCCCTGGAACCGGCGGAGGTCGAGGCGGGGTACGTCCTGACCTGCCAGTCGTACCCGGTCTCCGAGACGCTGACGGTGGACTACGACAGCTGACATGCCTCCGGCCGTCCCGCACGGTGGCGGGACGGCCGGAGGCATGTCGAGGGCGAGGAGAGCGAAGGGACTAGCATCGAATCCGTTTTCGCGGAGGTAGAAGGAAGCCCCCTCATGGCCTCGCCGCGGCTCACGCTATCAGTCACTCCGGTATCAGGTCGCGCAGATTTTCGAGGGTCACGATCCGCGACTCCGGGTGCAGCCCCTCGGGCCGCTGCAGCCCGATGTAGGTGACCGGACCCTCCGGGACCTCGCTGCCGTCCCACACCGTCACGGCACCGCCGACCATCAGCTCCGCCAGATAACGCACCGTCAACTGCTCCCGCTCCACGATGCCGCGCAGCAGCGCCGCCACCGAAACCTGGTTGCCCTCGACCCGGTTGGACGCCGGCGCGCCCCGCAGGTACAGATGCAGCCACTTGGCCCGCCACCGGCCGTCGGCCCCGCGCAGGAAGGCGAGCGGCAGCGCCACCCGGCCCGGACCCCGCAGCTCCGACTTCATCCGCACGGTCCGGGGCTCGAACGGCCGCCCCTTCTGCTCGCCCTCGCGCAGCATGAACCCGAAGAACGACTCGGCGACCTCCTCGAAGCCCTCCCCGGAGTAGAGGTTGACCTGCGGCACGACGAACGTCCCGCGCACCGCCCCCAGCCGGAGGTTGATGAACTCCGAGGCCCCGTGCGGCGCTTCGGTGATGTCACCGGAGTGCTCGCCCTCCACCTCGGTCAGCTGGGTGTACGACAGCCAGCAGACCGTCGCGTAGTCCTGGTCCAGCATCAGGGCCGACAGGTCGTAGTCGGTGTCCCGGTGCCGCTGCTTCCAGTACACGAAGAACCGCAGCAGCTCTCCCTCGACCGGCGAGAGCGAACCCCGGGGCAGCACCCCGAGCCCGGCCGCCGTGGCACGTCCGCTCAGCGGCAGCGCCACGTCGAGGACGTCGGGGTCGACGAGCAGCTGTCCCGGGTCCGGCAGCCGGCGGCGCAGCTCGGCGTCGAGCGCGTCGATCAGCCGCGCGCGCTCGGGCGCCGGCACCGGCGCGCGCAGATCGTCCGTCACCCAGGCCCGGCCGAGCCGGTTGATGAACACCCGGCGCCGGTCGGTGCCGTCGGTCCGGTTGTGCAGATGCTCACGGACCGACAGCAGGACCCGGCCGGAGACCTCCGGGGCGACCGCCTCCGCGGCGGCCACGACGGCATCGCGCTCGCGCTGCTCCCCGCAGGTGCGCAGCAGCCGGTCCAGCGACCGGAACAGCCGCCCGGGCGCGGACTTCAGCAGTTCCGCGGCCCCGACGACGTCGTCCGCGCCGAGCAGTTCCTCCACCCGGCGGTCGAAGGACGGCGCCTCGCGCTCACCGCGCGCGACCGCGAACACCTCGGCGGCGTGCGGCCACCGCGGGAACTCGTGCGGATGCAGCCGCTCACCGAGCCGCTTGAACGCCTCGCGGTGCACGGGTACGTCGGCGAGCTTGCCCGGCGCCGCCGCCACGACGGAGTCGAGCCCCGCGAGCAGCGCGCGGCGCGTCGCACGGGACAGCGCCCGGAACCTGGTCGGCTCCTGGAGGGTGACGTCTCCGTCGCACAGCGCGCACGCCAGCCGCAGTACGTCCGTGACCGTGTCCAGCAGCGGCACGGCCCCCGCCGCCAGCCGCGCCCGGTTGACCACGGCCCGGTTCTCCCGCACCGGGATCTTCTCCGGCTGCGGTCCGTCGGCGCACAGCCCGGCGAGGAGCGCGAGGTCGGCCAGGTGCTCCTCGCCCAGCGGGGTGGTGGACCCCGCTAGCGCCAGGTACAGGCCGCCGACCTCGTCCTCGAGCGTGCCGCCCAGGTGCAGGACGGTCACCCGGTCACCGCCGGCGGCGATCAGCTCGTCGTGGGCGGCGAGCATCTCGGCGTACGAGTGCTGGTAGCGGCCGTAGGACGGCAGGGTGAGCAGGTTCACCACCCCGCTGCTCAGCTGGGCGAGGACGGCCGGCCGTACCGACTCGTCGGCGAGGGCCCGGACGATGCAGTCCCGCCAGAAGTCGAGGGTGTCCGGCACGTTCGCCGGGAAGTCGACGAAGTAGACGTTGTGCCGGACGTGGTCGCCGACCATGGTCCGGACGGTGCCGAGGGTGCGCTCGGCGAGGGCGGCTACCGTCTCCTCGGACAACCCCGACAGGTGCTCCAGCAATTCCGCGGAGAGCTTGAAGCCCACGGACATCAAAGCGGCGTCGAACTGCCGCGCCACCACCTCGCCCCGCGCCGGGGACCCCGCGGGCCGCGCGGGCAGGGGGAGACGGTGAGTGTGCCGGACGACCAGCGATTCCAGGCTGCGATCCATGCCGGGATGCTCCCAGAACCGCACGCGTGTACGCATGCGGGTTTTCCCGGCAGGGCTTTCCCAGCAGGGCTTCTTCGGCAGGTGGACGAGGGGTCAGGACTCCTGGCGCTCGGCGTCCCGCTGCTTCAGGCGGGCAGCCTCCTTGCGGACCTCCGCCTGGGTGGCGCGCTCCTTCTGCAGCCACTCGGGCTGCTCCTGCTTCACCGCCTCGATCTGCTCGGTGGTGAGCGGCTCGGTGACCCCGCCCCGGGCGAGGCCCGCGATGGACACACCGAGCTTCGCCGCGACCACCGGACGGGGGTGCGGGCCGTTGGCGCGCAGGTCACGCAGCCACTGGGGCGGCTCGGCCTGGAGCGCGTTCAGTTCGGCGCGCGAGACGACACCCTCCTGGAACTCGGAGGGGGTGGCCTCGAGGTACACACCCAGCTTCTTGGCGGCGGTGGCCGGTTTCATCGTCTGGGCGGTCTGGTGCGACGTCATGCCTCAAGGGTATCGAGTGGGTGAACGACCGCCGACCACGGCCGGTAACCTGGCCAGGTGACAGGCTCGGAAGCACCTCCATCGTTCCGGCTCGCGTACGTTCCCGGAGTGACACCCTCGAAGTGGGTGCGGATCTGGAACGAGCGCTACCCCGACGTCCCCCTGGAGCTCGTCCCGGTCACCGCGGCCGAGGCGCCCGGTGTGCTGCGGGACGGCGGCGCCGAGGCCGGGTTCGTCCGGCTGCCGGTCGACCGTACGTTCTTCAGCGCGATCCCCCTCTACACGGAGACCACGGTCGTCGTGGTCCCCAAGGAGCACGCCGTGGCCGCCGTCGACGAGGTCACCGCGGAGGACCTGGCCGACGACGTCGTCTTCCATCCGCTGGACGACGTCATCGGGTGGGAGCGGCCGCCGGGGCAACCCGGCTTCGAGCGCCCGGCCACCACCGCGGACGCCGTCGAGCTGGTCGCGGCCAATGTCGGCCTGCTGGTCGTGCCCCAGTCACTGGCCCGCCTGCACCACCGCAAGGATCTCACCTACCGCACCCTGGTGGACGCCCCCCAGTCGGGCATCGCCCTGTCCTGGCCGGAGGAGGCCACGACCGACCGGATCGAGGACTTCATCGGCGTGGTCCGCGGCCGCACCGTCAACAGCACCCGCGGCCGCTCGGCCCCGCAGGCCGAGGAGCAGCCCAAGCGCAAGCGCCCCGAGCCCGCACCCGCCCGCCGCAAGCCCGCCCCGGCCAAGAAGAGCGCCCCCGGCCGCCGCGGCAAGCCCCGCCGCAGGTCGTAGGCCGTCTGGCCCCGGGGTCAGGGGGCGAAGGTGGCCCGCTCCGCCGTGCGCACCACCGTCCGCCCGTCCGCCCCGCCCAGCAGCCCCGCCGCCACCCACGCGTCCACGGTGGACCGCACCCGGGACAGCAGGGCGGCCTTGCCGCCGAACGGAGCCCCGGCCCAGATCGCATCCAGCAGAGTGGTGCCGTCGGGACGTGCCGGGTTGGCGACACCGGAGTCCGTGGTGCCGAAGACCACCCGGGGCTCCACCCGCCGGAAGTAGGCGTGCGTGGGGTCCTCGGTGCCCTCGAAGAAGGGGGCGAACTCGGTGCCGTTCAGGGTGTAATGCAGCGGCTTGCCCGCGACCGGGGTGAGGCTGGGCAGCAGGTCGCCGGAGAGACCGGCGTTGCGGTAGAGCCCCAACTCCAGATACACGGTGGCGGAGTTGCGGCCGACCAGGTTCACCGGGCCGTAGAACAGCGTCTGCAGCGACGGGTCGTCGAGGGCCTTCTCCACCCGGAGCCGGAAGGGCACGGCGATCCGGACGACATCGCCGCCGCGCCACGTGCGGGACACCGTGAAATAGCTGCCGGGCGCCGGAGTGCCGGACACCGCACGGCCGTTGACCGTGACGCGGAACCCGGCCGTCGCCCAGGGCGGCACCCTGAGCCGCAGCTCGAAGGCCGCGCTGCCGCCCGCGAAGGTCAGGGTGGACCCCTGCTCCCTGGGATAACCGGTGGTCTGGGTGACGGTGAGGCCCCGCTCCGCCCAGGTCAGCGTGGACGGGCTGTACAGGTTGACGTAGAGGGCGCTGCCGTCGGCCTTGCGGAAGTACACGGAGTCCTGGTACTTGGTGGCGCTCTCCATGCCGGTGCCCTCGCAGCAGGTGGTGCCCTGCTTGGGCGTGTAGTCCCGCACCTGACCGGGCGTCAGCCCGATGAAGTAGGTGACGAGCGGCTTCTCCGCGTCGGGCTTGTCCTGCTTGGAGCCGAGCACCTGGTTGTAGAGCGCCCGCTCGTAGTAGTCCATGTACTTCGGCGCCTGCTCGTGGAAGAACAGCGTGCGGCTCAGCTTCAGCAGGTTGTACGCGCAGCAGGTCTCGGCGGTGGTGGCGCCGAGGGTCCCCGCGATGACGCCCCGCGCCTTCCAGAACTCGCCGGTGCTGGTGCCGCCGATGCCGTACATGCGGTGCGGGACGACCATGTCCCAGAAATTCCTGGCGGCGTCGAGGTAGCGCCGCTCGCCCGTCGCGTCGTACAGCCCGAGGTACCCGGTGAAGATCGGTATGTGCTGGTTGGCGTGGAGCCCGTCGAGGATGTCGGTGTTCGCGGCGCAGGAGTCGATGAGCCGGTCGAGGTCGAACAGCCGGGCCAGCGCGAGGTGTTCGGCCTTGCCGGTGAGGGCGTGCAGATCGCAGACGGCCTCGACGATGCCGCCGAACTCACCGCTGGAGAACAGGCCCCACATACGCTGCAGCGTGGCCTCGGGCAGCCGGGACAGCCGCGCGTGCATCCAGTCGGCCATGCCGGAGGCGAGGTCGAGGGCGCGGGCGTCGTCGGTGGCGAGGTAGGCGTCGAGGACGCCTCGGAGGATCTTGTGCGCGGTGTAGTACGGCGCCCACACCTGCGTGTAGTCGCTGCTGGTCCTCGACTCCAGGTCGATGAACTGCGTCTCCGGGTAGGCGGCCAGGAAGCCGGGGTGGCTGGGGGCGCCCCAGGTGCGGCGCAGGGCGGTGGTGAGGTTCCGGCCGGAGGCGTCCGCGAAGGTGCCGCCTGCGGTCTCGTCGAAGGCGTACGACGCCAGGTCGCCGCGTCCGGCGGAGGAACCGGCGGCGCGTTCGCTCTGCAGCTCGGTGATCTCGGCGGCCGTCAGGGCCCGCGACCAGATGTTGAACTCGTCGTAGGCGCCCGCGAAGACGGGGTCGGCGGTGTAGTTCGAGCGGCCGAGCCAATTGTTGACGGGGGTGCCGAGCGCGGCCGGGGTGAGGGTCATCGCGGTGTTGCGGGCCACCTCGGTGCCGTTGACGTACAGGACGCCGGTGCCGTTCGCGAGGGTGACGGCGAGGTGGCTCCACCGGTGGAGCGGGAGCGCGGCGGTGCCGTTCAGGCCCTGCTCGGCGCCCGGGCCCGCGGTGGTGAGGGCGAAGCGCGGCACTCCGTCGGCGTTGCGGGCGGCCAGGTACATGTACCGCGTGGTGTCGTCACCGAAGTCGAAGACCCGGGCCCAGTCACCGTCGTGGGTGGGCTTCACCCACGCCGACAGGGTCACCGCGGACGTGCCGCCGAGGACGCCGGAGGGCAGGTCGACGTATTGGTAGGAGCCGCGCACGTTCTCGACCGCGGTGCCGAACTTCCCTGTGGTGCTCAGTACTTGCGGGTCCTCGCGCAGGGCCGCGCGCACCTCGGTCAGCGCGCCGACCATGGTGCGGAGCCGGTCGGCGAAGACCTGCTCACCGGTGCTCGCCCAGGCCTGCGCGAGCATGGTCATGAAGTGGCCGGTGTAGTGCCCGCGGAGGTTGCCGTTGGCCTCCCCGTCCAGCCCCTCCCAGCCGCCGGGGGCGACCGCGTCACCGGTGGGCAGACCGGCGTTGGCACGGAAGACCTGCAGCAGCCGGTGCACGTCGTAGCCGCGGGCGTGGTCGAGCATCAGCTTGCGCTTGTCGGCGAAGAGGCCCTGGCCGAGGGCGACTTGGCCGAGCGTGAAGGGCCGTACGGTCCAGGTGGCCGGTGCGGCGGCGGAGGGTGCTCGAGCAACGCCCGCCGCGGCGGGGGAGGCTGGCGCGAGGGAGGCCGCGGCGAGGGCCGAGGCCTGGAGAAGGGAGCGTCTGGAGAGGGGCGGTGCCATGGGTGCTCCTCCACGGGTCCACGTCGTGCTCACGATGACCGACAAGTGCCTTGCCGGTATTTCGAACAATGTGCGAAGAGTCGACCAGACGATAGGGAGGAGGCGCGTGGGGGTCAACAGGTCCGGAGCGGTCAGTTCCGGCCGTTCAGTCGGAGGAGACGCTCGGGATCTCCTTGGCGGCCTTGTTCACCGGCGCGACGAGCAGCCACAGCACGGCGACACCGGCCAGGATGCCGGTCCACATCGCGTGCACGCCGGAGAGCAGTGGCGCGGCGAGCAGAAAGGGCACGCCGTAGACCAGCAGCCAGCCCAGAGCGCCGCGCAGGGTCCAGCAGTCCTCGGTGCCGGCGCCGAAGCCGACGGAGAAGCCGCCGATGATCCCGCCCATGAGCCCGGTGATCAGCAGCACCACCCCGGTGACCACCCACCGCCCCGCGGTCAGCCATCTGTCCGGGTCCGTCGCCGAGGCCGTGGCGCCGAGGGCCAGCACCAACCCGGCGATGGGCACGGCGATCAGCACGAGGTTCGCGATCCTCAGCGTGTTCCACAGCCACTCGGGGTCACCCCAGTTGTCGGACGCCAGACCGGCCACCCGAGGCGGCCGGCTGCCCGCGTCGGCGACCAGGCCGCGCCGCAGCCAGCGCGCGGCCCGCCACAGCAGTACGGCCCACAGCACCCCGCAGGCCAGTCCGGCGCCGCCGACCGCCAGAGCCGTCCGCGGCCCCGTCCCGTCGGGATGCGCCCACAACAGGATCCCGGCCAGCCATCCGAGCACCACCGCGGCCCCCGCGGCCAGCCGGGCGGCGACGGTGAACAACCGCCCGGTGAGCTCCGCCCCTTCCCGGTCGGCGTGCAGGCGATAGAGCTCGTACACGCGGATCAGCTCACCGCGCGACGCCGTCATCGGGGCAGCCCGGGGCCGCGGAGCATCCGGATCATGCAACGCATGACCAGCGAGACCGGCTCAGGGTTGCCCCGCGGCGGCGAGCCATTCGTACGCGGCCCGCGCCGTGAACTCCGGCTGGCCGCCCCGCAGCAGGAGCCCGGCCGTCGCGAACTCAGGGGCGTCGGCCTGCGCGGCGACGTACGGGATCGCGATGCAGCGCATCCCGGCGGCGTGCGCGGCGGCGGCGCCCGGGGCGGCGTCCTCCAGGACCACGCAGTCGGCGGGTTCGGCGCCCAGGCGGCGGGCCGCCTCCAGGAAGACGTCGGGGGCGGGCTTGCCGTGCTCGACCTCCTCGGCCGAGACGATCGTGCGCAGATAGGTGTCCAGGCCGGTGCCGGCCAGCACCGCCTCGATCGCCTCCCGCGAGGAGCCCGACGCCACCGCCATCGCCACCCCGTCGGTGGCCAGCAGCTCCACGAACTTCCGCATCTCCGGGTACGCGCGCGTGGAGGCGCGGGCGAGGTCGAGGTAGCGGCGGTTCTTGGCGGCGAGGAGTTCCTCCACCGAGGCCCGCAGGCCGTAGCGGGCTTTCCAGTCGGTGACCGTCTCCAGGGTGCTGATGCCGACGTAACCCTCGTGCTCGGACCAGGAGAAGTCCGGCACGCCGTGCTCGGCGAGGGTCTGCCGTCCCGCTTCGTAGTAGTTCGGCTCGCTGTCCACGAGCGTTCCGTCCAGATCGAAGATGACCGAGATGCCGCCGAGATTGCTCATGGAGCCAGCATGCCAAGGGCCACTGTCGGGGTTCACCGGCGGGCTTTATATGTGGTCCTTATGTGCGGGCCGAGCGGCCCACCGACTCCACCAGCGGCAGCAGCCGGTGCGCCACCCGCTCGCGCAGCGCCACCTCGGTCCGGGTGCGGACCACACCGGGCAGGCTGATCAGCTTCTGGATCACGTCCTCCAGGTGCGCGTTGTCCCGCGCGACCACCCGGGTCAGCAGATCCCCGCCGCCCGTGATCGAGAAGGCCTCCACGATCTCCGGTACGGCGGCCAGCGCGTCGCCCACGTCGTCCAGGTGTCCCTGGGTGACCTCGATGTGCACGAACGCCAGGACGGGGTGGCCGAGGGCGCCGGGGGAGAGGGCGGGGCCGGTGCCGGTGATCACGCCGTCCCGTTCCAGGCGGTCGAGCCGGGCCTGGAGGGTGCCGCGGGCGATCCCGAGGATGCGGGCGTACTCGCGCACGCTGGTGCGCGGTTGCTCCAGCAGCAGCCGCAGGATGCGGGTGTCGAGCTCGTCCACGGCCATGGGCCCGGCCTCCTCCTGCATGGTCCGTTGGCCCGCCGGTGGGCGGGCCGGGACCGATTTTCCTGTACCAATGGACCAGCATATTCGACGCCACTTGAGCCAGCAGTCGGGCTGATGCTGCAATGGGCCCGTCGATGGCGCTGCGGACCTCCGCGGCGCCTTTTTCATGCCGGCCGGAGAAGGGGGCGGACAGCAGTGCTGAAGAGGGTGTTCATGGCGCCGGACCCGGGACGGGCGCGGCTGCGCTTCGCCGCGCGGGCCGTCGTCGGCATCGGTCTCGCGGTGGTCGTCTGCGGGCTGGCCGGGCACTCCCTCGTCGGCGCCGTCACCGGCGGCCTCGCCGCCCTGCTCGCCCTGTTCACCGTCACGGACCCCACGGTCCGCGGCCAGGCGGTCACCACCGCGCTGCTGCCGCTCGTCGGCCTGCCCGTGCTCGCCGCGGCGGCCGAACTGCACGACCAGCCGCTCGCCCGCGACCTCACCTTCCTCGCGGTGGTCGGCGCGGGCGTGTACGCGCGCCGCTGGGGGCCGCGCGGGCACAGCCTCGGCGTCTTCGCGTTCATGACGTTCTTCGTGGCGCAGTTCCTCCAGGCGACCCCGCGCCACCTCCCCGAGCTCTACGCCGCCCTGCTGCTGTCCCTGCTCATCGCCTTCGGCGTGCGCTTCGGCCTGTGGTGCTACGAGCGCCGCCTGCCCCCGGCGCCCGTGCCCGCCGCCCCCGGCGGCACCGGCCTGGCCCGGATCACCACACGCCAGGCCGTCCAGGCCACCGCCGGCGCGGGCTTCGCCCTCGTGGTGGGCCAGCTGATCTCCGGCGAACGCTGGTACTGGGCCGTCGGCGCGACCTGGTGGGTCTTCGTCAACACCACCTCGCGCGGCGAGACACTCGTCCGCGGCTTCCGCCGGGTCCTCGGCACGGTCATCGGCATCGGCCTCGGACTGGTGATCGCGCTCCCGGTGAACGGCGCGCCCGTCCCCACGGCCGTCATCCTGGCCGTCTGCGTCTTCGGCATCTTCTACACGGCCGCGGTCTCGTACACCTGGATGATGCTCTGCGTCACCCTCCTCGCCGAGCTCCTCTACGGCCTGCTCGGCGTCCTCGATCCCGCGCTGCTGGCGCTGCGCCTCGCGGAGACCGGGGTCGGCGCACTCGGCGCCGTCCTCGCTGTGCTGTTCGTCCTGCCCGTCACCACCCACGCCGTCACCGACGCCTGGATCCAGCGCGCCCTGCGCTGCGTCCACGCCGCCACCGCGGAGGCCGCCGCCCGTCTCGCGGGCTCCACGACAGCCGACCCGGCCTCCCGGGTGGCCGAGCTGGAGCAGCTCCTCGGCCGGGTCCGGCTGTCGGTCGCCCCGCTGGTCCACCCGCTCAACCCGATGCGGGGCCGCAAGCGCCGCGCCCGCCGGGTCCTCGCCCTGCTCGACGACTGCGCCCGCGAGATCCGCGGCCTGGTGGCCGTCGCCGCCGACCCGGTGGCCTCCCACGACGCCCGTCTGGCCGCGGCGTGCTGGCGCGTCGAGGCCGCGGTCGAGGCGCTCACCGGCGGTACGGACATCACCGCCCCCGGCGAGCAGCCACCGGCGGCGGACCCCGCACTGGCCCATCTGCACGGCCTGGAGCGGGCACTGGCGGAGCTTGCGACACCGCTCAGAAGGCCGTCGGGGTCCCCGTTGGTCGGCCCTGGAGGCCCGGGCGCGGGGTCTCCACTGGTCGGGGCCTGAGGTCTGGGCTCGGGGTGTCTGGGGTCGGGGTCTGAGGTCTGGGCTCGGGGTGTCTGGGGTCGGGGTCTGAGGTCTGGGCTCGGGTGTCTGGGGTCGGGGTCTGAGGTTTGGTCGCCGGGTCTCTGCGGTCGGATCGGGGGTCCGGGCGTCGGGTCCCGCTGGTCGACGCCCGAGGTCCCGTCGCCGGGTCTGGGCGCTCGGCTCCGGAGGTCCGGGCGCCGGGTCTCCGCTGGTCCGCTCCGGAAGTCCGCGCGCCGCTCAGCTCGGGACGCGTCTTGGGCCCCCGCCGTGCCTGGTGGGGCGTGCCGGCGGCGGCCCTCACCGTGGTCCGGTGGGGTGTTTTGGCGGGGGCCTCTGCCGTGGTCCGGTGGGGTGTCTTGGCAGGAGCCTCTGCCGTGGCCCGGTGGGCGTTCTAGCGGCAGCCCTTGCTGTGGCCGGTTGGCGTGTTGCCGGCGGGCTCCGCCGTGGCCCGGTGGTGCGTCCTGGCGGCAGCCCTTGCTGTGGCCGGTTGGAGTGCTGGCGGCAGCCCCTGGCGTGGCCGGTTGGAGTGCTGGCGGCGGGCTCCGCCATGGCCCGGTGGGGCGTACTGGCGGCAACCCTCGCCGTGGCTCGGTGGGGCCTACTGGTGGCAACCCTCGCCGTGGCTCGGTGGGCGTGCTGGCGGCAGCCCTCCGTGGCCCGGCAGGGCGCCCTGGCGGAGCGCCACGCCGGTCCCACGTAAGGCGCCCTGGCGGAGCGCCACGCCGTCCCACGAAAAAGGCGCCCTGGTGGCGCGCTCCTTACCGGGCGTCCCCGGCATCCCGGCGTCGCCCGGTAAGGCCTCCTTCCGCCCCGCTGACGTCGCCGCATGTGGGTTACTTGGTCTAGACCGCGTTTGATCGACTGCTACCGTCACCTCCGGACGGCACCCGACCGAAAGGGGACAGCGGTGGCAGACGGTGGCAGGCGGGCCTTCATCGGGTCGTTCACGGCGGCCGGAGGGCCAGGCATCGTGACGGCGGCCGTGGACGCCGACAGCGGGGCACTGACGGTCCTCACCGGCACGGACGACGACCTGCCCGACCCCTCCTACCTGGCCCTGGCGCCCGACGGCGGCACGCTCTACGCGGTCAGCGAGACGAGCGACGGAGCCGTGGCCGCGTACCGCGTGACCGGCACCAGGCTCGATCCCCTCGGTTCACCCACCCCCGTGGCCGGCAGCGGCCCCACGTATCTGGGCCTGTACGACGGACACGTCCTGACCGCCAACTACGGCTCCGGAAGCGTCAGCGCCGTACCCGTGCGCCCCGACGGCTCCCTCGGGAGCGCCCCCTCCGGCGTCCTCCCGCACACCGGCTCCGGCCCCTACACGCCCCGCCAGCAGGCCCCGCACGCCCACCAGGTGCAGGCCGACCCCAGCGGGCGCTGGGCCGTCAGTGTCGATCTCGGCACCGACTCGGTACGGGTGTGCACCCTGACGGACGGCCGCCCGGAACTCCACGGGGAGTACGCGCTGCGCCCCGGCTCGGGCCCCCGCCACCTGGCCTTCCACCCGGACGGCACGCACGCGTACGTGATCAACGAACTCACCCCCACCGTCACCGTCTGCCGCTGGGACACCGCCGACGGCTCCCTGAAGCCCCTCGCCGAGACGCCGGTGCTGCCGGGCGCCCCGGCGGGCGACGCGTACCCCTCGGGCATCGTCGCCTCACCCGACGGACGCTTCCTGTGGACCGCGACCCGCGGCGAGGACGTCCTGTCCGCGTTCGCCGTCGAAGGAGACACGCTCCGGCTGCTCGGCACCGTGCCCTGCCGGGGCCACTGGCCCAGGGCGCTCACCGAGGCGGGCGGCTTCCTGTACGCGGCCAACGAGCGCTCCGGCGACGTGGCCTGGTTCGCCGTGGACCCGGCGTCGGGACTGCCCCGCTACGGCGGCTCCATCGAGGTCCCGGCGGCATCCTGCGTGCTCATCGGCTGAGCGGCCTCGCGGCACCTGCGCGTACGACGAAGGGCCCGCTCCTCGTGGAGCGGGCCCTTTCCGTCGTGCGTCGGGCGTCGGCCGGGTCTCAGCGGACCGGCGCGCCCTGCGGCTGCTGGGGGGCGATGCCCAGCGCCGTCGTGTACTTGGCCAGGGCCAGCTTGCCGATGGCCGGGTAGGCGCCGAGCGGCTCGGCGGCGGAGCAGCCCGCCTCCTGCGCGGCGTCCTCGATCAGCGCCGGGTCGATCTCCGGCCCTATCAGGTACGGGGCGAGCGCCAGCTGCTGCGAGCCGGAGCCGCGCAGCTGCTCGGCGACGGAGGCGATCGAGCCCTCCTGGTCCAGGGCTGCCGCCATCACCGGCACGGCGAGGCGCGCGGCGAGCAGCATGCCGGTGATCCCGGCCGCCTGCACGGCCTCGTCGCCGCCCACGGACGCCAGGATGATGCCGTCCGCGGCGGTCGCCACGGTGAACAGCCGGGCGCGGTCGGCGCGGGCCAGCCCGGCCTCCGACAGCCGCACGTGCAGCGCCTCGGCGAGCAGCGGGTGCGGACCGAGCGCGTCGGTCAGATCGGCGGCCACCCGGCTGTCCATCACGGCCTGGCGGACCTGGCGCAGCAGCGAGTTGTCCGGACCGGCCAGCAGCGGAACCACGACCGCGACCGGACCCTCGGGGGCCTTGGCCTCCACACCCGCGGCGATCGCCTGCTCGTAACGGGCGGTGCGCTCGTGGGCGGTGTGCGCGAGCACGCTCTGCAGGGTGGGGAACTCCGCGTCGTCCCCGTCGAGGTACCCGATCCGGGCATCCAGGCCGGGCAGCTCCGAGCGGGCGATGCTCACGACCTCCTCGGCGAGGCTGCGCGTGGGGGCGCCCGGCGTGCCAGGGACCGCGAGGACGAGCGCGGGCGCGCCCTCGGGAGCAGCCAGAGGCTCGGGTCGGCGGTGCCGGCCCGGCTGTCGGGGGCGCGGCATTCGTACTGGCAGGCCGGCGGGCCCAGTGGGGGAGCTCATGGCGCCGCATGTTACTGGCTTCCTGGGCTCCCCTGTTCGGGGAGGGTGCAGGTGAGCGGTATCCGTCCGGTTTTGTCTGATGAGTTACGCGCGTTGCGGCACCGGGCGGGCGCAGGCGATCAGTCCTCCCCGTCTCTGACCACGCAAAGCATCGATTCGTCACCCGGCAGAGTGAGCGCATCCGACGCCAACTCCGTCGCGATCCGGACAGCCCCGAGCAACGGATCCCCGTCGGCCGCCACCCGCCGAGCGTGCGGCAGGCGGCGCGCCAACTCCGCCTCCAGGGGTACGAGGAGGGGGTCCCTCATCCTGAACAGCCCGCCGGTGAGCGCGACTCGCGGCTCCCCCTCGGCCGGGCAGACGGCGGCCGCCGACTCGGCCAGGTGCCGGGCCGCCTCCCGCAGGATGCCCGCGGCGACCGGGTCGCCCCCGGCGCAGCCGGCCACCTCGGGCGCGAAGGAGGCGAGAACGGCGGGACGGTCGGGCCGCGGGTACAGCTGCCCGGGCAGTCCGGGCATCGGTCCGAACAGCTTCTCGGCGCGGGCCAGCAGGCCGTTCGATCCGCCGGGCCGCCCGTCGTACGCCCGCAGCGCCGCCTCGAGTCCGGCCCGTCCGATCCACGCCCCGCCGCCGCAGTCGCCCAGCAGATGGCCCCAGCCGTCCGCCCGGCGCCAGCGCTTCAGGTCGGTGCCGATGGCGATCAGACCGGTACCGGCCGCGAGGACGACACCGGGCCGGGACCCGAGGGCCCCGGCGTAGGCGCTGACGGCGTCGGCGACCAGCGCGACCCTGCGGATGCCGAACGCCCGCCGCAGCGCGGCCGGGAGCTCCGCGCGCAGACCGTCCCCGAGCGAGGCGAATCCCGCGGCCCCGATCGCGGCGGTGTGCACCTGGGCGAGCCGGGCCTCGGCGGCCGACTCCCGCACCAGGGGCACCAGTTGCTCCATAAAGTGCCCGGCGTCGATCCCGCGTGAACCGGTGCGCACCGGCTCGCGGGACTCCCGCTGGGCCAGCACGCCCCGTTCGACGGTGCCGACGACGACCCGCAGCCCGGATCCTCCCGAGTCGACGGCGAGGAGTCCGCGGGCCCCGGTCACGGCAGGCGCCAGTCCACCGGCTGACCCCCCTGCCTGATCAGGAGGTCGTTGGCCCGGCTGAACGGCCGCGAGCCGAAGAAGCCGCGGTCGGCCGACATGGGGGAGGGGTGGGCGGACTCCACCGACGGCAGACTGCCCAGCAGAGGGCGCAGGTTGCGGGCGTCCCGGCCCCACAGGATGGACACCAGCGGCTTGCCGCGCGCGGCCAACGCCCGTATCGCCTGCTCGGTGACCTCCTCCCACCCCTTGCCGCGGTGCGCGGCGGGCTTGCGCGGAGCCGTGGTCAGCGCCCTGTTGAGCAGCAGCACGCCCTGCTCCGTCCACGGTGTCAGATCACCACTGGACGGCTGCGGCAGCCCGAGGTCGGTGGTCAGCTCCCGGTAGATGTTGATGAGGCTGCCGGGCAGCGGACGCACCTCGGGCGCGACCGAGAAGGACAGCCCCACCGCGTGTCCCGGTGTCGGATACGGGTCCTGTCCGACGATCAGGACGCGCACGTCGTCGAAGGGCTGCTGGAAGGCCCGCAGCACATTCGGTCCGGCAGGCAGATAGGTGCGTCCCGCGGCGATCTCCGCGCGCAGGAAGTCGCCCATCTCGGCGATCCGTCCGGCGACGGGTTCCAGGGCCTTCGCCCAGCCCGGTTCGACGATCTCATGCAAGGGTCGTGGTGCCACGGGCGTCACCCTACTGCCGTACCCACAGCGGCGATCAACCGGTGGCCGGGGCCCGGCCGTGACCCGGTGCGGCTCATCCGACCACCGCCGCGCGCACGCACAGCACGTCCGGCAGATGCGAGGCCAACTGCCGCCAGCTGTCGCCGTCGTCGGCGGAGGCGAACACCTCGCCGTTGCGGTTGCCGAAGTACACGCCCGCCGGGTCCGCGTCGTCGGTGCACAGGGCGTCCCGCAGCACCGTGCCGAAGTGGTCCTCCTGCGGCAGCCCCGCCGACAGCGCCTCCCACGTCTTGCCCGCGTCCGCCGTGCGGAAGACCCGGCATCTGCGGTCCGCGGGCACCCGGTCGGCGTCGGCGGTGATCGGGAAGACGTACGCCGTGTCGCCGCGGTGCGGATGGGCGGCCGCGGCGAAACCGAACGTCGACGGCAGCCCCTCGCCGATGTCGGTCCAGGTCGCGCCCGCGTCGTCGCTGCGGTACACCCCCCAGTGGTTCTGCAGATACAGCCGGTCCAAAGTCACCGCGTCCCGCGTCACCTTGTGCACGCACTGGCCGAACTCCGGGTTGGGGTCGGGCAGGAACACCGCGGAGACACCGGAGTTGGAGGGCGTCCAGCTCGCGCCGCCGTCCGAGGTACGGAAGACGCCCGCGGTCGACACGGCCACGGTGACCGACCGCGGGTCCCGGGTGTCGGTCAGCACCGTGTGCAGGCCCTCTCCGCCGCCGCCCGGCACCCACTGGGAGCGGGTGGGGTGCTCCCACAGCGGGCGGACCAGCTCGAAGCTCTCCCCGCGGTCCTCCGAGCGGTACAGCGCGGCCGGTTCCGTGCCCGCGTAGACCACGTCCGGTTCGGCCGCCGCCGGGTGCAGCTGCCACACCCGCTCCAGTGAAGCCCCGGTGTCCTTGGGGAACTTGACGGCCGGCTGGGCCGGTTCGGTCCAGGTGCGGCCCAGGTCGTCGGAGTGGAACACCGACGGCCCCCAGTGCGCGCTGTCCCCGCCGGCCAGCAGCCGCGGAGTCTCACCGCGGGTGTCGATGGCGACCGAATACACGGCCTGTGCGTTGAAATAAGGGCTCTCGTCGAACTCCCAGGCGCCACCCCGCTTCCGGCCGATGAACAGGCCCTTGCGCGTGCCAACCGCCAGCAGTACCTCGGTCATGCCGATCACCTCCGCGACGTCTTTGTCTCAGACACCGGCCAGTCTGCACCCCGGCACTGACAGTCACCTCTGGAAACGGCTTCGTCGCAGGTCAGCGCGGCGATGATAGCCCGCAGCCCGGACGGGAGGGGCGGTTTCCCCAAGACCCGAGCGAGGGGTGAGCGGCGTGTGCGACGGTCGGGGGACCGGCAGATGGCGTGAGCGTCGGGGCGCCGTCCGTCGTATGGGAGGGCGGCCCGGCAGGTCGGTGTGCGCATGAGGAGGAAGCCCGCGATGGCGCTGCGAGGTCCGCTGCGAGGTCCGCTGCGAGGTCCGAGGGTGTGGTGGTGGCGCTGGCGGCGCAATCCGCTCAAGCGCCGTGCCGACGCGGTGGAGTCCTGGGTGCTGCTGGGGGCCGGGGCGCTCACCGTCCTCGTGGGCGTGGCCGTCGGCCTGGCCACGGCCGGTTCCATCGAGCACGGCCTGGCCCGTGAGCGCGCCGAGTGGCGCCCGGTGCAGGCGCGGCTGACCGCTCACGCGCCCGGTGTCTTCAACGGCGAGCGGATGTGGGCGGAGGTGTCCTGGACGGCCCCGGACGGCTCCCACCGCACCGGCCAGGTCCGGGTCCGCCCGGGCAGCGAGGCCGGGACCGCGGTCACCGTCTGGACGGACCGCACCGGCCGTCTGGTCACCGAGCCCGCCACCGCCGCCCAGGCCCGCTCGCGCGCCGCCCTCGCCGGGGGCCTGGTGGGAGCGGGCGCGGCGGTCGTGCCGTTCGCGGGCGGCCGGATGCTGCGCGGACGCCTGGAGCGGCAGCGGATCGACCAGTGGGAGACCGAGTGGACGCGCTTCGGGCCGCTGTGGGGGCGCACGACGGGGTGAGCGGTGGGGCGGGGCTCAGGGCCAGGGGCCCAGCAGGGGGGGCACCTCCTGGCAGACAACTCACCCCGTTGCCGCCTGTTGTTGCGTCCAGGGAGCCGGCAGCACCTCCCGGCACAGGCGCAGTAGTTCCTCGTCGTGCGGGATGTCGTGGCTGCCGTACCCCTCGGAGTGGGCCGTGTGGCGGCGGAGCGCGGCGAGTTCCGTGGCCACGAGGTCGCCGAGCGGGGCGCCTGCCGGGCCCATGGCGCGCAGACACACGGCGATCCGGCGGCGCAGGTGCGGCTTCTCCGTCCAGGCGGAGCGCAGCACAGGGTTGACCGTCTCAACCTCGCCGCCGATCCGCCACAGGGCGCACGCCGCCGTCGCCCGTCGTTCCGCCGGCCCCGGAGAGTCGGCCGCCCGGCGCAGCTCCGGCAACGCGGCACGGGCCGCCTGTCCCATCCGCCCCAACACCTCGGCCGCCGTCCCCCACCGACGGGAGTCCCGGTGCCTCAACTCATTCAGCAGCACGGGGAGTACAGCGGAAGCATCCCCGTCGATCGACCACAGGGCAGCCGCCGCCGGGACGGCGAACTCCGTGTCCAGCAGCCGCGACAGCGCCGGTACGGCCTCCCGCGCGGCGGAGCTCCACGCGCCGAGCGCCGGGACCGCGTACTCGACGGCCCCGCCGGCCTCCAGCAGCCGCAGCGTCTCGGGCACCGACTCCGCGTCCCCCAGCCCGCCGAGCGCCCGCAGCAGCGGCGCCGCCCGCCCCGGTGTCCCTGGATCGTCGAGGGCGAGCGAGCCCAGGCGGCGCCGCAGCGCCGGTGCGAGCGGTGCCGCGGCGGCGCCCAGCCAGGAGATCTCATGACCCAGGTCGTCCGGCACCACAGCCCCCGCCAGCACCTCGCCCAGCACCGGCACGGCCCGCGGATCCCCGCACCGCACCAGTGCCCGCAGCGGATCACCCAAGGCGGGCGCGCCGTGCTCCCACTGCCGGACCCATAGATCGGGACGGGCCGTCACCAGTCTGTGCAGACCGTCCGCCGCGGGAGCGGCGAGCTCGAAGAGCTGCTTCAGCGCGGCCACCGCAGCGTCCCGCAACCGGTCCTCCGACGCGTCCAGTTGCGCCCCGATCAGCGCGGCCGGCTCGCTGAAGTCGGCACGCCAGGTGCGGAACAGGCCGCCCGACATCCACACCGCGTTGCACCGGTCCGCCCACTCCGGGCTGCTCAACTGCCCGACCAGCAGGGCGATCCGGTCGCCGGTCCGGCCGTCGAGCGCGTTGTGCAAAGTGCGCAGCAGCTGGGAGCCCTCCTCGTCGGACGGCCGCAGCCGGCGCAGCCGTCCGACGAGGGTGTCGGTGTGCGGGCGGGCGCACAGTGCCGCCTGGCGGGACCGCCGTTCGGACCGCTCCTGCAGCAGCCGGACGGCGGTGGGAACCAGGTCGGCGGGTATGCGGTCGGGCGCGCATCCGGCGAGCTGGCCGAGCGCGGCCAGTCGCAGCTCCGGCCCGTGCGGCAGCGCGGCCTGGGCCGCCAGGAGGTCCACCGCGGCGTCGGCGTGCGCGGGGTTCCGCCGGGCGTACAGTCCCAGGCTCTCGACGAGGGCGAGCAGGACTCGGTCGTCCCGCTCCACGGTGAGCCGCTCCCGTAACAGGTCCAGCACCCGGGCCGGTTGGTCCAGGAACCGCACGAGCGCGCCCGGAGCCGTCCCGCGCACGCCGGGGTCCGGGTCCCCGGTGAGCCGGGCGAAGACCTCGGCGCCGGCCCGTACGGCGGACGGCCCTTCGCCTTCCCCGCCGATGCTGACCAGCAGCTCCACGACGGCCCCCCGGTCCGGCAGGTCCGGGCGCGCCGCCAGCGCGAACAGGAACGGAACACAGGCGAGCGTCGAGTCGTACACGTCTCCCTGGTGGTGCACGGCGCCGTACAGACCGTCGAGCGCGGTCTCACGCTCGGCGGGGTCCGCCGAGGCCAGGCCCCTCAGCAGTGCGGGCACGTCCTCGGCGCTGCCGTACGCATGGCGCATCGAGGCCCAGTCGACCTCGTCGATCCCCGTGAACACGTCGTCCTCCCCAGGCAAGTGCCTTCTGCTCCGGAGTCTGCACCACGGCACTGACAACGGGGTGGAATCGAGACGTGACCGTGTGCGATCCGGTCAGTGCGCGGCGGGCAGGGCCCGCTCCAGGACGGTGTCCAGGTCCGCGCTGCCGGGCAGGGTGCCGAAGGCGTGCCCCCAGTCGCCGCCCAGGCGGGTCGCGCAGAACGCGTCGGCCACCTCGGCCGGGGCGTGCCGGACCAGCAGGGACGCCTGGAGTGCCATCGCCATCAGCTCCACCAGACGCCGGGCACCGGTCTGGGAGGCCTCGGACAGCATGCCCTTCAGCCGGATCACGGCCGCGTCGAGTCGGGCGTCCGCCCCCTGCGCCAGGGCGAGTTCGCCGAACAGCGCCTCGGCCGCGCCCTGTTCCCTGCCGAGCGCCCGCAGCACGTCGAGGGCGTTGACATTGCCCGAGCCCTCCCAGATCGACAGCAGGGGAGCCTCGCGGTAGTGGCGGGGCATGCCGGAGTCCTCGACGTAGCCGTTGCCGCCGAGGCACTCCAGGGCCTCCGCGGTGAAGGCCGGGCCGCGCTTGGTGACCCAGTACTTGCCGACGGCGGTGGCGATCCGCCGGAACGCCGCCTCGCCCGCGTCCCCGCGCACCGCCCGGTCGGCCGCTCCCGCCAGCCGCAGGGTGAGCGCGGTCGCGGCCTCGGACTCCAGGGCGAGGTCGGCCAGAACGTTGCGCATCAACGGCTGATCCAGCAGCCGTGCGCCGAACGCGCTGCGGTGCCGCGCGTGATGCCCGGCCTCCACCAGCGTCTTGCGCATCAGCGCCGCGGACATCGTCACGCAGTCCAGACGCGTGCAGTTGACCATCTCGATGATGGTCTTCACGCCCCGGCCCTCGGGTCCCACCAGCCAGGCGACGGTCCCGTCGAACTCCGGCTCGCAGGAGGCGTTGGAGCGGTTGCCCAGCTTCTCCTTGAGGCGCTGGACGCGGAAGGTGTTGCGGGTGCCGTCGGGCAGGACGCGCGGCACGAGGAAGCAGGACAGACCGCCCGGCGCCTGTGCCAGCACCAGGAAGAGGTCGCACATGGGCGCCGAGGTGAACCACTTGTGGCCGCGCAGGGTGTACACCCCGGGTTCGGCGGTGGGCGTGGCCGTGGTGGTGTTGGTCCGGACGTCCGAGCCGCCCTGCTTCTCGGTCATCCCCATGCCCGCGAGCAGGCCCCGCTTCTCCGTCGGCACCCGCAGTCCCGGGTCGTACTCCCTGCTGGTCAGCAGGGGTTCGTAGACCTTGGCCAGCTCCGGCTGGGCGCGCAGCGCGGGGACGGCGGCGTAGGTCATCGACGTCGGGCAGCCGTGTCCGGCGTCGGTGTGCCCCCACACCAGAGTGCCGGCGCTGCGGGCGACATGGGCGCCCGCCCGCTCGTCCGCCCACGGGGCCGCGGCCAGTCCTTCGGCCACCGCGACCCGCATCAGGTGGTGCCAGCTCGGATGGAACTCGACCTCGTCGACGCGGTGGCCGTACCGGTCGTGCGTGCGCAGCTCCGGCTCCCGGCGGTTGGCCTGCTCGCTCCACTCCTGGGCGGCGACACCGCCGGCCTCGCGGCCCAGCCGCCGGATGTCCTGCTCGGCCCACCCGGCGCCCTCGCGCCGCAGCCCCTCGAGCAGGGCCGCGTCCTCGGAGGCGTCGTAAGGGGCCAGGGGCGGGGGCTGGTTGGTGACGTCGTGCGTGGCGTACGGCGCGTGCTCGGGTGTCAGGACCATACGAGGAGTGTTGCACTTCTGCGACAGTCGCAGCAATAGTGCAACATGAAGATCGGCGCCGTACAGTACGTGCTCATGGGGACGGGCGGGACGGACGAGGCCGCGGAGGCGGGAGCGCTCGCCCTGCGTCCGCTGTCCGCGCGCTCGGTCGTGCTGAGCCTGCTGCTCGGCAGCCATCCGCCGGAACTGCCCGTGAAGGACCTCGTGCGCGGTGTGGAACCCTTCGGGGTCGGCGGATCCACGGTGCGGGCCGCGCTCAGCAGGATGGTGGCCGCCGGGGATCTGCATCGCGAGGACACCGTCTACCGGCTCAGCGACCGGCTGCTGGAGCGTCAGCGCCGCCAGGACGAGGCCGTACGTCCCCGCACGCGCGCGTGGGACGGCGACTGGGAGATGGTCGTCATCACCGCCACCGGCCGCGGCCCCGCCGAACGCGCCGAACTCCGCGCCCGGCTGACCGCCCTGCGCCTGGCCGAACTCCGCGAGGGCGTCTGGCTGCGCCCCGCCAACCTGACCCGCCCCCTGCCGGCCGACCTCGCCCCGGTGACCCAGCACTGGACCGCCCGCCCGACCGCCCCCGCGCGCGAGTCGGCAGAGACCCTCTGGCCCCTGGACACCTGGTCCGAGACAGCCCAGGCCCTCCTTGCGCACATCGCCGGGGCCACCCGCCCCGCCACCCGCTTCACGGCCTTCGCCGCCGCCGTGCGCCACCTGCTGACCGACCCGGTCCTCCCGCCCGAACTCCTGCCCCCCGACTGGCCGGGCCCCGCACTGCGCGCCGCCTACGCCGCGTACCAGGAAGAGCTGACCGGACAACTACGCGCGCGTGCCGCCCGGGACTGACGAACCGCACCGCAGCGAGGCGCGCCGCGGGAACGACGGGTCGACCGTCCGAAGCCCCTGCCGATCCGCGCACGCCCCCAGCCAGCACGGAGCACCAGCCCAGGGTGACCATGAGCACCTGGCCTCCCGGCCTGCCGGTGCCCACGCCAGGTGGCCGTGCCGGGCGGAAGCGACGGATCGGCCCGCCGCCGAGGGCCGCGCGACATGTGATGCCGAGGTGGCGACGCCAAGGCGCCTGGCCGCCCCACGGGGCCGCCCGCACCGGTGCCCGCGCGTAGGGACTTCGCCGGGGTGAAGCGACGGATGGGCCCCCGCTGAGGGCGGCGCGATATGGGATGCCGCGGTGGCGGCGCCTGGCGCTTGGCCGCCTCACGGGGCCGTCCGTACGGGTGCCCGCGCGTGGAGACTTCGCCGGGCGAAGCGACGGATGGGCCCCGCGCTGAGGGCCGCGCGATACGGGATGCCCGCGGTGGCGGCGCCCGGCGCCTCGTTATGTTTTCCGCGGTCCGGCCAGAGGGCCGCTGGCCTCCGGGGCCGCCCGTGCCAGGTGACCGTGCCGGGCGGAAGCGACGGATCGGCCCGGCGCAGAGTGTCGCGCGACGCGGGATGCCACGGTGGCGTCACAAAGCGCCTGGCCGCTCCCCTCGGTCGCCCGAACCGGTGCCCTCACCAGGAGGACCGCGCCGGGCGGAAGACGGCTCGCTCCCGCACGGAGTGCCGCGCGACGCGCGAATGCCACGGCGGCGGCGCCAACCGCCCACGCCGCATGAACCCCTGTCCGCCGATCTCCCGGCCGCGCCGCCCACCCCGGCCACCCGCCCGAGGCAACCGAACCGCTACGCGCGCGTGCCGGGCAGGAACCAACATGCGACACATGCGCCCCCGCAACAGCACAGCGGCCGCACGAAGGCTCGTGCGGCCGCCTCCCGCGAGGGCCCTAGCGGTACGTGATGTCCGAGCTGGAGTACAGACAGTTCGTGCTGTCCGGGCCCGTGCCGACCGCCGTGTTGTTGTTGTACTTCTGGCAGGGGATCACCCGGCGGCTCGCGTCGTTGAGGATCGTGATGCCGCGCAGGGTGGCCACGTCGCCCCGGTTGACGTTGATGCCGACGAGGCGGGCCATGGTCCCCGTGCCGGTCACCTCGATGTTGCTGAGGTTGACCTTGCGCGTGTACGACGTGGAGCAGTCGCCGCACGAGCGGTAGAGCGTCTTGAACTCGCTCACGGCGAAGTTGGAGATGTTCACCGTGCCGGGACCGTTGTGCTGGAAGACCTTGTCGGCGGCCTTCTTGGCGCCGCCCCCGGTCACCGTGTACGTGGAGCCGCCCCGGAAGGTGGCCGCGTCCTCGCCGACGTCCTCCCACCAGACGTTCTGCAGCGTGCAGTTGCCTTCGCAGTGGATGCCGTCGGCGCCGGGCGCGCCGATGATGACGTTCTTCAGCGTGGCGCCGGCCGCGAGCCGGAAGATCGGGTCCTGGCCCTCCTCCTGGCCGTCGCCGGCCAGGTTGCCGCTGCCGTAGTACTTCTTCATCCCGCCGTCCACCGTGCCGGAGACGGCGATGGTGGCGCTGACCGCCTGGCTGCCGTTGGGGGTGGGCCAGGTGGCGGCGTGCGCTGCCGGAGCCGTTCCTGTCGTGATCATGCCAACCGTGACGCCGAGTGAGGCGAGCCCGCCGATCAGGGCGCGACGCCTGGTGTGCCGTGAAGTCATGTCCCGATGCCTTCTTCTGAGTGGGGGTTCAGATCTGCGTCGTTCGTATATGCGGTTTTCGTTCACCATGCGGAATGGTCCGCGCGTGCAGGGTGACCGTTCGGGGGAGTTGGGGCGCGGCTCGGTCACACTGCTGAACGGAACGTAGAGTGCAAGCGCTTTCTGGTCAACGGTTCGCGCACAACAAATCTGTCAGTCCTGGTGAGAGGCAAGGGCTCTCTGTGCGTCCCGCACGGCGCAGTGACCCCGGCCGCCTCCTTTTCGGAATCCGAATCCCGGGGAACCCGCCGGATCAGGAAGGATCCGCGGAGTTCTGCGATGGTTCCGGCTCGGGAGGCGAGAAGAGCCATGGCCCACGAGACATCGTCGACGGCGGCCCGGCTGACCCGGCCGCGACCCCTGGAACTGCGGAAACAGAGGGTCCCGGCGACGATGGGCAGGACCGTCACCGCCGAGGCGGCCCCCGACGAGGCCACCACGAAGCAGGCGCCGGCCGAGAAGACCCCCACCGACACGCCGTCCACCGCCCGCCGGGGCAGTCGCACCGAGAACTGAGGGTTGCCATGGGCTTGCTGACACAGACCTCGGCCGCCGCGGCCGGTCTCGTCATGGCCGGACCCCGGCTGCTGGCGCGCGGCGCCGTGCCCGCCGTGAGCGTCGCCGCCGGCGCGGCGGCCGGGACGGCCCGAGCCGGGGTGAGGAGCGCCGACGCCGTCGTCAGGGTGACCCGGGTCGCCCGGAACGCGCTGCCCGGCGGCGACGGCCACTGGCGCTCGGGCAAGCGCGTGCACCTGGCACTGCGGGGCGCGTCGGACCGGGTACGGCGGGAGGGCGGGACGGCGCATGCCGCGCGGCGCGTGGCCGCGGCCCTCGCGGAGCATCCCGAGGTGGCGTACGCCTACTGGGACGGCGGACTGGCCCGCCTGGTGGTGGCCGCGACCGACGAGGCCCTCACCGACGGGGTAGTGGAGAAGGCGACCGCCCTCGCCGAGCGGCACGGTCTCGGCCCGGGCGACGAGCCCATCGAGGACATCACCCACCCGGGCGACCCCGGCGGCATCCGCATCGCCGCCGCGGCCCTCCTGGCCGACGCGATCGGCACCGGCGCCGCGATCACCGCGTACGCGCTCCGGCTGCCGCCCTCGCCCCGCTTCGTCACCGCGGGCGTCACCCTGCTGCGCGAGAACCCCCGCTTCCGCGGCTGGCTCCGCGACCGCTACGGCCGTGACCGCACCGACCTGATCCTGGCCGCCGTCAACGCCGCCACGCACGGCGCCGGGCAGACCCCGACCTCCCTGCTGCTCGACGCGACCCTGCGCTCCTTCCAGCTCGCGGAGACCGTGGCACGGGCCGCCGCCTTCGACTCGGTCCACGACCGGCTCTGCTCGCCCGGCCGCTCCGACGTGTCCGCCGACGTCTGCGCGCGCCCGCCGCTGCGCGCCACCCCCGCCCACGAGTACGCCAACCACGCCGAGACCGGCAGCGTGGTCGGCGCCCTCGCGACCCTGCTGGTCAAGCACGACGCCTCCGAGGCCGCCGAAGCCGTCCTCGCGGGCTCCCCCAAGGCCGCCCGCTACGGCCCCGCCGCCTTCAACGCCGTCCTCGGCTGCGCCCTGGCCCGCACCGGAGTCCTCGTCCGCGACCCCGAGCGGCTGCGGCGGCTGGAGACCGCCCGCACCCTCGTCCTGCACCCCAGCGCCCTGTGCACCGGAGAGGAGGAGGTCTGCGCGGACGCCTGGACCGAGGCCGTCCTGGACGCAGCACGCCACGCCGGCCTGCGCATCGTGGTCGTCGACCACCCCGCCCTGGAGGACTTCACCGCCCTCGCCGACCGCGTCGTACGCGACCGGCCGCTGACCGACGTGGTCCGGTCGCTGCGCGAACACGGCGGCGTCGTCACCGTCGCCCGGCCGGAATCCGGCGAGGACACCGAGGTCCTGAACGGACTGCTCAGTTCCGACGTGGCCGTCGCGCTCGCGGACCGGGACGCGCCCGTCGTGTGGGGCGCGGACGTGGTGGCCCCGGGTGGACTCGTCGACGTATGGCGCCTGCTCATGTCCGTGCCCGTCGCCCGCAAGGTCGGCCGCAGCTCGCAGACGCTGGCCCGCTCCGGCGCGGCGCTCTCCGGACTGATGGTGGCCGTCGGCGAGTCCCGGCGCGGCCGGCGCAGCCTCGTGCCCGGGATCCGGCACGCCCCCGTCGACCTGGGCGCCGCGTTCGCGCTGCTGTCCGGAGCACGGGGCGCCCTCGGCGTGGCGACGACCCGCGCCCCGCATCCCCGCGCGCGGGTGGCCTGGCACGCCCTGCGGCCCACCGACGTACGGGCCCGGCTGCGCCGCCGGTCCGAGGCGGAGCCGTCGGTCGTGGAGCAGGCGGCCACCCGCGTCCAGCGGGCCGCCGAGACCGCGGGCCGCGTCCCCGTGCTGGCCCCGGCCCGCTGGACGCTGCACCTGGGCCGGGCCGTGCGCGGCGAACTCGACGATCCCCTCACCCCGGTGCTGGCGGTCGGCTCGGCGGCCTCGGCGATCCTCGGCTCGGCCATGGACGCCCTGCTCGTCGTCGGCGCCCTCGACCTGAACGCCCTGGTCGGCGGCATCCAGCGGCTACGGGCCGAGCGCGCGCTGGCCGGACTGCTCGCCGAACAGAAGCGCAAGGCCCGCCTGGCGCCGGACGAGTCCGGGGACGAGACGGCGTCTCCGCGCACCGTCGACGCCGCCAAGCTCATCCCCGGCCAGATCATCGAGCTCAAGGCCGACGACGTGGTCCCCGCCGACGCCCGCCTCCTGTGGGAGGACGGCCTGGAGGTCGACGAGTCCGCGCTCACCGGCGAGTCGCTGCCGGTGGACAAGCAGACGGCCGCCACCCCGCACGCGCCCGTCGCCGACCGCCGCTGCATGGTCTTCGAGGGCACCACCGTCGTCGCCGGACATGCCCGGGCCGTGGTCGTGGAGACCGGCGACCGCACCGAGGCCTCCCGTGCCGTCTCCCTCGCCGCCCGCAAGCCCCCGTCGGCCGGCGTGCAGGCCCGGCTCCAGGAACTCACCTCCAAGGCCCTGCCGTTGACCATGGCGGGCGGCGCCGCGGTGACCGGCCTCTCCCTGCTGCGGGGCACCCCGATCCGGCAGGCGGTCAGCGGCGGCGTGGCGGTGGCGGTGGCCGCCGTCCCCGAGGGCTTGCCGCTCGTGGCCACGGCCGCGCAACTGGCCGCCGCACGCCGACTCAGCCGGCGGGGCGTCCTGGTGCGGGCCCCGCGCACGCTGGAGGCCCTCGGCCGGATGGACACCCTGTGCTTCGACAAGACGGGCACCCTGACCGAGAATCGCCTGCGCCTGTTCCGCGTCACCGACGCCGAGGGCACCACAGCCAAGCCCGACGCCGAGACCAGCGTGGAGGTCCTGCGGGTCGCCGCGCGCGCCTGCCCGGTGCTCAACGGCGGCTCGGGCCGCCCCGTCCACGCCACCGACGAAGCCGTCCTGGACGCGGCCGCGGAGGACCCGGAGTGGACGCAGACCGAGGGCCTGCCCTTCGAGGCCGCCCGCGGCTACGCCGCCGCCGTCGGCCACACCGGGGACGACGAGCGCGTGCTGGTGGTCAAGGGCGCCCCGGAAACCGTGCTGCCCGCCTGCTCCGACCTGCCCGACCACGCCGGCGAGACCGCCCAGTCCCTGGCCCGGGACGGCCTGCGCGTCCTCGCGGTCGCCCGGCGCAGGCAGCAGCCGGACGACCCGGCCGCCCTCGAAGAACCCCTGCGCGACCTGGAGTTCACCGGCCTGCTCGCCCTGGCCGACGTCCCGCGCGAGACCTCGCAGGCGCTGGTGCACGGGCTGCGCGACGAAGGCGTACGGCCCGTGATGCTGACCGGCGACCACCCCGAGACCGCTCTCGCCATCGCCGTGGAACTGGGCTGGCCCGAGGACACCGCCGTGGTCACCGGCGACGAACTCGCCGCCGCCGACCGGTCGGAGAGGGCCCGCATGCTGCATGACGTCGGCGTCGTGGCCCGGGTCGCGCCGGAACAGAAACTGCAGGTCGTCGAGGCGCTGCGGGACTCCGGCCGGGTGGTCGGCATGGTCGGCGACGGCGCCAACGACGCGGCCGCCATCCGCGCCGCGGACATCGGCGTCGGCATCAACGCCCGCGGCTCGGCCGCCGCCCGCAACGCCGCCGACCTGGTGCTCACCGACGACGACCTCACCGTCCTCATCGAGGCGATCGCCGAGGGCCGCGCCCTGTGGCACAGCGTCGCCGACGCAATCGCCATCCTCATCGGCGGCAACGCGGGCGAGGTGGGCTTCGGCATCATCGGCACGATCCTCGCCGGTTCCGCGCCGCTGTCCACCCGGCAGATGCTGCTGGTGAACCTGTTCACGGACCTGTTCCCGGCGATGGCCGTCGCGGTCACCCCGCACCAGGACGCGAGCGACGAGACGACCCGGGACGACAAGCCGCTGGGCACCTCCCTGCTCGGCGCCCCGCTGATGGAACAGATCCGGCACCGGGCGCTGACCACGACCCTCGGCGCGGTGGCGGCCTGGCTGATCGGACGGTTCACCCCGGGTTCGGCCCAGCGCTCCACGACGATGGCCCTGTGCGCGGTGGTCGGCACCCAGCTCGCCCAGACCCTCGCCGACCGCCGCGACAGCCCCCTGGTCCGCGTCACCTCGCTCGGCTCGGCCGCCGCCCTGGTGGCCGTGGTCCAGACCCCGGGCGTCAGCCGCCTGTTCGGCTGCACCCCGCTCGGCCCGATCGCCTGGGCCGGGGTGGTCGCCGCGATCGCGATGGCGCTGGCGGGCCAGCGGGCGCTGCCGCAACTGGAGGACGCGGTGCAGCGGTTGACCCGCTAGACCACCTCCTCCGCCCGGGGCGCTGCCTCGACCGCCGGTGCTGCCGCCTTCTCGGGCTTCTCGGGCTTCTCAGGAAGGTGGTTGAACAGCAGGTTCAGCACGATCGCCGTCAGGCACCCGGCGCTGATCCCGCTGTGCATCACCGTCTGGAACCAGTCGGGGAACCGGTCGTAGATCGTCGGCACGCCCACCGGCAGCACCCCCATGGCGACCGAAACCGCCACCACCGTCAGGTTGTTGTTGCCCTGGAAGTCGACCTGCGCGAGCGTCCTGAGGCCGCTCGCGGCCACCGTCCCGAACATCACCAGCCCGGCACCGCCGAGCACCGGCGCGGGTATCGCCGCCACCACCGCGCCCAGCTTGGGCAGCAGCCCGAGCAGGACGAGGATGCCGCCCGCCGCGGCGACGACCCAGCGGCTGCGCACCCGGGTCATCCCGACGAGCCCGACGTTCTGCGCGTACGCGGTGTAGGGGAAGGTGTTGAAGACGCCGCCCAGCACGGTCGACAGGCCGTCGGCACGCAGTCCGTCGGACAGCGACCGCGCATCGACCTTGCGCTCCGTCATCTCGCCGACGGCGATGAAGTCACCGGTCGTCTCGGTCATGCACACCAGCGCCACCACCAACATGGCGACGATCGCCGACACTTCGAAGGTGGGCGCGCCGAAGTGGAACGGCGTGCTGATCCCTACCCAGTCCGCGTCGGACACCCCGCCGAAGTCCGTGAACCCGAACGGCACGGCGACGGCGAGGCCCACGACGATGCCGACCAGTACGGCGATCCGGCTCAGGAAGACCGGCGCGAACCGCTGCACGCCCACGACCACCGCCAGTACGAACGCCGCCAGCGCGAGGTTCTTCGGTGCCCCGAAATCCTTAGAACCGGCGCCGCCCGCGGCCCAGTTGCCCGCGACGGGCAGCAGGGAGACGCCGATGATGAGGATCACCGTGCCCGTGACGAGCGGCGGGAAGAAGCGCAGCAGCTTGCCGAACACCGGTGCCAGCAGCATGATCGCGAGTCCCGCGACGATCACCGAGCCGTAGATCGCGGGCAGTCCGCCGCCCGTCGTGCCGATGATCACCATGGGGGACACGGCCGCGAAGGTGCAGCCCTGCATGATCGGCAGCCGTACGCCGAAGCGCCAGAAGCCGATGCACTGGATGAGCGTGGCGATGCCGCACACCAGGAGGTCGGCGGTGATGAGGTAGGCCAGGTCCGCGGGGGGCAGCCGCATCGCGCCGCCGACGATCAGCGGAACGGCGACGGCGCCCGCGTACATCGCGAGGACGTGCTGGAGGCCGAAGGCGGCCAGGTGGCGGACGGGTGGGACGTCGTCGACAGGGTGCGTGGAGGTCATGGGCGAGACCGTAAGCGGCTTGAACAGTTTGTTGATTTCCGCCGTGTTTCCGCTGGGTGTCCCGCTATTCCCGCAAGGAGCCGCCCCTCGCGGCGGCCAGCAGCGCCTGCCAGTCCGCCAGTTTCACCACGCGCCGGCCCAGGCTGGCCCCCAGCTCCGCCTCCGCCTTCTCGATGGCCTGCCAGCCCTCCCACCGCACCGGCTCGACCCCCTCCGCCCGCAGCGCCGTCAGCGGATCCTCGCGGACCTCTTTGCCTGCGAGGAGGGCGGCGTCCTCGATCAGCGACGTCACCGTCTCCTTCGCGCACGGGCGGTTCGTGCCGATGACCCCGGTCGGGCCCCGCTTGATCCAGCCGGCCACGTACTCGCCCGGCGTGACCACTCCGTCGCGCAGGACGCGGCCCGCCAGATTCGGCACCGTGCCGGTCGCCGGGTCGAACGGGAGTCCCTCCAGCGGAACTCCGCGATAGCCCACCGAGCGCAGCACCAACTGCGCGGGGATCACCTCGAATTCGCCGGACCCCGTCACCCCGCCCCGGCCGTCCGGCAGCGTCCGCTCGAAGCGGACCGCGCCGACCCGGCCCTCGTCGGCGAGGAGTTCGACGGGGCGCAGGAAGAACCGCACGCTGATGCGGCGGGTGGCGCCCGCCGCCGCGGTGTCGGCCCAGCCGCGCAGCACCTCCACGTTGCGGCGCTGGGCGGCGGGCAGGGCGGAGGGGTCGGCCCAGTCCGGGTCGAGGGCGGCCTCAGCCGGGTCCACGGTGACGTCGGTGTCCGGGAGGGAGCCCAGTTCGCGCAGCTCCTTGGTGGTGAAGCGGGCCTGGGACGGGCCGCGCCGGCCCACCATGGCGATCTCGGTCACCCGGCTCGCGCCCAGCGCGGTCAGCGCTGCCTGCGGCATGTCCGTCGGGGACAGGTCCGCCGTGGCCCGGGCCAGCATGCGCGCCACGTCCACCGCGACATTGCCCACGCCGATCACCACGGCCGACCGCGCGCCGCGGACGAAACCGTCGTCCATGGCGTCCGGATGGGCGCTGTACCAGGACACGAACTGGGTCGCCGACCAGCTGCCCGGCAGATCCTCGCCGGGAATGCCGAGATGCCGGTCGGTGGCGGCGCCCACGCAGTACACCACCGCGTGGTACAGCTCCCGCAGCCGGGCGGCCGGAATCCCGTCGGGGCCGATCTGCACCCCGCCGAGGAACCGCACGCGCTCGTGCTCCAGAACGGTCCGGAGGTTGTTCTGGAGGGACTTGATCTTCTCGTGGTCCGGGGCCACGCCGTACCGGACCAGGCCGTACGGGCACGGCAGGCGGTCCAGGACGTCGACGCGCACCGCGGGGTCCTGCTGGACAAGACTCTGCGCGGTGTAACACCCGCTCGGCCCTGAGCCGACGACGGCGACATGCAGCACGGCGGAACTCCTCACCCGGGGGATCTCAGGAGAGCGCTGGTGCTTCCAGCATCGCATCCGCGGAGCTGCGCTGACAGGGTGCAGACGCAGAGTGGCCTTGCGTGTCCATTCGTATGGAATGTGATCATGCGGTTACGTTCCGTGTGTGCTAGAAGCATCCTTTCTTAATCTTTCTGATCGTTGTCCGACGGACGGCCAGGTGTCCGTGTGGCCCGCGTGGGAAGTGCGGGAGGGCGACGGGACGACCTCGTGGTTCCAGGTCCGTCTCGCGTTCGCCGACGGCGCCCGGGTCGACGCGCTCGCCGTGGTCTGCGAGGGACGGGTGTCCATCGAGGACGTACGGGCCCAGCCGGCGCTGTCCCTGCCCGACCTGACGGAGCTCGCCGACTGGATCGAGGAGCCGCTGTTCGAGGCGTGCGGGGCGACTGCGGAGCCGGAGGGCGAGGCCGGGGCCGGCGAGGGGGAGCAGTCGGCGCCGTCGCGGCGCGCGCGGCCTGCCTGGCCGCGCGGCGTCGAGGGGCGCTGGCTGGTCGCGCAGGAGTACCGGGCCGCCCAGGAGGAGGGGTTCGACCCCGTCCTCGCGGTGATGTGCGCGACCGGCCACAGCCGCCGCAAGTCGCTTCGGCTGATCTCCCAGGCCCGCGACGAGGGCTTCCTCTCCCCGCGCCACGCCCGCCGCTGAGCGGGGCCGTCGCCCTGCGCATCGGCTAGGCCGACGGTGCCTCTCCGGTGGCGTAGAAGCGCGACAGGTCCGTGGTGTCCGGCCCGGGGGTCGTGGTGGGCGTGTCCGGGGGGATGCCCATCTCCCAGTCGAGCCGGTAGCGCTTGAACAGCTCGGTGCGCAGGACCGGTACGGGCATCGGCACGCCGGGGACCAGTGCCGCGTAGACCGCGCCCATGAGCAGGGCACGCAGCATGGGGTAGTCGGTGTCGACGCTGCTGGAGCCGTGCCGGGCGCAGGTGTCCCGCAGGAGGTCGGCGAGGCGGCGCTGTTCGGGGCACTGCACGAAACCCTCGGCCTGGAGGATGCCCGCCATGTGCTGGCGCATCAGCACCGGCCGGTCCCGGGCGAGGCCGAGGATCGCGTCGATGGCCCGCGCCATCCGCTCCCGGCCGTCCTCGGTGTGCGGCTCCCGCTCCAGGGCCTCCTCCAGGGTGCGGTGCATCAGCCGGTGCACCGCGGACTGGACGAGCTGGCGTTTTCCGGGGAAGTAGTACGAGACCAGACCGCGCGCCGAACCGGCCCGGTCCGCGATGTCCCCCAGGGTCGTGGCCTCGTAGCCGTGCTCGCCGACGAGTTCGACGGCCGCGTGCAGAAGCCGTTCCCGAGAACGCCTTCGCAGTTCTTCATTGACCGAGGCGCTTCGAGGGGACATGCTTGACTCCTGCGTTGACTGGCTGCCAGCCAACTATACTCAGCGCAGCCGGTCCGGCTCCGTGCCGACCGGATCGGGTTGCCGCCTGCCTCGGGCGACGCGGGGGATCGCCTGAGGCGGGCGTGCGCTCTTCCCGATGGTGGCCTCGGGCGACTTCTCAGGCGCCGATTCCGGAGTCCTCGGTCCGGCGGCGCTCGATCAACTCCAGTACCGGTCGCAGTGCGTCCGGCCGTTCGGCCGCCGGCAGATGGTCCACGAAGTGCACCGCGCAGCCCAGCGCCGCGGCGCCGCCGTCCGCCCTGCGGTCGTCGCCGACCATCAGGACCTCGCGCGGATCGGCGTCGAGTGCGGCGCAGGCGGCCCGGAAGAGCCGGGGGTCCGGCTTCTGGATGCCGTGCTCGAAGGACAGGACGTAGGCGTCCACATAACGGTCGAGGCCGTGCTCGCGGAAGACCGGCCGCAGATCCCAGCCGATGTTGCTGACCACACCGACACCGATCCCGCGCTCCCGCAGCGCGCTCAGGACGTCGGCGGCATCGGGGTACGGAGCCCAGGCGGCGGGCGTCATATGGCGGTCGTAGAGCGTGTCGTGCAGTCGTTCGTCGGGGAGCGTGACGTGCCGGGACAGGCCGGTGTAGGCGGCGCGGTGCAGTTCCTGGGTCTTGTCCCGGACGCCCCAGACGCTCGCGACGCTCTGGGGCAGCCAGGCCGGGCTCGGCCCGCCCGGCAGCGCTCCCATCCGCTCCAGCGCCGCCACGGCCTCGGTCAACTCCGCTTCGGTCAGCTCCACTTCCCGCTCGGCGAGCGCCCCGCGCAACCAGGACTCGGTGGACTCGACGCGGAAGAGGGTGCCGGAGAAGTCGAACAGGACGGCGGTCATGCCCGCAGCCTAAGGGGCGGACGATCGCCCGCGCGGGAAGACCGGATCGGCGTCCGGCCCCCCGGGCCACCGGCGGTGGTGCACGGCCACCGCGGCGGCCACCAGCGCGGCGCCCAGGAGCCACCCGCCGACGACGTCCGTCGCCCAGTGGACGCCCAGCCACACCCGGGTCAGCCCGACGCCGAGCACGGAGACCACCGCCACCGCCACCGCCGTACGCCACAACGCGGGGCTCGCGCCGTGGCGGTGCAGCAGGTACAGCAGCAGACCGCACACCACCGTGGCGGTCATGGCGTGACCGGAGGGGAAGGCGGCGTAGTGGGCGGAGTCGACGGGGTCGGGCCAGACGGGGCGGGCGCGGTCCACGGCGGCCTTCAGGCCTTGCTGCAGCGCGGTGCCCAGGGTGGTGGTGAGCGCCAGCCAGAGCGCCGTCCAGCGGGCCGCGTGCCGCCGGAGCAGCCAGAGCACCACGACCGCGCAGAGGATGCGCATCGTCCACGGATCCCAGACCCAGTCCGTCAGGATCCGGAACGTCTGCGTCAGCCCCGACTCGGCGACCGCCCAGCGGTGGGTGGTCTCGGCGATCTCGCCGTCGAGGGTCATCAGCGGGTGGTACCGGACCGCGACCAGCGCCAGCAGGAGCGCGGAACACAGGGCCAGGACACCGGCCCAGCGGGTGGCGGACCTGCGGTCGGACGGCCGGGGCGGGGAGTCGACGGACTGGGTGTGCATACTGCGATACTCCCCGACTTCCGCCGGGCCAAGCCAACTCCGCCGCTCACATGGTCAGCAGCATGGCGACCATGGCGATCCCCATCGACAGCCGGCACGCCCGCGCCAGCTCCGGCCGGTCGCCGATGCGCACGGCAGCGCCGCCCGCGGTGGCCGGGACCAGCCGGACGCCGGTCAGCAGGACGTACCCGGTGAAGTAGAGCAGGAGCGTGCCCGTGACGAGCGGGACGCCGGAGGCGCCGTGGCCGGGGGAGGCGGCCATCGCGGCCGCCATGTAGACCATGGCCGAGGCGCCGATCAGATGGTGCAGATGGTGTGCGCTCGCCCGCGCCGCCCACAGCGCGCGCAGCGCCGCCGCGCCGAAGACGGCCGCATAGACCGGCCAGGCCCAGGGCGGCGGGGTGAACACCGCGGCGGGCACGGCCATGGCGGCCATGCCGAAGCCCATCAGCGCCTCGCCGCCGGCGGCCCGGCGCTGCTCCTCGACGTGGCTGCGCATCCGCAGCAGACAGTAGGCGCCGGTCGCCGCGCAGAGCGCGACGAGCAGCCAGCCGGGCGAAGCCGGTAGATGCACACGCCCTCCCCGCTCGACGGTGCCGGGCAGTCGCCCGCGGTCGGTCGGAGGATGCCCGGGTCCATCCGGCGCGCACGCAAGCGCAAGGGTGTACACGGGGGGCATTGGGGGGAGCACGGCAGGTCACCCCATATGTTTTACGAGTAAAACACCTGCTAAGGTTTCACGTCATGAGCAGTGCGCCCCCCTCCCGACGTCTTTCCCTGACCGGCGCGCTGCGCCTGAACCGTCCCTCGGAGATCTGGTTCAAGCCCGCCCTGAGCGTCGTCGCTGCGGTCGCCCCGCCCAATCTGACCCTGCTGGCGCTCGGCCGCCTCGATCTGGCGATGTACACGATGGCCGGATCCCTGTGCGCGCTGTACGCCCACAACCGCCCCTACGCCGCCCGGGCCCGCGCGCTCGCCTGGGTGGTCGCGGGCATGCTCGGAGGACTCGCCGTCGCGCTGGTCGCGGCCTCGCTCACCGGCCGTACGGCCGTCCTGGTGGCCGTCGGCGCCCTGCTGGCCGCGGCGCAGAAGGCGCTGTGCGACGCCACCCGCATCGGCCCGCCCGGCAATGTGGTGCTCACCTTCATCAGCTCCGCCGCCCTCTTCACGCCCCAGACCCTGGCCCAGGTCCCCGCCCATCTGGCCCTGGCCCTCGCGGCCGGCGTCTGGGCCTGGGCCGTCGGCATGGCACCCGGTCTGGTCCGCCCGCACGGCCCGGAGCGCCGGGCCACGGCGGCCGCACTGCACGCCGCCGCCGCGTACGCCGCCACCCAGGACGGCCGCACCCGCGACCGGGCCGCCGCCGCGATCCAGGCGGCCTGGCAGTCGCTGCTGTCCGCGGGCCGCCGCTCGGCCACCCGGCGCGCCCTGGAACGCCTCGTCGTGCGTGCCGAGGGCGCCCTCGCCGCCCCCGCCGACAGCGACCCCGAGCGGTTGCGCGGCTGGGCCCGGGACCTGCGCGGCACCGGCCCGGTTCCCCGCACCGGCCCCCGCGGACCCCGACGAACTCCTCGGCATCGCCGCCGAGACGGCCGTACCGCACGAGCCCCTGGGGCACCGGCTCCGTCCCCTCGCCCCGCTCGCCGCGCGCACCGCCCTCGGCTGCGCCCTCGCCGGATACGCGTCCCTCGCCCTCGGCATCGGCCGCCCCTACTGGGCGCTGGTCACCGCCGCCGCCCTCTACCAGGCCAACCTCAGCCTCACCTGGAGCCGCAGCGTCCAGCGCGTCGTCGGCAATCTCGCGGGCGTCCTGCTCTTCGCCGCCCTCGCCCCGCTGGCCCACCTCGGCCAGGTCGCCCTCGTCCTGTGCTGCCTCGCCCTGAACTTCGGCGCCGAGGCGCTGATCAGCCGCAACTACTGGCTCGGCAGCGTCTGCGTGACCCCGATGGCGCTGCTCATCACGGAGTTCACCGGCTTCCAGGAACCCGGCACGCTGATCACCGAGCGAGTCGTGGACACCCTGGTCGGAGCGCTCGTCGGCTTCGCCGCCGCCCTCCTCGTCACCGACCGGCGCGCGGCCGACCGGGTCGAGGGGGCCCTGGCCGCCGTGGAACGCGCCCGCGAGCGCGCCGCCCGCCTGCTCGCGGAGCCGCATCCCGCCCCCGCCGCCCTGGAATCGGCCCACCGCTCCCTGGCCGCCGCACTGGTCGGACTGCGCGCCACCGTCGACGCCGCGGCCGGCGAGTGGGGGCGGCGCGATCTTCCCCAGGAGCGGGTCGTGCTCGCCGAGCAGGCGGGACATCGTACGCTCGCGGCGACCACCCGGCACCGGGCAGCACGCCCGGACCACAGCACTACGGAGGGCGTACGGCCATGACGGCAGCCGAATCGGCAGGGGCACGAGGCGGGCGGGACGACACGGTCGCCGCCGTCGTCCGGCAGTGGCGGGCCGTCCACCCCGGCCTGGACACCGGCCCCATGGAGATCATCGGCCGCATCAACCGCTGCGCCGCCCTGCTCCAGCAGGCCGAGGACGCCCCGCTGCGCCGGGCCGGTCTCAGCCGCCCCGAGTTCGACCTGCTGGGCGCGCTGCGCCGCACCGGCCGCGAGCTGACCCCCGGCGAGCTGGCCCGCGAGACCTTCTCCTCCGGCGCCGCCGTCACCAAGCGCCTCAAGCAGCTCACCGAGCGCGGCCTGGTGGAGCGCCGCGTGGACGCCCGCGACCGCCGCGTCTCCCACGTCCGCCTCACCGGCACCGGGCGCGACCTCGTCGACGGCATCCTCCCCGAACAACTCGCCTACGAGACGGCCGTCCTCTCCGACCTGGAGGCGCCGGGACAGCAGGAACTGGCCGGGCTCCTCGGCGAGCTGCTGACGCGTCTCGAGGGGCGACTGGGGACCGTGCGGGTCTGACGGCTCTCAGAGCACGTCGTGGGCGGTGCGGCGGTGGGTGGAGCGGCGGTCGTCGATCCGGGTCCAGCGGTCGCCGTAGATGGTGCGGGTGATCGCGGGCTCACGGACGAAGTCGTGCGGGAAGCCGAGCGACACCGCGCTCACCGCCTCCAGCCGGGCGACCGCGTCCGCGTCGAGCCGGACGCCGACCGCCCCGAGGTTGTCGGCGAGCTGGCTCTCCCTGGTGGCGGCGACGATCGGGACGACATTGCCGGGCCGGCCGAGCAGCCAGGCCAGCGCCACCTGGGCCGGACTCCAGCCGCCCTCCTCGGCGATGTCGAGGACGGTGGTGACGATCTCCTCCTCGCGCGGGTCCGGCGTGCCGTCCGCGGTGCCGAGCCGCCCCGTCTCGCCCCTGCGGTACTTGCCGGTCAGCTTCCCGGCCGCCAGCGGGGCCCAGGCCAGGACGGCCAGGTCGAACGCCCGTGCCTGGGGGAGCAGTTCGCGTTCCGGGGTGCGCTCCAGCAGGTTGTACCGCAGCTGCGAACCGGCGAACGCGGTCCAGCCCCTCAGCTCCGCCAGGGTGTTCGCCTGCGCGATCTCCCAGGCCGGCCAGTCGGAGACGCCGACATAGAGGATCTTGCCGGTGCGTACCAGGTCGTCGAGGGAGCGCATGACCTCCTCGACGGGGGTGAAGTTGTCCCGGGCGTGCACCCACAGCACGTCGAGGCGGTCGGTGCGCAGCCGCTTCAGGCTGGCCTCCACCGACTGCAGGAGGTTCTTGCGGTGATTGCCCGCCGCGTTGACGTCACCGTCGCGGATGCCGCAGGTGTACTTGCTGGCCAGCACGAACTCGTCGCGCCGCCCTTCGAGGAGTTCGCCCAGGATCCGCTCCGAGCTGCCGTCGGTGTAGTTGTTCGCGGTGTCGACGAAGTTGCCGCCCGCGTCGGCGTAGGCGCCGAGGATCCTGGCGCTGGTCTCCTTGCCCGCGCCCCAGCCCCAGTCGTCGCCGATGGTCATCGCGCCGAGGCTCAGCTCGCTGACGCGCAGACCGGTCCTGCCGAACAGTGTGTACCGCACGGTGCCATCCCTTCGGGGCAGTTCGTGCGGCCGACGCTACGGGCTGGAGCGCACTTCAGCGCAAGGCGGCTCAGGCGTCCCGGTCGTCGTGGTCCCCGGCGCGGTAGACACCGAACATCGCGCCCTGCGGATCCCGCAGCACCGCGATCCGGGGCCCCTCGGGCACCGAGGTCGGCTCCATCAGGACGGTGCCGTGCGCCCGGGTCGCGGTGGCCGCGCTGTCGTCGACGTCCGCCACCGCGAAGTACGGCAGCCAGTGCGGGGGCACCTCCGGCGGGAACTTGTCGTCCATCGCCACCATGCCGCCGAAGTCGGCGCCGTCGATGCCCCACTGGGTGTAGTGCCCGGAGGCGTTGACGCTCCAGCCGAACAGCGTGGTGTAGAAGTCCACGGCACGCTCCGGGGCCCGGGTCATCAGCTCCACCCAGCCCAGGGAGCCGGGCGCGTTGAACAGGCCCGCGCCCGGGAAGGAGCGGGCCTGCCACATCTGGAAGGCGGCCCCGGCCGGATCGAGGGCCACCGCGAACCGGCCCAGGTCGAAGACGTCCATCGGGCCGACCAGCACCGCGCCGCCGGCCGCCGCCGCCCGCGCCGCGGTGGCGTCCACGTCGGCCACCAGGAAGGAGACGTTCCAGGCGACGGGCTGCGACTCCTGGTACAGCGGGCTCAGCGCGGCGACCGCCCGCTCCCCGAGGTGGGCCACGGTGTAGCCGCCCGCCTCCTGGCGCGGGTCCGTCTCGGGGCGCCAGCCGAAGAGCCGGGTGTAGAACCGCTGGGCGGCCTCGAGATCACTGGTGCCCAGCTCGGTCCAGCAGGGCCCGCCGGTCACCGGCCTGTCGAGCTTCATGGCGTTCCTTCCGCGAGGGCGACCCCCTCCAGCACGCTAAGCCCCGCACCGGCCCCGGGCCATCGGAAGAGGCGGGCCCGGACCCTGGCTCGTCCCGGCGCCGGGACGAGCCGACGAGACGGCCTAGATCCCCGGCCGGTACCGCAGCGGATGGTCCTCCGGGGTCTCCACCAGGGCGATCCGCGTGCCGTCCGGGTCGGCGATCCACATCTCGATCAGGCTCCACGGCTCCCGCACCGGCGGCCGCAGGATCTCCACGCCCTTGGCCCGCAGCTCCTCGTGCGTCGCCGCCGCGTCCTCGACCTGGAGCCAGAGCTGGAGGGCGGGGGAGGGCGGGGCCTCGGCGCGGCCGGAAACCTCCAGGAAGCCGCCGCCGAGGAAGTAGACGGTGCCGCGCTCCGGGCCCGTGCCGAACTCGCGCTGGATGGCGAGGCCCAGCTGATCGCCGTAGAAGGCCCGGGAGCGGTCGGGGTCGACGGGGTGGAGCAGGATTCTGCTGCTGAGTACATGCACCATGATCCCGGAGCCTAGTGGCCGCGCGTTACCCTCGTCCCTGCCCGCGCCGTGCCGAGAAGTGGAGACGCGCCCCATGGAGACCGCCGCCGAACCGACCTTCCGTGACGCCACCGACGCCGATGTCGACGCGCTGGTCGCGCTGATCGAGTCGGCCTACCGGGGCGAGGCCAGCCGGGCCGGCTGGACCACCGAGGCGGACATCCTCCAGGGGCAGCGCACCGACCCGCAGGGCGTGCTGGACGTCATCAAGGCCCCCGACAGCCGCCTGCTGACGGTCGAGCGGGACGGCCGGATCGTCGCCTGCTGCCAGCTCGAACACCGCGGCGCCCATGCCTACTTCGGGATGTTCGCGGTCAGCCCCGCCCTCCAGGGCGCCGGCCTCGGCAAGATCGTCCTCGCGGAGGCCGAGCGCGCGGCCCGCGAGAGCTGGGGCGTCACCGAGATGCACATGACGGTGATCTCCGTGCGCGAGGACCTCATCGCCTGGTACGAGCGCCGCGGCTACCGCCGTACGGGAAGGACGACGCCCTTCCCGTACGGCGACGAGCGTTTCGGCATCCCGCAGCGTGAAGACCTCCGGTTCGAGCTGCTGACCAAGGAGCTCGGGTGAGCCTCAGGCGGTGAAGCGTCCCGTGCGCTTGATCTCCGGGTAGTCGGTGGTCGCGCCGTCCAGCCCCAGGGCGCGCACCAGCCGCAGATGGTCCTGGGTGTTCACCACCCAGCCGATGATCCGCAGCTCCGCCGCGCGGGCCGCCTCCACCACCTCCAGGGTGAGCCGGCGGATGTTCAGGCAGACCGTTTTTGCACCCACCGCGACGGCCCGGTCCACGATGTCGGTGCCGTACCGGCTGCCGATCAGCGCGGTCCGTACCCCCGGCACCAGCCGGGCGATCTCGGCGACCGCCTCGTCGTGGAACGAGGACACCTCCACCCGCGCGACCAGGTCCCGCCGCCGCATCACCTCGGCGAGCGCCCGCGCGGCGGCCACGTCCTTGATCTCGGCCTGGAGCGGCGCCGCCACGGCGTCCAGCACCTCCTCCAGGACCGGCACCCGCTCGCCCCTGCCCGCGTCCAGGGCGCGCAGCTCCGCGAGGGTCTTCTCGGCGATCGGGCCGCTGCCGTCGGTCGTGCGGTCCACCTCGGTGTCGTGCATCACGACGAGGTGGCCGTCCTTGCTCAGATGCAGATCGAGTTCGATGAGGTCGAGGCCGGCCTGCTGGGCGGCGACGAAGGAACGGAGGGTGTTCTCGGGTTCGACACCCATCACTCCGCGATGACCGATGGTAAGGAAGTTCAACGTTCGACTCGCTTCCGTCGACGGCGGCTCGGCACGCGCGCGACCGGAACGGGGCGTTCGCGCGGCAGAGCCGCAGCCTAACCGCCGGGACCCCGGATGAAACCCGTGCGTGCACGGGGGTTCAGCCGGGTGGACGGAGGGATCCGGCCAGTGCCTGGCGGCCGGTCGCATCGGTCGTCGCCGAGTCGGTCACCCGGCCGTGGGCGAGTCTCACGGGCCTTGACCGGCCGGTCGATCACCCCTACCCCGGCAGCGCGCCCGCACTCCGCCTCGCAGGAAAAAGTTCGGTGACTATGGGGGTGGCGCAGGATAATTTCCCGAGACCCCTCTTGCTGGGAGGAACCTCGTACGCATACGGTGTTCTTACGCGAGGTTCTCCCGTGGAGGATGGGACATGACGGAAATTCTTGTGCAGTCGGGTAGGGCGGAGCGGATCGCTCCTGCGGCCAGGGTGGTGGAGCACCCTGCATGGCCCGTGCTCAAGGATGCGGTGGAGCGGATCCGGCCATGGCAGTCCAAGGACGGGTCGATCGATCTCACGGCCGAGGGCGCACCGGCCGCCGCCGACGCGCAGGCCGCCGTGGCCCGGATCGCGACGGCCGTCGAGGAGCTGTCGCCGCTGCTTCCGCACGACGCCGACTATCACCGTGCCCTGGTGGAGGACCTGCGTCGCTGGGCCGAGGGCGGTTTCGAGGTACCGGACTTCCTGGACTCCCTGCTGGCCTTCCAGCCCGCCGCGAACCGCGCGGACGGCCTCCAGCACCTGGTGGTCTTCCCGATGTACACGCAGAACGGCAACCCCGACCGCAATCTCGAAGCGGTCGTGCTGCGCATGGTCTGGCCCGAGTGGCTGGCCGAACTGGAGCGCACCCGCTACGACAACCCGCTGTTCTGCGGCATCAAGTTCGAGGACTTCACGGCCGGTTACGACACCAACTCCGCCGTGCTCTTCCCCGAGACGATCGCCGTGCGCGAGGCGCCGGAACGCTTCACCTGGGGCGGCATCTTCTGCGACCGCGAGGCCGCCCGCTTCCGCCGGGTCACCGAGGCCTCCGTCGACATCCTGGGCCTTCAGCTGCCCGAGGACATCGCCGCCATGGTCCACGACCAGAAGCGCTGCGAGGAGGCCTTCGTGCTGTGGGACATGGTCCACGACCGCACCCACAGCCACGGCGACCTGCCGTTCGACCCCTTCATGATCAAGCAGCGCCAGCCGTTCTGGATGTATGGCCTGGAGGAGCTGCGCTGCGACCTCACCGCCTTCAAGGAGGCCGTGAAGCTGGAGGCCGAGGGCATCCCGCAGGCGCGTGACGTGCAGTTCGCGGTGCTCTTCGACCGCATGTTCCGCTTCCCGGTCACCGGCGAGCGGGTGCGCAACTACGACGGACTCGGCGGCCAGCTGCTCTTCGCCTACCTGCACAAGCACGACGTCGTGCGCTGGACCGACAACAAGCTCTTCATCGACTGGCAGCGCGCCCCGCAGGTCACCAACCAGCTGTGCGCCGACATCGAGAAGCTGTACCGCGACGGCATCGACCGCCCCAAGCTCGTCCACTGGTTCGCCGGCTACGAGCTGGTCTCCACCTACCTCGCCCCGCACCCCGGCTCCAAGTGGGCCAAGGGACCGGACGCCCTGGACCTGACCCAGCCGCCGCGCAGGCTCGTCGATGACGTGCTTCCGGACGAGTTTCCGCTGAGCATGTTCTATGAGGCCCTGTCCAAGAAGCTCAAGAACGTGATCGCCTCCACCAAGGGCATCACGGCGGACAGCGCCGAGCGGGTCGCCGCGTGAGCGACGGCCTCCGGAACACTGCGGTGAAGGGGAACATCATGGGCAACGGGGCTCTCAGCGGCGCGGTGATCGCGGTGGCCGGCGCGGGCGGACCCGCCGGACGGGCGGCACTGCTGCGGCTCGCCGAGGCCGGTGCCACGGTCATCGGCGCCGACAACGACCCGGAGCGGCTCGCCGAGGCCGTCGACGCCGCCCGCTACGCCTCCGGCGGCGCGACCGTGACCGGCGAGACCGTCGACCTGCTCGACCTGCACTCCACCCGCGACTGGGCCGCCCGCACCGAGAAGGAGTTCGGTCGCATCGACGGCCTGGTCCACCTCGTCGGCGGCTGGCGCGGCAGCGAGACCTTCACCAAGACCAGCCTGGACGACTGGGACTTCCTGGAGCTCCTGCTCATCCGCACCGTGCAGCACACCTCGCTCGCCTTCCACGAGGCGCTCCAGCGCAGCGACCGTGGCCGGTACGTCCTGATCAGCGCGGCCGGTGCCACCCAGCCGACCGCGGGCAACGCCGCGTACGCCGCGGGCAAGGCGGCGGCCGAGGCGTGGACGCTGGCGATGGCCGACTACTTCAAGAAGGCCGGGGGCGAGCAGGGGCCGACCTCGGCGGCTGCGATCCTGGTGGTGAAGGCGTTGGTGCACGACGCGATGCGCGCCGAGCGGCCCAACGCGAAGTTCGCGGGCTTCACGGACGTCACGGACCTCGCCGAGGCCATCGCCGGCGTCTGGGAGAAGCCCGCCGCGGAAGTGAACGGACAGCGTCTGTGGCTCACCGAGAAGCCGTGAACCCCCCGAAGACCGATGCGCGTCGCCATCACGACCCGGACATCCGCGGTTTCGCCAGCGACAACTACGCCGGCACCCACCCGGAGGTCCTCGCCGCCCTGGCCGTGGCCAACGGCGGCCACCAGGTGGCCTACGGCGAGGACGCGTACACGGAGAACCTCCAGGGGATCATCCGCAGCCACTTCGGTCCTACGGCCCAGGCGTTCCCGGTCTTCAACGGCACCGGCGCCAATGTCGTCGCGCTCCAGGCGGTCACCGACCGCTGGGGCGCGGTGATCTGCGCCGAGAGCGCGCACATCAACGTCGACGAGGGCGGCGCACCCGAGCGCATGGGCGGCCTGAAGCTGCTCACCGTGCCCACGCCGGACGGCAAGCTCACCCCTGAGCTGATCGACCGGCAGGCCTGGGGCTGGGAGGACGAGCACCGGGCGATGCCGCAGGTCGTCTCGATCACCCAGAGCACGGAGCTGGGCACGCTGTACACGCCCGAGGAGATCCGCGCCATCTGCGAGCACGCCCACGCCCGCGGCATGAAGGTGCACCTCGACGGCTCCCGGATAGCCAACGCGGCGGCCTCGCTGAACGTCCCCATGCGGACCTTCACCAACGCCGTCGGGGTCGACATCCTCTCCCTGGGCGGCACCAAGAACGGCGCCCTGTTCGGCGAGGCGGTCGTGGTGATCAACCAGGACGCCGTCCGCCACATGAAGCATCTGCGCAAGCTGTCCATGCAGCTCGCCTCCAAGATGCGCTTCGTGTCGGTGCAGTTGGAGGCGCTGCTCGCCAAGGACCTGTGGCTGCGCAATGCCCGGCACGCCAACGAGATGGCGCAGCGGCTCGCCGAGGGCGTCCGCGCGGTGCATGGCGTGGAGATCCTCTACCCGGTGCAGGCCAACGGCGTCTTCGCGAAGCTGCCGCACGACGTGAGCGAGCGTCTGCAGCGGCGGTTCCGGTTCTACTTCTGGGACGAGGCCGAGGGCGTCGTGCGCTGGATGTGCGCGTTCGACACCTCCGAGGACGACGTGGACGCCTTCCTGGCGGCACTCAAGGAGGAGATGGCGCGCTAGCGGACGCCATCGCCGACGCTGCATAGATATGCGGTCACCCGAAAAAGCATTGACTCTCGGGTGATCGCATTCCTATGCTCTGCGGCCATGGAGCTCATCCAGGAAACCCCCGACCTCTCCGCCTACTTGGCCGCTGACGAGGTCATCGACCACGACCATCCCCGGGTGCGGCAGGCGGCCGCGCGGCTCGCCGGTCAGGCAGAGGACTCGTATGCCTATGCGCGACTGGCGTTTGAGTTCGTGCGCGACACCGTCCCGCACTCCCAGGATTCCGGCGACCCGCGTGTCACCTGGCGCGCCTCCGACGTGCTGGAGCAGGGCACCGGCATCTGTTACGCCAAGTCCCATGCGCTGGCGGCCCTGTTGCGGGCCGAGGACATCCCGACGGCGCTGTGCTACCAGCGGCTGGGGGGCGACGGCGGCGGGACCGTGGTGCACGGCCTGGTGGCTGTCCGGTTCAACGGCGCCTGGCACCGCCAGGACCCCCGCGGCAACAAGCCGGGAGTGGACGCGCAGTTCTCCCTGGACGGCGAACGGCTGGCCTTCCCGGTCGACCCGAAGTCCAATGAGATGGACTACCCGGTCCTGTACGCTAAACCGCACCCGGCCGTTGTCGGCGCGCTCCGAGGCGCGACCGACCGGCCGCATCTGTGGCAGACGCTCCCGACCGAACTCTGAGGCCAGGCCGACCATGACCCTCACCCTGACCGTGTCCGACGAGGTGCGCGCCCTCGCCCCCGGCTTCACCCACCTCGCCGTCACGGCCCACGGACTCGTCAACGGACCGAGCACCGAAGCCGGTTCGGCCCTCCTCGACGACGCGGCCCGCCGTCTCGCCGTACGCCTGGACGGCCGGGCGCCGCACGAGGATGCGCACATGGCGGCCTGGCGGGAGGTGTACACGGCGTTCGGGGCCAAGCCGTCGCGTACCCGCAACTCGGCGGAGGCGCTGGCCAAGAGGGCCCTGTCGGGTGCCGGGCTGCCCCGGATCAACCTGCTCGTCGATCTCTACAACGCGATCAGCGTGGCGCACCTCGTCCCGGTCGGCGGCGAGGACCTCGACCGCGTCCAGGGCGGTATGCGGCTGGTCCGCGCCACCGGCGACGAGCCCTTCGTGACCGTCGCCGACGGCGCCGGGACCGTCGAGCACCCCGACGCCGGCGAGGTGGTGTGGTGCGACGACGCCGGAGTGACCTGCCGCCGCTGGAACTGGCGTCAGGGGCCGCGCACCCGTCTCACCGAGGAGACCGTCTCGGCGGTCTTCCTGCTGGAGAGCATGGCGCCGATGCCGGTGGCCGACGTCGAGCGTGCGGCCACCGAACTCGCCGAACTGCTGGAGAAGTGCAGTCCGGGAGCCCGCATCGAGATGCACCCCGCAAGCGGTGCCTAGGGCTTGTCGTTCGGCAACGCCGGGACGATCCGAACGGCAGGGCCTAGCGGGACTCCGCCTCGCGGATCTGCTCCGGCGTGGGCGCGGTGCCCCCGAGGTGCGCCGGCATCCACCAGGTGTCGGCCGCGTCCTTGGGGCGTACCGGGTAGGCCCGCTGCGCGGCCTCCAGCAGCTCCTGGACCCGATCGCGCAGCTGGCGGGTGATCGCGCCCGCGTACTTGTCCTTGGGCGCCTCGACGGCCTCGCCGACCCGGATCGTGACCGGGGTGTGGCTGCGCTTGAAGTTGCGCGGGTGCCCCTTGGTCCACAGCCGCTGGGTCCCCCACACGGCCATCGGGATCAGCGGGACCCCGGCCTCCTGGGCGAGCCGGGCGGCGCCGGACTTGAAGCTCTTCAGCGCGAACGACTGGGAGATCGTCGCCTCCGGGAAGACGCCCACGATCTCGCCGGAACGCAGCGACTCCAGCGCGTGCTGGTAGGCGGCCTCGCCCTGCTTGCGGTCCACCGGAATGTGCTTCATGCCCCGCATCAGCGGGCCGGAGATCTTGTGCCGGAAGACGGCTTCCTTCGCCATGAAGCGCACCAGGCGCTTCTGGGGCAGGGCGGCCAGGCCGCTGAAGATGAAGTCCAGGTAGCTGATGTGGTTGCTCACCAGCACGGCGCCGCCCGAGCGCGGGATGTTCTCCGAACCCTTGCAGTCGATCTTGAGGTCCCACGCCTTGAACAATGTGAGGGCGAGACCGACGACGGGACGGTAGACAAGCTCTGCCATGGACGGTGTGGACCCTTCCTTCTCTGCCTGGGAAAGGCTCCCGGCGGGAAAGTTACGCAGCCGTAGGTTTACGGCATCTCGCAGATCGTGCCCCAAGAACGCACCGGTAGCCAGCCCTCGTGCCGGGGAACGGAGAGATCCTCGTCACGTCGTTGTAGTCGTGACCGGGAATCTTTGCGGTCCGGTGCGCGCTGGAGCGGACGAGGACCCAAGGAGGACACGCGTGCAGGGGCAGGGCGAAGGCGGTCGGCTGGGGCCGCAGGACGTGGGCGGCCGGCTCGGCGAACGGGCCACTCTGGTGCAGTTCTCCAGCGCCTTCTGCGCTCCCTGCCGGGCCACCCGGCGGGTCCTCGGCGAGGTGGCCGCCATGGTCCCCGGAGTCACCCATGTCGAGATCGACGCCGAGGCGCGGCTGGAGCTCGTACGGCGGCTGGAGATCCGCAAGACACCCACGGTGCTGGTCCTCGACGCCGGCGGGCGGGTGGTCCGGCGCGCCGTCGGACAGCCGCGCAAGGCGGACGTGATCGCGGCCCTGGGTGAAGCGGTGTGAGGGGATGGACCAGGCAGTGAGTCATCTCCCACCTGCCCGCGCGCACTTGACTGTACGGGCCACCTATCGTCAGTCTGACGGGATGTCCCCGGCGCTCCTACTCCCCAGGTGTTCATGACCGCCACGCCCGACACCGACGCCACCCGGCTCGCCTCGCCCGACCTGCTGCGCTCCGTCTTCCGGCGGCACGCGGCGGGAGTCGCGGTGATCACCGCCCGCGGCGAGCACGGCCCCGTCGGCTTCACCGCCACCTCCCTGGCCTCCGTCTCGGCCGAGCCCCCGATGCTCTCCTTCGGCATCGGCACCGGATCCTCCTGCTGGCCCACGCTGTCGCGGGCCGAGCATGTGGGCGTTCATCTGCTCGGGGAGCACCAGCGCGAGCTGGCCGCCACCTTCGCCCGCAGCGGCGCCGACCGCTTCGCCCCGCCCACCGCCTGGCACGAGGGCCCCGAAGGTGTCCCGCTCCTCGACGGCGTCCGCGCCTGGCTGGTCTGCCGCATCCACGCGCGCGTGCCCGCGGGGGACCACCGGATCGTGCTCGCGCACGTCCTGCGCGGCGACCCCACCGGCCCCGGGCGGCCGTTGCTCTACCACCAGGGAGGCTTCACCGGCCTGCGCGACTGACCGTGTACCGGACGGTTCTGCGAAACCGTCCAGTTCCGATTACGCTGCGTTGCGAAGGTCACAGTTCAAAGCGCTTGCTTAGCGGGAACGAACTGGGTGTACTGACGAGTAATATTTCGGTCGGAGCGCAGGTCGCCCCGATCGGGAACGGCCGCTTCAGGCGCCTATGCTGCCTGCAAGTAGGCAGCAGAGAAATGTCGACGCAGTAGGAGAGCCGGCGTGAGCTTGAGGATCGTTGTCACTGTGAAGTACGTGCCCGACGCCACTGGCGACCGGCACTTCGCCGATGACCTGACCGTCGACCGGGACGACGTGGACGGTCTGCTCTCCGAGCTCGACGAGTACGCCGTCGAGCAGGCGCTGCAGATCTCCGAGAACTCGGACGACGACGTCGAGATCACCGTCCTGACCGTGGGTCCCGAGGACGCCAAGGACGCGCTCCGCAAGGCGCTGTCGATGGGCGCCGACAAGGCGATCCACGTCGAGGACGACGACCTGCACGGCACCGACGCCATCGGCACCTCCCTGGTGCTGGCCAAGGCGATCGAGAAGGCCGGCTACGACCTGGTCATCTCCGGTATGGCCTCCACCGACGGCGCCATGGGTGTCGTCCCCGCGCTGCTCGCCGAGCGTCTCGGTGTCCCGCAGGTCACCCTGCTCTCCGAGGTCTCCGTCGAGGACGGCACGGTCAAGGGCCGCCGTGACGGCGACGCCGCCTCCGAGCAGCTCGAGGCCTCCCTGCCGGCCGTCGTGTCGGTCACCGACCAGTCGGGCGAGGCGCGTTACCCGTCCTTCAAGGGCATCATGGCGGCCAAGAAGAAGCCGGTGGAGTCCTGGGAGCTGGACGACCTGGAGATCGACGCCGACGAGGTCGGTCTGGAGAACGCCTGGACCGCGGTCGACTCCGCGGCCGAGCGCCCGGCCCGTACCGCCGGCACGATCGTCAAGGACGAGGGCGAGGGCGGCAAGCAGCTCGCTGAGTTCCTCGCGGGCCAGAAGTTCATCTAGGCACCGTCCCATACCGCCCCTTAAGCCTTCGCATTCCGCAGGAGAGCAATCCCATGGCTGAAGTTCTCGTCTACGTCGACCACGTGGACGGCGCCGTCCGCAAGCCCACCCTGGAGCTGCTGACGCTCGCCCGCCGCATCGGCGAGCCGGTCGCCGTCGCGCTGGGCAACGGCGCCGCCGACACCGCCGCCGTCCTCGCCGAGCACGGCGCGGTGAAGGTCCTCACCCACGACGCCTCCGAGTACGCCGACTACCTGGTCGTACCGAAGGTCGACGCCCTGCAGTCCGCCTACGAGGCCGTCTCCCCGGCCGCCGTGCTGGTCCCCTCCTCCGCCGAGGGCAAGGAGGTCGCCGCCCGTCTGGCGCTGCGCATCGGCTCCGGCATCATCACCGACGCCATCGACATCGAGGCCGGCGGCGAGGGCCCGGTGGCCACCCAGTCGGTGTTCGCCGCCGCCTTCACCACCAAGTCCCGGGTCGCCAAGGGCACCCCGGTCATCACAGTCAAGCCGAACTCGGCCGCCGTGGAGGCCGCCCCGGCCGCCGGTGCGGTCGAGGCCCTGTCGGTGACCTTCTCCGAGCAGGCCACCGGCACCAAGGTCACCGGGCGCACGCCGCGTGAGTCGACCGGCCGCCCCGAGCTGACCGAGGCCGCGATCGTGGTCTCCGGCGGCCGCGGTGTGAACGGCGCGGAGAACTTCGCGATCATCGAGGCGCTCGCCGACTCGCTCGGCGCGGCCGTCGGCGCCTCGCGTGCCGCCGTCGACGCCGGCTGGTACCCGCACACCAACCAGGTCGGCCAGACCGGCAAGTCGGTCTCGCCGCAGCTGTACATCGCCTCCGGCATCTCCGGCGCGATCCAGCACCGGGCCGGTATGCAGACCTCGAAGACGATCGTGGCGATCAACAAGGACGCCGAGGCCCCGATCTTCGACCTCGTCGACTACGGCGTGGTCGGCGACCTCTTCGACGTCGTCCCGCAGCTCACCGAAGAGGTCAAGACCCGCAAGGGCTGATCCTCCGCGCGCTGTACGAGGCCCCCGCGACCGTGCCGACGGTCGTGGGGGCCTCGGCGCGTTCAGCCCAGGCTCAGCGAGGCCTGCACAGGCAGATGATCGCTCGGGAACTGTCCGTCCACCGCGAAGGTGTTGATGGCCGCCCGGTGCGCGGTGACGCCCGGCGTGGTCAGGATCCAGTCGATGCGGTCGCCGTCCGGGACCAGCGGCCGGTAGCCGTGGAAGGTGGCGTACCGCGGGCCGCGTTCGGCGGCCGTGTCCCAGGTGTCGACGAGTCCGGCGCCCAGGAGCGTGTCGTACACGACGCTCCGGTGCGCGGGCACGTTGAAGTCGCCGGTCACCACGACCGGCAGCGCGGGGTCGAGGCCCTTGATCCGCTCGGCGATCAGGGCGGCGCTGCGTTCGCGCGCGCTCTGGCCGCGGTGGTCGAAGTGGGTGTTCATGACGGTGAACTCCCGGTCGCCGTCGCGCAGATCGGAAAAGCGCACCCAGGTGACCATCCGGGGGAAGGCGGCGCCCCAGGTGTTGGAGCCGATCACGTACGGGGTGTCGGAGAGCCAGAAGTGGTCGTACTCGAGCGGACGGACGCGACGGGTGTCGTAGAAGACCGCCATGGACTCGTCGGCACTGCCGTGCAGGCGGCCGGTGCCGATCCAGTCGTAATGGCGGCCGAGGTCGCTGTCGATGTCGAGCAATTGCGGGAAGAGGCCCTCCTGCGTGCCGATGATGTGCGGGGCCTCGCGGTGCAGCAGCTCGCGCATCACCGGTCTGCGCACGGCCCAGCTGTGCGGCTCGGTGGTGCTCGCGAAGCGCAGGTTGAAGGACATGACCTCCAGCCGGCGCCGCGGGTGCTCCTCCGCCGCGGCGCCGGCGGCGGTCAGTGCTGTACTGGAGAGGGGCGTGGTGACCGCGGCGGCCAGCGCGGCCTTCAGGCCCAGACGGCGCGTGACTCGGCTGTGCTTCGGCACGGGGGCTCCTTCGGTGGGAACGGCCGGGCGAGTCGTGCGGGCGTACTCATGGAGTGTCAGGGAGCGTCATGAGGTGGGCGTGAACATGACGATATGGCGGGATGGCTCCCCGTGGACATGGTGTTGACCATCCGGATGGTGCCCGGATAACTTCGTTCTACGGATTGTTGATTCCGTACAGCGGAAAACAGGAGGGTGTGGGATGGGTCAGGGCCAGCAGGAGAAGGTGGCGACGAGCCTCGCGGGCGCCGTCAGCGAGGAGATCAGCGCCTCCCTCGCCCCGGTCGACGCCGAACTGGAGCGCCGCTACCCCGGAGACCCCGGCACCCGCCAGCCCGTCCACACGGTCTACGTCCCCGGCGACGCCTTCACCGCCGACACCATCCGCACCTGGGGCGACCGGGCCCTCGCCGCCCTCGACGAACACGCCCCCGACGCCGCGTCCTTCGCTGCCGTCCTCGGCCTCGCCGACGAGCTGGCCGAGCCCGTCTACACGCGCGTGCGGGCCAAGCTGGAGCGCGAGCCCGTCGAGGACCTGCGCGTCGACTTCGAGGACGGCTACCAGGGCACGGACGAGGACCAGGACGCGGCCCGCGCCGCCCGCCTGATCGCGGAGGCCTACGACAACGGCACGGCCGCCCCCTACATGGGCATCCGCATGAAGTGCATGGAGGCCGCCGTCCGCGACCGCGGCATCCGCACCCTCGACATCTTCCTCACCGGTCTGATGGAGGCGGGCGGCCTGCCCGACGGGCTGGTGCTGACCCTGCCCAAGGTCACCTACCCCGAGCAGGTCACCGCCATGGTCCGCCTGCTGGAGTCCTTCGAGAAGGCGCGCGGCCTGGCGCCCGGGCGGCTCGGCTTCGAGATCCAGATCGAGACCAGCCAGTCCATCCTGGCCGGTGACGGCACCGCCGCCGTCGCCCGGATGATCCGGGCCGCCGAGGGCCGCGCCACGGGCCTGCACTACGGCACCTTCGACTACAGCGCCTGCCTGGGCGTCTCGGCCGCCTACCAGGCCAGCGACCACCCCGCCGCCGACCACGCCAAGGCGGTCATGCAGGTCGCCGCGGCAGGCACCGGGGTCCGCGTCTCCGACGGCTCCACCAACGTCCTCCCGGTCGGTACGACCGAGAAGGTCCACGACGCCTGGCGGCTGCACTACGGCCTCACCCGCCGCGCTCTGGCCCGCGCCTACTACCAGGGCTGGGACATGCACCCCGGTCACATCCCCACCCGGTACGCGGCCGTCTTCGCCTTCTATCGCGAGGGCTTCGCCCAGGCCGCCGCCCGGCTCGCCCGCTACGCCAACCGGACCGGCGGCGACGTCATGGACGAGCCCGCCACCGCCAAGGCCCTCAGCGGCTATCTGCTGCGCGGCCTGGACTGCGGCGCCCTGGACACCGGTGAGGTCGCCCGGCTCACCGGCCTGACCCGCGCCGACCTGGAGGCCTTCGCCGCACCCCGGCGCGGTGACCTGACCGTCTCCGGGGCGCAGTAGAGGGGGCGCGGGAGAACGGTCGCCGCCGCCCCCTAGGCTGTACGCCACACACGCAGGGCGCACAGGAACGGGGCGGCGGTGTCTTCGGGGGAGTACGGAAAGACGGAGGGGGCCGGGCGGCTGCTCGCCGGGCGTTACCGCGTCCTGGCCCAGCTCGGCCGGGGCGGCATGGGGGTGGTGTGGCGGGCCCTCGACGAGGTCCTCGGGCGCGAGGTCGCCGTCAAGGAACTGCGCACCTACACCGACACCGCCGGCCCCGAACTCGACGGCCTGCGGCTGCGGATGCAGCGCGAGGCACGCGCCGCGGCCCGGGTGCGCCACCCCGCCGTCGTGGCCGTGCACGACGTCACCGAGGTCGACGGGCGTCCGCTGATCGTCATGGAGCTGGTCGACGGCCCGTCCCTGGACGACGTCCTGCGCGAGCGCGGCACCCTCGACGCGCGCGAGGCCGCGGGGATCGGCGCCAAGGTGATGGACGCGCTGGCCGCAGCCCACCGCGCCGGCGTCCTGCACCGCGACGTCAAGCCGGGCAACATCCTCCTCGACCGCTCGGGCCGGGTCCTGCTGACCGACTTCGGCATAGCCACCATGGAGGACCCGGGCGACGGCTCCGCCACCCACCTCACCCGCAGCGGCGAACTGGTCGGCTCCCTGGACTACCTGGCTCCCGAGCGTGCCCAGGGCGCCCGGCCGGGCCCGGCCTCCGACGTCTGGGCCCTCGGCGCCACCCTGTACGCCGCCGTCGAGGGCTCCTCGCCCTTCCGCCGGACCTCGACCTTCTCCACGCTCACCGCGATCGTCTCCGAGCCACTTCCCGAGCCGCACCGCGCCGGACCGCTCGCCCCCGTCCTCCAGCGGCTGCTGGACAAGCGCCCCGAGGGCCGTCCCGAGGCCGAGGAGGCCCGCGACCTCCTCCAGGCGGTGGCCGACTCCGGCGACACGCCCACGACGACCCTGCGCGGGCCGGTGCGAACGGCGACGGAAGCCCACCGGCTCCCCGCCCCGCACGGCCCGGCCGAAGCGCCCACCACGACGGCCGCCCGCCCCGCCGGCGGCAGGCGCCGTGCCCTGCTTGCCGCCGCCGCGGTCCTCCTCGTCCTCGCCGCGGCCGGCACCACGGTCGCCCTGCTGAACGGCGGCGACGAACCCGAAGCGGCCGGACACCCCGCCCCTACCGTCACCCCGGCCGCCCCCACGCCCACCGACAAGGCCGACGGAAAGTCCCCGACCCCGAGCAGCTCACCGAGCCGCAGCGCCGAGCCGTCTCCGACCCCGAGCAAGACCGCGGCCGGAGACGGCGCCACCGCCCCTGCCTGCCACCCCATCGGCGGCGGCAAGTACAACTGCGAGGTCTGGCGCACCGCGAAGTCCTACACGGCCGACGGCGCCGAGGTCGGCATCCTCGGCGCGGGCACCAACTACTTCTACTGCCAGCAGAATCTGGGCCGGCGCGAGACCAGCGGCCAGTGGACCAACGTCTGGTGGGCGAAGACCGACGACGACAGCGGCAACGCGGACGTCTGGGTCAGCGACGTCTACGTCAGGGGCGGCGACAACGACGGGCCGGTGCCCGGACTGCCCGTCTGCTGACCGATGTACCGCTCCAGACCGTGCACGGTCACCAGCCTCTCCCGTCTGAACAGCCGCGTGCCCCGCTCGCACAGCCGCCGGTCCGCGCGCGCCCGCGCGCAGAACTCCTCCGGCGTCGCGCCGAACAGCTCCCGCAACCGGGCCGACTTCAGGAGCAGTTCCCCGATCAGCGCCCGCTGCCCGGGGTGGGTGCGCGGCGCTCCCGAGCCGTTGTGCAGCACGCCGCGGCGATTGACGTAGGAGAAGACGCCCGGCAGCGTCGTGCCGTCCGCCAGGTCGACCCGTACCTCCGAGGACGACAGCCACACGCGCCGGTAGTTGCCGTACGGCAGCGGTACGCCCTCGCTGGCGTCGATCACGGTGAGCTGGTCGGCGTCGAGCCACAGGACGAACAACTCCCGTACCCGGCCCGGCGCGTGGACGGGAGACGCCGAGACATAGCCCAGCCGGCTCACGTGTGCCGACACCCCGATCTCGACGCCCGTGGCGCGGACCTTGACCATGGGGACCGGGGAGAGGATGCCGAACTCGGCCATCTTGTGCCGCAGTTGGCCGGGGCAGGCGTTGGAGCCGATCGCGAGGACGGGGGTGCGGTCCGGGTGGGTCAGCCGGTCCAGGGACAGGAACCGGTCGCCGTCCAGCAGGCCGGAGTCCGCGGGCCAGGTGCCGGGGTAGAGCAGCGGATGGTCGCGGGGCGCCATCGAAAGGCCCAGTGCCTGCAGGGTGCACGCGTCCATGACTCGCTCAGTCCGCCGGGGGCAGCTCTCCCGAGCCGCGGGTGATCAGCCGGGTCGGCAGCTCGATCCGCTCGGGTGCCACGAGCGTACCGTCCAGCTGCCGGAACAGGCGCTCGGCGGCGGTCCGGCCGAGGGCGGCGGCGTCCTGCGCGACGACGGTGACGCCCGGCTGGAGCAGATCGGCGAGCTCCAGGTCGTCGAAGCCGACGAGCGCCACCCGGCGGGACTGCTCGGCCAGGACCCGGATCACGGTGACCGTCACCCGGTTGTTGCCCGCGAAGATCGCGGTCACCGGCCGGGGCCCGGAGAGCATCTCCTCGGCGGCCCTGCGCACCCGCTCGGGACCGGTGACGCCCAGGGACATCCAGGAGTCCTCCACCGGTATGGCCGCGTCCTCCATGGCCGCCCGGTAGCCGCGCAACCGCTCGGCGGCGGTGTGGATGCGGGGCATGTCACCGATGAAGCCGATCCGGCGGTGTCCGTGGCCGATCAGATGGGCGACGCCGTCCCGGGCGCCGCCGTAGTTGTCCGACAGCACGACATCGGCGTCGATCTTCCCGGCCGGACGGTCCACGAACACCGTGGCGACGCCCGCCCGGATCTCGGGCTCCAGATAGCGGTGGTCGTCCCCGGCCGGGATCACCACCAGACCGTCCACCCGCCGCGCGCACAGCGCCAGCGCCAGCTCCTGCTCGCGCTCCGGGTCCTCGGCGCTGGAGCCGTTGATCAGCAGCGCGCCGTGCGCCCGGGCCACCTCCTCGACCGCGCGGCTGAGCGGGCCGTAGAACGGGTCCGCGAGGTCCTCCAGGACCAGGCCGATGCTGGCGGTACGGCCCTTGCGCAGCACCCGGGCACTGTCGTTGCGGCGGAAACCCAGGGCGTCGATGGCCTCCTGGACGCGGCGCTCCGTCTCCGGCGTGACACCCGGCTCGCCGTTGACGACCCGCGAGACCGTCTTCAGTCCGACTCCCGCCCGAGCGGCCACGTCCTTCATCGTCGGCCGATTGCCGTAACGGTTCCCGGGTGTGTGGTCGGCGCGGCGGATGGTCTCGGGCACGATGCGGGTCCTGTCCTGTTTGTCCATGGGGATGCGGCGATCCATGGTTTGTATGAGGATGTGGCGTCGAGCATAGAGCCTGGACAACGTTGTCAGATGCAGGGGACACTGTCCACCGCAATTCTCCGGCCCGCGCCCCACAGCTGGGCCGGCCTGCCCTTTTCCACTGGTTGACCGGGAGATCTGACTCTGATGCGCACCGACCTCGTGGCCGCACTCGACATCGGCGGAACGAAGATCGCCGGAGGTCTTGTGGACGGCCGCGGCCGGATCCTGGCGCGCGCCCAGCGCCCTACTCCGGCGCGGGAGGACGGTGACACCGTGATGGGTGCCGTCGAGGCGGTGCTCGGTGAACTGACCGCGAACCCGCTGTGGGGGCGGGCGACGGCCCTCGGGATCGGCAGCGCGGGCCCGGTGGACGCCTCCGCCGGGACGGTGAGTCCGGTGAATGTTCCGGGCTGGCGCGACTATCCGCTGGTCCGGCGGGTCCGCGAGGCGGCGGGCGGACTCCCGGTCGAGCTCATCGGCGACGGCGTGGCCATCACCGCGGCCGAGCACTGGCAGGGTGCCGCCCGCGGCCACGACAACGCCCTGTGCATGGTGGTGTCCACCGGCGTCGGGGGCGGGCTGGTGCTGGGCGGGCGGCTGCACCCCGGGCCCACAGGCAACGCCGGCCACATCGGTCACATCAGCGTCGATCTCGACGGCGACCCCTGCCCGTGCGGCGCGCGTGGCTGCGTGGAGCGCATCGCCAGCGGCCCCAACATCGCCCGCCGCGCCCTGGAGCACGGCTGGGAGCCCGGCCCCGACGGTGACACCTCCGCGGCCGCGGTGGCCGCCGCCGCCCGCGCGGGCGACCCGGTCGCCGTGGCCTCCTTCGAGCGGGCCGCGCAGGCCCTGGCCGCCGGGATCGCGGCCACCGCGACCCTGGTCGAGATCGACATCGCCGTCATCGGCGGGGGCGTCGGCAAGGCGGGCGAGGTGCTGCTCGCCCCCCTGCGCAAGGCGCTCGGCGACTACGCCACCCTCTCCTTCGTCCGGCGCCTGACGGTGACGTCGGCGCAGATGGGGACGGACGCGGGCCTGGTGGGCGCGGCAGCCGCGGCCCTCACCTGGCGAAAGGACGCGGCCGGGGTCTGACAGTCCTCGGCAGGAACGTTCCGGCGGGGGTGTGCCGCCGCTTTCTGCGCCGGACGCCGTGACCCCCGCCCGGACCGCGCAGTTGAAACGGTCATGAAGAAGCGCAGCATGCTCGCCATCGCCTCCCTGGCCACCGGATTCGTCGTCGCGGCGGTCACGCCCTCGCACTCCCTCGGGAGCGACCTGACCGACCTCGACGTGGGGGAGACCCTCAGCGCCGTCGAGGACACCGTGGCCAGCGACAGTCTGGATATCGAGGACAACCCGCTCGGCCGGAAGGGCTGACGAGGCCGACGGCAGGGAGCACGGCGCCGGTGTCCCGCACCTGGGGGCACCGGCGCCGCCGCGTTTGCGCCCTCAACGGGAACCGGTTTCCGTGGCAGGGTGGAGCGGGCAAGCCACAGGGGGCCAACAGAAGAGGGGGAGTCTGTGATCGTCGTCTGGATCAACGGGCCTTTCGGTGCGGGGAAGACCACCACCGCACGGGAACTGATCGAACTGATCCCGAACAGCACGCTCTTCGACCCCGAGGTCATCGGCGGAGCACTGCCGCACCTGCTCCCGCCCAAACACCTCGCCGAGGTCGGCGACTTCCAGGATCTGCCGATCTGGCGACGACTCGTGATCGACACGGCGGCCGCGCTGCTCGCCGAACTCGGCGGGACCCTCGTGGTCCCCATGACCCTGTTGCGCCAGGAGTACCGCGACGAGATCTTCGGCGGCCTGGCCGCGCGCAGGATCGCGGTACGGCACATCCTGCTGGCCCCGGCGGAAACGATCCTGCGGGAGCGAATAGCGCACCGGGAGGTCCCCGAAGGCCCCGACGGCGAACTCCGCGCCCGGCGGTGGTCGTACGACCACATCGAGCCCTACCGCTCCGCCCTCGCCTCCTGGCTCACCGCCGACGCCCACCTCGTGGACAACGGCCGGCTCACCCCGTACCGGACGGCCGCCCGGATCGCCGAGGCCGTCGCCTCCGGTCGGGCCCCGGTGAGCGACATCGTGCAGACACCCGAGCCGACCGCCGAGACCCTGGCCGCCGGAGTGCTGCTCTTCGACGAACAGGACCGCGTCCTGCTCGTCGACCCCACCTACAAGGCCGGCTGGGAATTCCCCGGCGGGGTCGTCGAGCCCGGCGAGGCGCCCGCGCGCGCGGGCATGCGCGAGGTCGCCGAGGAGACGGGGATCCGCCTGGACGACGTACCCCGCCTGCTCGTCGTCGACTGGGAACCGCCCGCGCCGCCCGGCTACGGCGGACTGCGCCTGCTCTTCGACGGCGGGCGGCTCGACTCCGCGCGGGCCGGACGGCTGCTGCTGCCCGGACCCGAACTGCGCGACTGGCGCTTCGTGACCGAGGAGGAGGCCGCCGAGCTGCTGCCCCCCGTCCGCTACGAGCGCCTGCGCTGGGCCCTGCGCGCACGGGAACGCGGGGCCGCGCTCTATCTGGAGGCAGGCATCCCCGCCCCCTGACCGGATCCGCTCAGCTCGCCGCGTAGTTGCGCAGGAACAGCGCCTCCGCCACCGAGAGCCGCTCCAGCTCCTCGGGCGAGACGCTCTCGTTCACGGCGTGGATCTGGGCCTCCGGCTCGCTCAGACCGATCAGCAGGATCTCGGCGTCCGGGTAGAGGGCGGCGAGGGTGTTGCACAGCGGGATCGAGCCGCCCTGACCGGCGTACTGCATCTCCTGGCCCGGGTAGGCCTCGGTCATCGCCCGCGCCATGGCCTCGTACGCCGGGCTCGTGGTGTCCGCGCTGAACGCCTGGCCCTGTCCGACCTGCTCGCTGTGCAGGCGCGCCCCCCACGGCGTGTGCGCCTCCAGGTGGGCCTGCAGCAGCTTGGTGGCCTCGGCCGCGTCCACGCCCGGCGGCACCCGCAGGCTGATCAGCGCACGGGCGCTCGACTGCACGGACGGGGTCGCGCCGACCACGGGCGGGCAGTCGATGCCGAGGACCGTGACGGCCGGCCGCGCCCAGATACGGTCCGCGACCGTGCCGGAACCGATCAGCTCCACCCCGTCCAGCACCTTGGCGTCCTTGCGGAACTGCTCCTCGTCGTACTGCAGTCCGTCCCACACGGCATCCGACGTCAGCCCGTCGACCGTCGTCGAACCGTCCTCGGCGCGCAGCGAGTCCAGTACGCGGATCAGGGCGCCCAGCGCGTCCGGGGCGGCCCCGCCGAACTGGCCGGAGTGGAGGTTGCCGACCAGCGTGTCGATCTGCACCCGCAGCATGGTCATCCCGCGCAGCGTCGTGGTGACCGTCGGCAGCCCGACCCGGAAGTTGCCCGCGTCGCCGACGACGATGGTGTCGGCCGCGAGGAGCTCGGGATGCGCCTCGGCGTACCGCTCGAGACCGCCGGTGCCCATCTCCTCGGACCCCTCGGCGATCACCTTGACGTGCACCGGGACCCCGCCGTTGGCCTTGAGCGCGCGCAGCGCCAGCAGGTGCATGATCAGGCCGCCCTTGCAGTCGGCGGCGCCCCGCCCGTACCAGCGCCCGTCCCGCTCGGTCAGCTCGAACGGCGGGCTCAGCCAGGCGGTTTCGTCCAGCGGCGGCTGCACGTCGTAGTGGGCGTAGAGCAGGACCGTCTTCGCGCCCGCCGGGCCGGGCAGGTAGCCGTACACCGACTGCGTGCCGTCCGGGGTGTCCAGCAGCGCCACGTCCTCGAAGCCCTCCGCGCGCAGTGCGTCCGCGACCCAGCGCGCGGCGCCCTCGCTCTCGCTGCGGGGGAACTGGCCGAAGTCCGCCACCGATGCGAACGCCACCAGTTCGGTGAGCTCCTGCTTCGCCCTCGGCATCAGCGAGGCGACGGTCTCGGCGACCGGATTCGACGGCATGGGCACGCTCCTTGTAGGTGCGACGTTGTACGAGTGCGTACGTCTGAGTACGGCTGATCGGGCGAGCGTAGGCCCCGCCGGGTGCGGTGGGCACCTACGCCGCCGATCCTCCCACAGCGGCCTGCGGCAACCGCCGCCGTAGGATGCGGGAGACAGCAGCAGCGGGCGGCTTGATCGGGAGCAGTAGACCATCGTGAGCAGCGAGAACTCTTCGGCGGACGACGTGCGGCAGGTGTGGGACGTCGTCGTGGTCGGCGCGGGCCCCGCGGGGGCCTCGGCCGCGTACGCGGCGGCGGTCGCGGGGCGGCGCGTGCTGTTGCTGGAGAAAGCGGAGTTGCCACGCTACAAGACCTGCGGCGGCGGCATCATCGGCCCCTCCCGCGACGCCCTGCCGCCCGGCTTCGACCTGCCGTTCAGGGACCGGGTGCACGCGGTGACGTTCTCGAACAACGGCCGCTTCAACCGCACCCGGCGCTCCCGCCACATGCTGTTCGGGCTGATCAACCGGCCCGAGTTCGACCAGCAGCTGGTGGAGCACGCGCAGAAGGCGGGCGCCGAGCTGCGCACGGGCGTCACCGTGCAGCGGGTCGAGCAGCACGGCTCGGCGGTGCCGGACCGGCGCACGGTCGCCGTCGTCCTCCAGGGCGGCGAGACACTGCTGGCGCGGGCGGTCGTCGGCGCGGACGGCAGCGCGAGCCGGATAGGAGCGCATGTCGGGGTCAAGCTCGACCAGGTCGATCTCGGCCTGGAGGCGGAGATCCCGGTGCCGGAGACGGTCGCCGAGGACTGGCAGGGGCGGGTGCTCATCGACTGGGGGCCGATTCCCGGCAGTTACGGCTGGGTCTTCCCCAAGGGCGACACCCTGACGGTCGGGGTGATCTCGGCGCGCGGCGAGGGCGCGGCCACCAAGCGGTATCTGGAGGAGTTCATCGGGCGGCTCGGGCTCGCCGGGTTCGAACCGAGCATCTCCTCCGGTCATCTGACGCGCTGCCGGGCCGACGACTCGCCGCTGTCGCGCGGGCGGGTCCTGGTGTGCGGGGACGCGGCGGGGCTGCTGGAGCCGTGGACCCGTGAGGGCATCTCCTTCGCGCTGCGCTCGGGGCGGCTCGCGGGGGAGTGGGCGGTCCGGATCGCCGAGGCGAACGACGCGGTGGATGCCCGGCGCCAGGCCCTGAACTACGCGTTCGCGGTCAAGGCCGGGCTAGGCGTCGAGATGAGCGTCGGCAAGCGGATGCTGGCGCTGTTCGAGAGGCGCCCCGGCCTCTTCCATGCCGCGCTGACCGGCTTCCGGCCCGCCTGGCGGGCGTTCACGGACATCACCCGCGGCTCGTCGTCCCTCGGCGAGCTGGTCCGCAGTCATCCGATGGCCCAGCGTGCCCTGAACGCGCTGGACCGACGGCAGGCGGAAGCGGAGGCGGAACGGCGGGAGACGGACGCCGAGGCCGGGGGCGGGCGTGCGGAGGAGCGGGCTGAGGGGTAGCGGTCGGCTCAGGCCGGGTGGCGCCGGGGGCAGGTCGGGCCGGAGGCCAGGGGGCAGGGAGGCAGGGCGGGCCGGGGGTTGGGCTTGCCGTCCGGGGCGGTCCGGTCATGAGGTGCGATGCTTCCCGGTCGGCCGGACCGAGGGACGGCCGACGCCGTCTCCGCCTTACGGCGGCCGCGCATGCTAGCTCTTGAGGGTGACCTCGAACACCGGGTGGTCCGGGGCGATGCGGCGCAGGTCGGTGTCGGGGGACTTGGGGCCGACTCCGTTGAAGAAGACGCCGACCTCGGCGTTCCAGCGCTTGAGGTAGGCGCGGAGCACGGGCACCTTGTCGTCGTCGGAAAGCTCGGTCGAGGTGAACGCCTCCCCCTTCTTGCCCAGGTGCAGTTCCCCGCCACCGGCCGCGCGCATGTTGTGGGTCCACTGGACGTGCCCGCGCGGGGCGACGAGATAGTGCCGGCCGTCGACGGTCAGCAGGTTCACGGGGGTGGTCCGCCACTGGCCGCTCTTGCGGCCGCGGACGGCGAGGACGCGGGAGCCCCACACGCTCAGGCCGCGGCGGGTCAGCCAGGCGACGGTGCGGTTGAGGACGTTGACCGTGAACCAGCCGGGCTTCTTGACGTGCGTGGACATGAGGACCCCCTGAGTTTGGTGAGCGGTGCTCTCGCTTGCCGCTCCCACAGTGTGGCCGAGATCGCTGCTCCAAAGCAAGAGCAGTGCTCTCATTTCGGTTCGCCGCTCTTCCTTCAGCTCACCGCTCTCCTTTGTGTGCGCTGCTCACTATTGTGTGCACTGCTCTCGCTTGCCGTGGGAGACTGCCCCGCATGAGCACCGCACACGGCCGCACCCCCCAGGGAGCCCGGGCCCGCGCCCGGATCGAGGTCACCGCCGCCATCAAGGACGAGGCCCGCAGACAGCTCGCCGCCGAAGGCGCCGCCAAGCTCTCGCTGCGCGCCGTGGCCCGCGAACTCGGCATGGTCTCCTCCGCGCTCTACCGCTACTTCCCGAGCCGCGACGAGCTGCTGACCGCGCTGATCATCGACGCCTACGACTCCCTCGGCGAAAGCGCCGAGGCCGCGCGCGACGCCTTCGCCGACGCCGGTCCCGGGCACCGCTGGGTCGCGGTGTGCGAGGCCGTACGGGGATGGGCGCTGGCGCATCCGCACGAGTACGCGCTGATCTACGGATCGCCGGTGCCCGGCTACAGCGCCCCCGAGACCACGATCCCGGCCGCGGCCCGGACCGGCGAGGTCTTCTTCGGCATCCTCCGCGACGCCCACCAGGGCCTCGGCCTCGCCAAGCCGCGCCTCCCCGCCGAACTCCGCCCGGAGGCCGAGCGGATGGCCGCCGAGTTCGCCCCCGGCCTCCCCCCGGAGACGGTGGCTGCGTTCGTCGCGGCCTGGGGGCAGCTCTACGGTCTGGTGGGCTTCGAGGTGTTCGGTCAGTTCCACCGGGTGGTCGAGGACCGGGAGCGGTTCTTCCGGCATGCGGTGTCCCAGCTCGCCCATGGGGTGGGGCTGGTGTATCCGCAGACCGGACCGGCCGCGTGACCGGCGGCCTGCCTGGCTGCGGCCCGCCGAGGGCACGACGGCGGCTCGGAGAGGGCTTCGTACTTCGTCGGGAGTACGTGTGATCACCTCACTCGGCTGACGCGGCCCGGCGGTGGTGGCGTCTAGCGTGGCGGGCATGGAGGAGCAGCGGGTGCCGCACTGGTGGCGGAGCGGTCCGTCATGGTGGCGGCAGGAGGAGCGGGGGCGGTGGCCCTGGCGGTCCACGGTGCTGGTGACCGCCTTCGTGCTCGTCGGGTCCACCTTCGCCGCCGAGGAGCAGACGGGGGAGCGGGTCGGCCTCGATGTCCTCGCCCGGGTCCTGCTGCTCCTGGCCGGGGTTGTGCTGCTGTGGCGGCAGCGGCACCCGGTCGCCGTCGCGTTCGGTACGGCCGCAGCCGCGCTGGTCTATCTCGGCGCCGGGTATCCGTACGGGCCCGTCTTCCTCACCGTGGCGATCGGCTGCTTCAGTGCCGTCGTCGCCGGGCACCGGTGGGCCGCCTGGGCGGCCATGGGCACCTTGTGGGCGGGGCATGGGCTGGTCAGCCACTGGCTCTACCAGTGGCTCCCGCCCGCCGGGGACTCCGCCGCCTCCTGGGGGCAGGAGGGCGTGATCGCCGCCTGGGTCGTGGCCGTCGCGGCGCTGTCGGAGCTGGTGCGGACCCGGCGGGAGCAGTGGGCGCGGGAGCGGGCCGAGCGGGCGCAGGCGGCTCGGCGGCGGGCCGACGAGGAGCGGTTGCGGATCGCCCAAGAGCTGCATGACGTCCTGGCGCACAGCATCTCCGTCATCAACGTGCAGGCGGGCGTCGGGCTCGCGCTCCTCGACTCCGATCCCGAGCAGGCCCGGACGGCGCTGACCACCATCAAGGCCCAGAGCAAGGAGGCGCTCGGCGAGGTGCGTCAGGTGCTCGACACGCTGCGCACGCCAGGCACCGCGCCGCGGGCGCCCGCGCCCGGACTCGACCGGTTGCCCGAACTCGTGGAGCAGGCCGCCGGCGCCGGCCTGACCGTCGAGGTGCACGGCGCCGCGCCCCCGCTGGCGCCCGGCACCGACCTCGCCGCCTTCAGGATCGTCCAGGAGGCCCTCACCAATGTCGTACGGCACTCGGGATCGCGGCACGCGCGCGTGCACCTCGATCACGGTGGCGGCAGGCTCCGGATCCGCGTGGACGACGACGGCCCGGCGACCGGCGCCGACGCGGGCGGCAGCGGCAACGGTCTGGCCGGAATGCGGGAGCGGGCCGCGGCACTGGGTGGCACGATCGAGGCGGGCCCGCGCGCCGACGGCGGCTTCCGGGTGCTCGCGGTACTGCCCCGGACCGCGAAGGAGGGCGGCCGGTGATCGGCGTACTGCCCGGCACCGCGCAGGAGGGTGACCGGTGATCGGCGTACCGCCCGGCACCCTGAAGGAGGGCGACCGGTGAGCCCCGCACTGCCCCGCCCCTCGAAAGGAGACCACCAGTGATCCGCGTACTGCTCGCCGACGACCAGTCGCTCGTGCGGGCCGGTTTCCGGGCGCTGCTCGACGCGCAGCCCGACATCGAGGTGGCCGGTGAGGCCGCGGACGGTGAGGCGGCGGTGCGCGCGGTGCGGGAACTCGCCCCCGACGTCGTGCTGATGGACATCCGGATGCCCGTGCTGGACGGGCTGACCGCCACCCGGCGGATCACCGGGGATGACCGGTTCAAGAACGTGAAGGTGGTCATGCTCACCACCTTCGAGCTCGACGAGTACGTCTTCGAGGCCATCCGGTCCGGCGCCTCGGGGTTCCTGGTCAAGGACACCGAGCCGGACGAACTCCTGCGCGCCGTACGGGCGGTGGTCTGCGGGGACGCGCTGCTGTCACCGGGGGTGACCCGTCGGCTGATCGCCGAGTTCGCGGCCCGTTCCAAGGAGCCCGCGGCGGCCGACGCCCTCGCCGTGCTCACCGAGCGGGAGCGGGAGGTGATGGCCCTGGTCGGCATCGGGCTGTCGAACGAGGAGATCGCCCGCCGTCTCGTGGTCAGCCCGCTCACCGCCAAGACCCACGTCAGCCGCACCATGGTGAAGCTGGGCGCCCGGGACCGGGCGCAACTGGTTGTCCTCGCCTACGAGTCGGGGTTGGTGCGGCCGGGCTGGCTCGGCTGAGCCCCCCGCCGGTAGCGCACCAGCACGCTGATCACGCGGGCGGCGAACAGCACCACGGCGAGCCACTTTCCGCCCTGCCACAGCAGCGACTCCACCGCCGGCGGCAGATCGAACAGCAGCGCCGGACCGACGACGGCCCCGAAGACCACCCCCGCCGCGAACACCGCGCTGAACAGCGCGTACCCCACTTCGACGGCGAACGCGTCCTGTTCCGCCTTGGTCCGCAGGCCCCCGTGAACGCTCATGCCCGGAGTCAAGCAGGCGTGTGCCCGGCCGGGCAAGCGACCCGGGCCGGGCACACGGAACGGAGGCGGTCCCCCTAGTCGCGGACCGGAACCCGGTCCGTCTCCGCCTCCCGCACAGTGGACTTGGCGACCACGACGGACTGCTGGGGCCGCTGGGCCGCGCGTGTCCCGCGCAGTCCGGGGAGGGTGATCAGCAGGCCCGCGAAGGCGACGCACGCCACCACCACGAAGCCGGGCCGGTAGCTGTCCAGGACCGCCTGCGCGGTGGCCTGTTCGGGCGCTCCCGCGGTCACCACCGCGGTCACCACGGCGAGGAAGATCGCGCCGCCCACCTGCACCGAGGTGTTCAGCAGCCCGGAGACCATGCCCTGCTCGTGGTCGTCGACGCCGTTGGTGGCCTGGATGTTGAGCGAGGGGAAGACCAGCGCGCAGGCCGCGCCGATCAGCAGCATCGACGGCAGGATGGTCGCCGAATACACGGGGTCGAGGTCGATCCGGAGGAACAGCGCGTAGCCGACGACCATGAACCCGAAGCCCACCGCGATCAGGCGCTGGGTGCCGAACCGGTCGACGATCGAGCCGACCTTCGTCGAGGAGAGCGCCACCAGCGCGCCCGCGGGCAGGAAGGCGAGCGCCGTGTGCAGCGCGGACCAGCCGAGCACCGACTGCATGTAGAGCGTGGTGAGGAACTGGAAGCCGACGTACGAGCCGAAGAAGGCGAGGGCACCGAGCTGGGCACGGATCTGGTTGCCCGAGCGCAGTACGCCGAGCCGGACCAGCGGTCCGGGTGAGCGTCGTTCGACCAGCACGAACGAGGTCAGCAGGATGACCACGGCGAGGAAGGACAGCAGTGTCCGGGCGGAGGTCCAGCCGACTTCGGGCGCCTGCACGACGGTGAACACCAGCAGCAGCATCGAGGCGGTGCCGAGGACGGCACCGGGGATGTCGTAGCCGTTGTGGTTCTTCTCGCGGGCGCTGCGCGGCAGCAGCCTCAGGCCCGCCACCAGGGCGATCAGGGCGATCGGCGCGGGCAGCAGCATGGTGAGCCGCCAACTGGCCTCGGTGAGCAGTCCGGACAGGACCAGGCCCATGGAGAAGCCGGTGGCCGCGCAGGTGGTGTAGATGGCGAGGGCCTTGTTGCGCAGCGGGCCCTCGGGGAAGGTCGTGGTGATGATCGACAGGCCGGCCGGCGCCGTGAAGGCCGCGCTCAGGCCCTTGATGAAGCGGCTGGCGATGAGCAGCGGACCGGAGTCGACGAGCCCGCCGAGCAGGGAGGCGACCGCGAAGACTCCGAGGGCCACCAGGAAGACCTGGCGCCGGCCCAGCAGGTCGGCGGCGCGTCCGCCGAGGAGCAGCAGGCCGCCGTAGCCGAGGATGTAGCCGCTGACGATCCATTGCAGCGTCGAGGTCGACAGACCCAGGTCGGCGCCGATGGACGGCAGGGCGACGCCGACCATCGAGACGTCCAGGGCGTCGAGGAACATCGCGGCGCAGAGCACCAGCAGGGTGCCCCACAGCCGGGGCGTCCAACGTCCGTCGGACGTGGGGGTGGTGAGCGGAGAGGTCATGCCGGAGACACTACATGCGTGTGCATTGGATGCAAATACATTTAATTCCGATGCAACAAACTCGGCTCTCTGCTACGGTGCGCCCATGGCGGCTAAAAGGGCCGAGCAGGCGCTCGTGGACCAGTGGCGGGACATCCTCACGCTGCATGCCCGCACACAGTGCGAACTCGACCGGGCGCTGCACCAACACGGGTTGTGCGGCAGCGACTTCGAGGTACTGGACGTGCTGGCGGGCGGCAAGTGCGCGCAGCGTGTGCAGGAGATCGCCGAGCATGTGCACCTGAGTCAGAGCGCGTTGTCGCGGCTGATCGCACGGCTGGAGAAGGACGGCCTCGTCGATCGTCACATGTGCCCCGAGGACCGGCGCGGGGTGAAGGTCGCGCTCACGGCGAAGGGGCGCGCGCTGCACGGCGATGTGCTGCCGGTGCAGCGCGCGGTGCTGACCAGAATGCTGTCGAGCTGACCTGGCTCAGCTTCAGATGACGCCGGACGTCTCCCGCCACAGCGCGGCCAGCGAGGCGTCGCCGTGCACGGCCGGGAAGGGCAGCCGGTTCCACAGTGCCGGGTACAACTGCGCGAGGGGTCCGGCCAGTTCGCAGTCGGCCTCCGCGGTCTCCCCGCGCTCCGCCGCGGGCGGTTCCTGGGACAGGCGTACGGTCCACACCGCGTCGTCCGTGTCGGCCGCCCGCACCCGCAGCACGCGCGGCTCGGCGCTGCGGACCCGGCTCTTGGTGCGGGCGTGGAAGCCGAGGAGGAGTTCGTCGATGCCGTCGGCCGCGAAGGCGGGGTCGATCGCGGTCGGCGTACCGCCGCGTGCCGCCTCCGCGTCGAGGCGGTGGATCGTCGTCTCGTGGGCCTGGCGGCGGGCCCAGAAGGCGAGCGGCGACGGCGCGGGCAGGAAGTGCCAGCACCGCACGTCGACTTGGGCGCCGGTCAGGGTGCCGACAAGGTGGCGGTGGCCCTCGCGGAACCAGGTGGTGAGCTCGGTGCCGTCCAGGTCGGGCGGGTCCCCGAAGGGCTGGAAGGCTTGGTGGCCCTCGGCGACGAAGGCCGCCGCCCAGCGGTGCACCATCCCCGTGTGCCGCAGCAGGTCGCGCACCTGCCACTCCGGGCAGGTCGGCACCTTGGCGTCCGTCCCGGCCCGCTCGGCCGCCTCGGCCAGCAACCGGCCCTCCCGGTCCAGGACGCGTATGAACTCAGCAGTCTGCATGCGGCCGAGTTTGCCTGATGAAGCGCGGTCCAAGGGGAGTGGCCGTAAGGATTTCGTCATCCGGTCAGGGATGCCGCGCGCCTCGATGATCGGGTGGAATGGGAGCCGACAGGAACTCTCACGTATCGGGGGAAGAGCATGGGGCGCGTACGGAAGTCGCTGATCGCCGGGGTGCTGGTGGTGGCCGTCGTGGGGGCGGGGTTCGGGCTGTACTGGTTCCAGCCGTGGAAGCTGTGGCAGGACGAGACGGTGGACGAGGCCCTGCCGGCCGAGGCGGGGACGTCCGCGCCGGCCGCCGGGGAGCCGTCCGCGCCGTCCACCGCCGGGGAGACCTCCGCGCCGCCGGCGCCGCGGACTCTCGCCCGCGGTGAGCTGATCAGCCACGAACACGACACCTCCGGCAGCGTGCGGCTGGTACGGCTGGCCGACGGATCCCACGTCGTCCGGCTGGAGAACCTCGACACCAGCAACGGTCCCGACCTGCGCGTCTGGCTGACCGACGCCCCCGTCAAGGAGGGCACCGCCGGCTGGCGCGTCTTCGACGACGGGCGGTACGTCAGCCTGGGCAAGCTCAAGGGCAACAAGGGGAGCCAGAACTACGCCGTACCGGCCGACGTCGAGCTGACGCAGTACAGCAGCGTCAGCATCTGGTGCGACCGGTTCGACGTGTCCTTCGGCGCGGCGGAGCTGGCGCGCGCCTGAGAGCGGGCGGGGGTGTGGGGAGGGCGCCGGGTCTGTGCGGCTGTCAGCCGGTGGCCGCGCGCCGGGTCGCGAAGCCGATGGCCGCGGCGACGGCGGCGAGGGCGGCGACGCTGGTCAGGGCTATGGGCAGGGAGAACCACTCGGCCATGAAACCGATCGTGGGCGGCCCGAGGAGCATGCCGCCGTAGCCCAGGGTGGACGCGGTCGCCACACCGCTCGGCCCGGCCAGGGCACCGGCGCGCTCGATGGCGACCGGGAAGAGGTTGGCGAGTCCGAGCCCGGTGACCGAGAACCCGATGAGCGTGGCCCACACCGACGGGGAGAGCGAACCGAGGAGCATGCCCGCGGCCGCGGTGGCGCCACCGACGACGACGGTACGGGTGCGGCCGAGCCGCTGGAGCAGCGTGGACCCCGTCAGCCGCCCGAGCGTCATGGCGAGCGCGAAGCAGGAGTACCCCACCGCCGCGAGCCCCGGCGAGGCGCCCAGGTCCTGTTCGAGATGGAGCGCGCCCCAGTCGGCCATGGCGCCCTCGCCGTACGCCGTGCACAGCGCGATCAGTCCGAAGACGGCGACGAGCCGACGGGTACGGCGGTCCAGGCGCCGCGGGCCCGCTTCCCGCGGCTGCGCCGCCCGCGGCGGTTCGATCCGCAGGAGGACGCGCCCCGCGAAGAAGGTCACCGCGAGACCGACGAGGGTGAGGCCGAGGAGGTGCCGGGTGGGGGAGAGGCTGCCGGCGACCAGCCCGCCGAGGCCCGCGCCCACCATCCCGCCCAGGCTGAAGGCCGCGTGGAAGCTGGGCATGATCGGCCGCTGGAGTGCGGTGACGAGGTCGACGGCGGCGCTGTTGAAGGCGACGTTGATCCCGCCGTACGCGGCGCCGAACAGCAGCAGCACGGCGGTGAGGGCGGGGACGGAGTGGGTCAGCGGCGGCAGCGTGACGCTGAGGGAAAGCAGGACGGCGCAGACGACGGTGACCGGATGGCTGCCGTAGCGGCGGCAGAGGCGCCCGGTGAGCGTCATGGTGATCACGGCTCCCGCGGACACGCCGAGGAGGGCGAGCCCCAGGGTTCCGGCCGAGGCGTTCACCTGCTCCTTGATCGCGGGGATGCGCACGACCCAGCCGGCGAAGACGAAGCCGTCCATGGCGAAGAAGACGGTGAGGGCGATGCGGAGGCGGGTGAGATCGGTGGAGGTTCCCGGCACGACGTTGTGCGAACAGGGTTTGTTTATTTGCGGCACAAAGTCAGGGTAGGGAGGAGACGGGGAGAGGGCAAGGCTTTCAGGAGGAGGGGGATCGGGTCGCGTCCCTGGATCACTCCGCCTCGTACGGGGCGAGTACCCGGGTCCAGAGGTGGGTCAGGGTCTCCCGGTCCGCGGGCGACAGGGGGCGCAGCAGGTCGTCCTGCACCCGGTCCGGTACGCGGTCCAGGTGCCGCAGCTGCCGGGCGCCGTCGCTGGTGAGGCTCACCTGGTTGCGCCGCCCGTGGTCCGGGGACGGTGCCTTGTCGACGTAGCCCTGCTCCACCAGTTCGTTGACGGCCGCCACCACATCGCTGCGGTCCATACGGCACCGCCGGCCGAGCTCGGCCTGGCTCGCCGCCCCGAACTCCTGCAGGGCGGCCAGGATGCGGTAGTGGTACCCGCGCGCCCCCGCCGCGGTGACCCCGTCGAACACCAATCGACGCGTGCATAGGGCGAGTTGGCTGATGAGCCAGCTCGGCATCGTCGTCAGCCGCTCGGGGATCTCGTCCATGCCAACCACCGTGACCTGTTGGTTCCACCAGCATTCGGCGTCTGGCGTGGGTCCCGCGAACCTTGAGTGTCAGCCGAGGAGTTATCTGGTCCACCGACACCCGTACCGCCGACCGCATCGACATTCGCCGAGCTCTTCAGTCGGCGACCGCCCGGCCCGGATTACCTGAGCCGCGGTAATCGCGGACCGCTGACGGGGACGTGGGCGCACGCTGCCTACGACACGGCGGATCGACCGCCACCCGCCACCCGTACGACGGAGGCCACCATGCCCGCCACCCAGCCACCCCCGCTGACCGCTCTCGCCGCCGAACTTGCCGTCCTGCGGCCCCGGATGGAGGCCGTGAGCCTCGCCATCCACGCCCGTCCCGAGCTGAAGTTCACCGAGTTCCACGCCCACCAGGTGCTGACGCGCTGGCTCTCGGAAGCCGGGTTCACGGTGACGTCCGGCGCGGGAGGCTTGGACACCGCGTTCGTCGCGGTGCACGAGGGCGGGCGGCCGGGGCCCCGCGTCGCCGTCCTCGCGGAGTACGACGCCCTGCCCGGTGTCGGACACGGCTGCGGGCACAACCTCATCGCGGCCGGTGCCGCGGCCGCTGCTGTGGCCGCCGTACGGGCCCTGCCCGCGCACCCGGGCACCGTCGCCGTCATCGGCACCCCGGGTGAGGAGATGGGCGGCGCCGGGAAGGTACGGCTCGCCGAGGCCGGGGTGTTCGAGGGCGTGGACGCGGCGCTGATGTTCCACCCGGCCGACCGGTCCGTGACGACCCAGCACGCGCTGGCCGCCGCCCATCTGCGGATCGACTTCACCGGAGTCGGCGCCCACGCCGCCAGGTCGCCCTGGGAAGGGCGCAGCGCGCTGGCCGCCGCGCAGCTCTTCCTCAACGCCGTCGATTCCCTGCGGCAGTTCGTAGAGCCCACCGCGCGGCTGCACGGCGTCGTCACGGACGGCGGTCAGGCCCCCAACGTCGTACCGGCCCACGCGGCCGTCGAGTTGTACGTACGGGACCGTACGACCGCCGCCACCGAAGCGCTGGTCGAGCGGGTCCGCGCCACTGCCGAGGGCGCGGCGCTGGCCACCGGGACGGCCGGGGCGGTGTCCGAGACCGGGCCGCTGTACGCGGAGCGCCGCGACAGCGCGGTGCTCGCCGAGCGGTTCGGGTGGGCGGTGCGCGAACTGGGCCTGGACATCGCGCCCGGCGCGGCCGACACTCCGGCGGGCTCCTCCGACATCGGCAACCTCTCCCACCTCCTGCCGGTCATCCACCCGTACATCCAGATCGCCGAACCGGGCACGCCCGCGCACTCGGAGGCGATGCGGGAGGCAGCTGCCAGCCCGTTCGCCCACGACCGCACCGAGCTCGCGGCGACAGGCCTCGCGCGCCTGGTGACGGAACTCCTGCTGGACGGCGCCCTGTTGGCTGCAGCGGGAGCGGAGTTCGCCGGGGCCCTGACGTGAGCGAAACCCCCCGCCTACACTTCCCGCCATGCCGGTCGTGATCGTCCTGGAAGGGGCCGGCCCCGGCCGCTTCACCGTCGCCGTGTCGCCGCTCGCGGAACTCGCCGCCAGCCTGCACGTCCTGACCGAGCATGCCCACCACGCCCAACACACCTCCTGGGCCGAGGAGATCACCCGCGCCGCGCCTCCCGCCTTCCGGGCCGGCCTGCGACGGTTCGCCCCGCTGTGGACGGCGCTGCGCTGGCGCGGGTTCTACCCGGGCCTGGACGCCCCGCTCGCGACCCTGCCGACGGACCGGTTCGCCGAACTCACCGCCCAGACCTGCGTCAGCGGCTACCGGGGCTTCGACTTCGCCCGGCTGCTGCACGACCCGGCCCAGGCGGGCGTGCTGCGCCGGGCGGCCTCCGGTCTGCCCGCACCGCACCCGGCCCTCGCCGAGGATCTGCTGCGCAACCCGGAGCGGCTGCGCGGCGACATCCTGGCCTTCCTCGCCCTGTGCCGCCGCGTCTACTTCACCGACCTGTGGAAGGCGACCGAGCCCGCGCTCGCCCGAGCCGCGCACCTGGTCCGGCAGCGGCTCGCGGACGAGGGAGCGGAGGGTCGGTCCGGTACAAGACCGGGTCCAGCCGTCACTGGTGCGGCATCCAGGTGATCGGCCACCGCAATCCGGTGGCACGGCTGGAAGTCGGCACCGGCACCGGCTGGCGTCAGCTGCCGCGCGCCGAGTACAACTACTTCCTCGCCGAGGACGGGGGCGGGTGCGGCGGCGCGATCAGGGTCACCGACATCCACGGGGAGCGGCTCACCGTCCAGGGGATCGCGATCCGGCCGGACGTCGCACAGCCGACCCGGGTGCAGTTCGCCCGACGCTGAGGGAGCCCGTTGCTGAGGGTGCCCGTTACGGCCGCGCCTACGATGCCCGGGCGCCGACCGCCCAACAGGCCGCGGTGAAACGGACCTCCGCGCCCCGCACGTACCCGTCGAAGGCGGGGCGGACCGTCTCGACGAGCCGGGCCCGGGTCCGCTCGTCCACGTCCGGCAGGATCTGGCCGAGCGGACCGAGCCGGGTGAAGTAGCGGACCAGATCCGCGGTGGGCAGGGCGCAGGTGACGTCGATCGGCCGGATGTCGATCCCGGCCCATCCGCTTTCCGTGAGCAGATGCCGGACCTTGTCCGGATCGGCGAAGGCGAACTGCCCCGGCCCGTCCGGGCGGCGGGCGGGGAGGTCGGGGAGCACGGGCGCCGCGGCGCGTTCGGCCGTCGTCATGAACGGGTTCTCCTCGGCGCCGCGCCAGGCGACGAACCGCAGTGCGGCACCGTCCTCGGCCGCGCGCCGAAGGTTGGTGAACGCGCGCACCGGGTCGTCGAAGAACATCACGCCGAAGCGCGAGACGACGGTGTCGAAGGTCGCGGGTACGAAGTCGTACTCCGCCGCGTCGGCCAGGATGAACGACGCCGGGGCGCCTTCCCGTGCGGCGCGTTCCCGTGCGGCGGTGACCATCGGTTCGGAGATGTCGACGCCGACGCAACGACCCTCCGGACCGAGCCGCCTGGCCACCGCCACCGTCGTGCCGCCGGTGCCACAGCCGACGTCGAGGACCCGCCCTCCGTGCCCGTCGGGCACCGCCTCCACGAGCAGTTCCCCCAACGGCCGGAGCATCTCGTCCAGCAACGCCTGTTCCTGGACCCAGACATGACCCGCTCGGTTCCAGCGGGCCGCCTGATCGTCATCGGTGCTGTGTGTCACGTTCATCATCGTCTCCCCTGCTTGCCGTCACCGGGCGGAGATGACAGCTTGCTACTTCAAGCCGACTTGAGGTCAAGAGGATGACGGAACTGGACATCGCCGAGGTGGCACGCCGCGCCGGACTGCCCGCGTCGACCCTGCGGTACTACGAGGAGAAGGGGCTGATCGCCTCCACCGGCAGGCGCGGCCTGCGCCGGCAGTACGACCCCGGCGTGCTGGAACGCCTGGCGCTGATCGTGCTGGGCCGCACCGCCGGGTTCTCCCTCGACGAGATCGCCCGGATGTTCGCCCCCGACGGGACGCCGGACATCGACCGGCGGATGCTCGCGGCCAAGGCGGACGAACTGGAAGCGCGGATCCGGGAACTCACCGTCCTGCGCGACTCCCTCCGGCACGCAGCGGCCTGCCCCGCACCGAGCCATCTGGAGTGCCCCACCTTCCGCCGCCTCCTCCGTGCGGCCGGGACGGCCCGTACGGGTTAGCCCGTCGGCATCAGCGGTGGGAGCCCCGAAGGTGACCCGTGACATGAACTTCCGCCGCAGACCGCTTAGTTCCTGGGCTCCGCACGGTCTAACCCCATGAAAGGCAGCCCGAGCCCCACCGCTGAACAGGAGACCGTGCCATGAGCGTGACCACGACCCAGATCCGGACCCGGAGCACCCTCGATTCCTCCCTCGCGCAGCGCCCCGTATGGCTCGTCGGCATTGTCGCCACGGTCGCCGGCGCCGTGGTGACCGAGGCATTCGCGCTCGGTGCGCGGGCGGCCGGGGTCCCGATGGAGGCGGCCAGTCCGGGGGCCGTGGAGGCGGCGGAGATCCCGGTGGGGGGCTTCGCGGGCGGCGTGCTGTTCTGGTCGGTCGCCGGCATCGTCCTCGCCGTCGCGCTCGCCCGCTGGGCCCGGCGGCCCGCCCGCGTCTTCACGCTCACCACCGTCGCGCTCACCGCGCTGTCGCTGGTCGGCCCGGTCGTCGCCCCGCACACGGCCACCTCGACGCAGATCGTCCTGGCCGTGTCCCATGTGGTGGCCGCGGCAGTGATCATCCCCCTGCTGGCGCGCCGCCTCTCGCAGCACCAGCGGTGAGCCGTACGGGTCGGACCCGGTCACTGTGACCCGCCATCAGGTCACTTGTCCCGGACCCTTGACTCGGAGTGACCCAGTCGTCATCCTCGACCCACGTATTGGACTGGTCATGACAATGACGTCATGCCGTTCCAGGAGGGTGGGTCCATGGCTCGACTCCCGTACCGCCGACGCAAGGACGTCACGGTCGCGTCGCTGCTCCTGCTGGTCCTGGCGCTGCTGCTCGGCCCCGCGCCGAGCTCGGCGGCCGGGACCGACTGGTGGCAGCCGACGGCCCGGCCCACGCCGGACTCGCAGATCAACGTCACCGGCGAGCCGTTCACCGGCACCAACGCACAGGGCGAGGTGCGCGGCTTCGCCGACGTGCACAACCACCTGTTCTCCAACGAGGCGTTCGGCGGCCGGCTCATCTGCGGCAAGACCTTCTCCGAGGCCGGGATCGCCGACGCCCTCAAGGACTGCCCCGAGCACTACCCGGACGGCTCCCTCGCCATCTTCGACTTCATCACCAACGGCGGCGACGGCAGGCACGACCCGGTCGGCTGGCCCACCTTCAAGGACTGGCCCGCCCACGACTCGCTCACCCACCAGCAGAACTACTACGCCTGGGTGGAGCGTGCCTGGCGCGGCGGCCAGCGGGTCCTCGTCAACGACCTCGTCACCAACGGCGTGATCTGCTCGGTCTACTTCTTCAAGGACCGCTCCTGCGACGAGATGACGTCGATCCGCCTCCAGGCGAAGCTGAGTTACGACCTCCAGGCCTACATCGACAAGATGTACGGCGGCACGGGCAAGGGCTGGTTCCGGATCGTCACCGACAGCGCCCAGGCCCGCCAGGTCATCCAGCAGGGCAAGCTGGCGGTCGTCCTCGGCGTCGAGACCTCCGAACCCTTCGGCTGCAAGCAGATCCTGGACATCCCGCAGTGCAGCCGGGCGGACATCGACAAGGGCCTGGACGAGCTGTACGACCTGGGCGTGCGCAGCATGTTCCTGTGCCACAAGTTCGACAACGCGCTCTGCGGCGTCCGCTTCGACTCCGGCACCCTCGGCACCGCCATCAACGTGGGCCAGTTCCTGTCGACCGGCACCTTCTGGAAGACCGAGCAGTGCACCGGCCCCCAGCGCGACAACCCCATCGGCAACGCCACCGCCGCCGAGGCCGAGGCGAAGCTCCCGGCGGGCGTCGAGGTGCCCTCGTACGCGAGCGGCGCGCAGTGCAATGTGCGCGGGCTCAGCGACCTCGGTGAGTACGCCGTCCGGGGCATGATGGACCGCGGCATGATGCTGGAGATCGACCACATGAGCGTCAAGGCCACCGGCCGGGTGCTCGACATCTTCGAGGCCGAGTCCTACCCCGGCGTGCTCTCCTCGCACAGCTGGATGGACATGGACTGGACCGAGCGGGTCTACGGCCTCGGCGGTTTCATCGGCCAGTACATGCACGGCTCCGAAGGCTTCATCGCCGAGGCGGAGCGCACCGAGGCCCTGCGTGACAAGTACGGCGTGGGCTACGCCTACGGCACCGACATGAACGGCGTCGGCGGCTGGCCGGCACCGCGCGGAGCGGACGCCCCGAACAAGGTGACGTACCCCTTCCAGAGCGTCGACGGCGGCTCCGTGATCGACCGGCAGACCACCGGACAGCGCACCTGGGACCTGAACACCGACGGCGCCGCCCACTACGGCCTCGTCCCCGACTGGATCGAGGACATCCGCAAGGTCGGCGGCCAGGAGGTGGTGGACGACCTCTTCCGGGGCGCCGAGTCCTACCTGGACACCTGGGGCGCCTCCGAGCGGCACCGGTCCGCCGTGAACCTCGCCGACGGCGCTGCCGCGGCGGCCAGTTCGGCGGAGTGGCACCCGTTCACCAGCTATGCGCCCGGCCGGGCCGCCGACGGTGACCGGGGCACCCGCTGGGCCAGCGACTGGAGCGACGACCAGTGGCTGCGGATCGACCTGGGTGCCACCCACCGCGTCGGCCGGGTCACCCTCGACTGGGAGCGCGCCTACGGCACGTCCTACCGCGTCGAACTCTCCACCGACGGGCAGAGCTGGCGGACCGCCTGGTCCACCACCGCCGGTGACGGCGGCCTGGACACCGCCCGGTTCGCCGGCACACCCGCCCGCTACGTACGCGTCCTCGGTCTGGAACGCGGCACGCAATGGGGGTACTCACTGCGCGAGGTGAGCGTCCACAGCGACTGAGCGCCGGTACGAGCACGAGGGACACGGACATGGCACGCATGCCGTCGGCAGAACGGCGCCTGCAGCTGACGGAAGCGGCGATCAGGGCGATGGCCCGGGACGGCGTCGCACGGACGACGACCCGGTCCATCGCCGCCGAGGCCGGCGTGTCCCTCAGCGTCTTCCACTACTGCTTCGACTCCAAGCAGGCCCTGGTGGAGTCCGTCATCACGACCATCACCGACCACTACGTGACGCTGGTGAAGCAGGCCCTGGTCCCCAGGGCCACCCTCCAGGAGACCGTCCGGGCCGCACTCCAGGCGTACTGGGACCACGTCCGCGCCCACCCCGACGAGCACATGCTGACCTACGAACTCACCCAGTACGCCCTGCGCCAGCCGGGGTTCGAGCATCTGGCCCGGCGCCAGCACGAGTTGTACCGCGACACCTACGCCGACCTCATCGAGCAGCTGAGCCGGACCATGGACCTGCGCCTGCGGGTGCCCGTACCGGTGCTGGCGCGCTATCTCGCCGCCATGACGGACGGACTGACCCTGAACTACCTGGTGCTGGGCGACGAGGAGTCCTGGGTCGGCGTCCTGGACATGGTCACCGCGCACATCGCCGGACTCGTGGACGCCGCATGGTGAATACCCCGGGAACGATCCATGCTGGGAGGTCCGCGACCGTCCGGAGGCCCCCATGCCCGAACCGTCCGTCCTCGCCTCGCTCGTGTCCGCCCTGCGGGAGGGCACGATCGACGTCGTCGACCTCACCGCGCCGCTGTCGGCGGCGACCCCGCTGGTGCAACTGCCGTCCGTGTTCGGGCAGACGGCGGCCTTCGAGCTGCAGGAGATCAGCCGGTACGACGGCCGGGGACCGGACTGGTACTGGAACAACTTCCGCACCGGCGAACACACCGGCACCCACTTCGACGCCCCCAACCACTGGGCGACGGGCAAGAACCTCGCCGACGTGGCGTCCGTACCGGCGGGCCGGCTGGTCGCCCCGGCCGCGGTGCTGGACCTCACCGCCGAGGCGGAACGCGATCCGGACTTCCTCCTGGAAGTGGACCATGTGAAGGCGTGGGAGGCGGAGCACGGCCCCCTGCCCGACGGCGGCTGGCTGCTGCTGCGCACCGGCTGGGACGCCCGCGCGCAGTCGCAGGAGGAGTTCCTGAACGCCGACGACAACGGCCCGCACACGCCGGGACTGTCGCCGGAGTGCGCACGCTGGGTCGCCGAGGAGTCGCCGGTGATCGGACTGGGCGTGGAGACGGTCGGCACGGACGCCGGACGCGGACACGCCTTCGAACCGGCCTTCCCCTGCCACTCCTACCTCATGGGCAACGACAAGTACGGCCTGACCCAGCTGCAGAATCTGGCCCTGCTGCCCGCGACGGGCTGCGTCGTGATCGCCGGCCCGCTGCCGATCGTCACCGGCTCCGGCTCTCCCGCCCGGGTGCTGGCCTTGGTGGAGCGCTGATGCCGGTTCAGTGCACCTTCAGCTCGTAGAACCCCCGCCCGAAGGTAGCCGCCACCAGCCGTCGGTGGCCCGGGTCGTACTCGATGTCGTCCACCGGCACCGCGGGCATGCCGCGCCCCAGCCGCATCCAGTTGCCGCCGCCCCGGAAGCTCGCGAACACGCCCTGGTCCGTGCCGATGTACAGGGCACCCCCCTTGGCGACGACGAGGTCGTTGACGGGGGCCGCGGGGAGGTTGCCGGACAGGTTCCGCCAGGTCGCGCCGCCGTCGGTGCTGCCGAGGACATGGGGGAGCGGTGAGCCGGAGCGGTAGCCGGAGTGGGTCGTCCAGACCCGGTCGGGGTCCTTCGGGTCGACGACCACCCGGGTCACCCAGGGCCTCCCCTCCGCGAGCTTGGTCCAGGTCGCCCCGAGGTCCTTGGTGACCCAGACCCGTCCGTCGTCCGTGCCGACGTACACCGTGCGTCCGTCGGAGGCGGGCGCGATCGACGTGATGGTCCCGAAGTTGGTGTAGATCGGGTCCGCGCCCGGTCCGCCGGTCAGATCCGGGCTGATGGGCTGCCAGGTCACGCCGCCGTCGGTGGAGCGGTTGAGCACTTCGGCGCCGTAGTAGAGGATCTTCGGGTCGCGTGGGTCGAAGACGACCGGGGTGAACCAGTTGCGGCGCAGAAACGTCGTGCTGTTCGCGAAGTACGTGAGGGTGTCCCCGCCGTCGGTGGAGCGGAAGCAATTGCCGTACTGGTAGCAGGCGTACACCGTGTTCACGTCGGTCGGGTCGATCAGGTTCTCCTCGCCGTCCCCGCCGAGGTACTCGTTGAAGCCGTCCCCGCCCCAGGAGCGCAGCGAGCCGTTGTCCTGGGAGCCGCCGGAGATCCGGGTGACGTCCTGCGGGCTGATCGCGGCGCTGTAGAGCTGGGTGTACGGCTCGTGCCGGGCCTTGACCCAGCCGCCGTCACCGTCGGAGTCGGAGCGGTAGACGCCGCCGTCGTTGCCGAGGTAGACGCGGCCCGGCCGGCGCGGGTCCCACACCATGGCGTGGTGGTCGACATGGATGCTGGTGTCGTCCGCGGTCCAGGTGGCGCCGCCGTCCTTCGTGGTGAGCAGGGCGACCCCGGCCACATGGACGTGCTCGGTGTCCCGGGGGTCGATCCACACCTTGCCGAACCACCAGCCGAAGCTGGACTGGGAGTTGGCCAGATCGGCGTTGTCCGGTGTGCGGTTCCAGGTGTCACCGCCGTCGGAGGAGGCGTAGAAGCCCTCGAAGGGGCCGCTCGCCTTGTTGACGATCGCGTAGAGGCGGTCCCCGGCCACGGCGAGGCCGATGCGCCCCACGTCCGGTCCCGCGGCGGGCAGTCCGCCGCCCAGCCGCCGCCAGGTCGCGCCGTCGTCGTCACTGCGGAAGACGCCCGAGCCGACACCGCCGTACGTGCGCAGGTCGGGGCGGCGGCGGTGGTCCCACAGGACGGCGTAGAGGCGGTCGCCGTCCTTGACGATCTCGGTGGCGCCGGTGAACTCGTTCGTGCCCGCGAGGATCCGCTGCCAGGTCGCGCCCCCGTCCTCGGTGCGGTAGACGCCCCGGTCGCCGCCGCCGTTGTAGAGCGAGCCCGCCGCGGCGACATAGATGCGGCGGGGGTCGGCCGGGTCGATGGTGATGGCGCTGATCGCGCCGGAGTCGCGCAGGCCGAGCGGCTGCCAGCTGCGGCCGCCGTCCTTGCTGCGGTACAGCCCGGTCCCCTCGTAAGTGATGCTGCCGCCACCGGGGTTGGGCTCGCCGGTGCCCACGTACAGGGTGCCGTCGGGGGCGGTCGTGACCGCGCCCATGGCCTGGGTCCAGCTGTCCGGCCACACCGAGTGGAAGGTCTGCCCGGCGTCGGTGCTGCGCCACAGGCCGCCGCTCGCGGCCGCCGCGTACAGGGTGTCGGCGCGCCGGGGGTCCAGGGCGAGGGAGACGATCCGCCCGCCGATGTTGGTCGGCCCGACGCTCTTCCAGCGCCCGCCCACGACGGGCAGTTGCCGGGCCTGGGCCGCGGCGCGGTCATGGGCGTGCCGGGGGATCGGCTGGCCGGGCAGGGTCTTCTGCAGGTAGCGGTATTCCGCGGGTGCCGCCGGACCCCGGACCGGCCGGTACACATCGGTCGGCGGCGGAGGTGGCGCCGCGGACGCGGGTGCCCCGAGCAAGGCGGCCCCGGTCACCGCGGCCAGCATCAGCGACAGCAGACCTCTGCCCATGAGAACCCCTTCGTAGTCATGGCCGCGACAAGCGACAACGACGGTACGGGAGAGGCGAGTTGAGCAGAAGGGGGCCGTTCGGCCAGTCATGGGACAGCAGGTCGCGGGCCATCCGAAACATGCCGTTCCTTTGCGAACGCCACCCTTGACAGTCTCGGTGCGGTTTCGCCACGTTTGATCCCTGGGCCGAGGCGCGTGACGCGCATCGCGCGTCACCGGGGGAACTGGGGGGAGCGGTCGCCCATGCGATCCATGAGCAGCACCGATACGCGGATCACCGTCCACAGACCCGGCGAACTGAGTGACCCGCTGCGCGCGGCCTGGCACCGGGCGATGGACGCGTCACCCGAGTACGCCAACCCGTTCCTGTCCCCGGAGTTCGCCCTCGGGGTCGGCGCCCACCGGCGCGGGGTCGAGATCGGCGTCCTGCACGAACACGGCGAACCCGTCGGCTTCCTGCCGTACGAACGCACCGTCCTCGGCGTGGGGAAGGCGATCGGGCTCGGCCTCTCCGACCGCCAGGCGCTCGTGCACCGGCCCGGGATCGTCTGGGACACCGAGGAACTGCTGCGCGGCTGCGGGCTCGCCAGCTTCGAGTTCGACCATCTCGTCGAGGAGCAGAAGCCGTTCGGCCGGTACGTGACCGGCACGTTCGCCTCCCCGGTGATCGACCTGGAACCGGGCGACGGGGACTACGCGCGGTGGCTGCGGGCCACTTACCCCGGCCAGGCCAGGACGACGCTGAAGAAGGAGCGCCGGCTGGGGCGCGACCTCGGTGAGGTGCGGTTCGTCTTCGACGAGCGGGACCCGAAGGTGCTGCGGCGGCTCATGGAGTGGAAGTCCGCCCAGTACCGCAGGACCGGGCGCATGGACCGGTTCGCCCGGCCCTGGATCGTCGGTCTCGTGGACCATCTGTTCCGGCTGCGCGAGGAGCACTGCACCGGCGTGCTGTCCGTCCTCTACGCCGGTGAGCGTCCCGTGGCCGCGCACTTCGGGCCGAGGTCGCGGACCGTGCTCGCCGCCTGGTTCACCGCCTACGACCCCGAGTTCCCCTCCTACTCGCCGGGGCTGATGATGCATCTGCGCACCGCGGAGGCGGCGGCCCGGCACGGGGTGCGGCTGATCGACCTCGGGCGGGGCGACAAGGAGTACAAGGACTGGCTCAAGACGCGCGAGCTGCGGGTGGGCGAGGGCTTCGCGACCCGGCCGCACCCCGTGGCGGCGGCGCACCGGATGTGCCGCAGGCCCGTGCGCGGACTGCGCAACACCGTCCTCGCCCATCCCCGTCTGCGGGAACCCGCCGACCGGCTGCTGAAGACGGTCGGCGCCCTGCGGTCCTCCCGCCGGACGGCCCCGCGAACCCCCTGAGCCGGCCCCACGGCAGCCCTCGGCGCATGCGGAGGTGCGCCGCGTCCGTCCATCCCTCGACGGAAGAAGTGGCGATGCCGTACGGAACGCGGCTCGCCGCGACGATGACGCGGCGGCTGGGACGCGAATGCGTCTACACCCCCTCGGCCCGGCTGGGCCTCTACCTGGCGCTGCGGCGCTGGTGCCGGCCCGGTGCCCGGGTGCTGATGTCGCCGGTGAACGACGGCGTGATCCTCTTCGTGGTCCTCGCCGCGGGCTGCCGCCCGGTGCAGGCACCGGTCTGCGTGTGGGACGGCAACATCGACCCGGCCGCCGTACCGGAGTCCACCTGGCGCGGCATCGACGCCGTGCTGACCACCAACCTCTACGGCATCCCCGACCGCCTTCCCCAACTGCGCCGCCGCTGCGAGCAGTTGGGCATCCCGCTGATCGAGGACGCGGCCCACGCCATCGGCACCCATGTGAACGGCCGGCCGGTCGGCACCTTCGGCACGGCCGCCGCGTTCAGCCTCTCCAAGCACGTGGCCGCGACGGCCGGAGGGTTCCTCGCCGTCCAGGACGCCCGCACCCGGCGCGAGCTGGAACTGCTCCGCGACGACCTGCTCACCCCGCGCCGGTTGCGCGACGACCTCACCGTGACCCTGCGCCCGCTGGCCCGCTCGTCCGTCCGCACCTTGCACTTGGTGCGCCCGGTGTGGCGCATGATGCAGCGGCTCGGACTGCTGGAGCGCGACGCGTTCCGGATGGCCCCGCGCGCCCCGCGCCTGACCGCCTCGGCCCTCTCGGCACCGAGCCTGACCGCCTACGAGCCCTGGGTCCGCGTCGATCTGCACGGCTTCCGGGTCCGCCACGGCACCCTGGTACGCGGGCAGCTCACCCTGCGCGTGTCCCGCCTCGACGACGACCTCACCCGCCGCCGGGCCGGAGTCGCCCTGCTGGCGGGCACCACCTGGGCCTCGCCCGCCTTGCGCGAACGGGCGGTCCCCGACGGGCCCCTCCCGCTGTTCCGCGTCCCGCTCCTGGTCCACGACCGCGACGCCCTCCTGGAGCGCCTGGTGGACCACGGCATGGTCTGCGGCTACGTCTACGACCCACCGCTCGACGACTACGCGGGCGCGGAGTTCGTCGAACCCTCCCCGGACCCCGCCGCGGCCCGCTGGTTCGCCTCCCACGTCCTGCCTGCCGACCCGCTGACGGCGCGCCGGATGACCGGCGCCCTCACCCGGGAGCGGGCGGCGACGGCCCGGCCACCCCTGCGGGAGACGTCGATGACCGCCGTGACCTGAGAAGAGTCCCGGCAGTGTGCGGGGAGGGGTTGTTCGGGCGATGCCTCGGCGCCTAGGGTCTCTCCTCGGGAGCAAGCGCTTTCTGTTGGCAGTCCGTCGGCCGTTCGAGGAGCGCCGCATGTCCGTGTTGTCCGGGAACCCCGTCCGCCGCCGCGTCGCCGTCGTCGGCACCGGTGCCATCGTCAGCGGCAGCCATCTGGCCGCCCTCGCCGCCCACGCCGACCGGACGGAACTGGTCGCCGCCGTCGACGTGGACCCGGGCAGACTCGACGCCTTCCGGGAACTGGCGGGCGACGCGGTCACCGGATACACGTCGATCGACGCGATGCTGGACGCCGAACGCCCCGACCTGGTGCTCATCGGCACCCCGCCCTCCCTGCACCGGGAGCAGACGGTGGCCGCGCTCAAGGCCGGCGCCTGGGTGCTGTGCGAGAAGCCGCTGACCCTGTCCCTCGCCGAGTACGACGAGATCGCGGCGGCCGAGGAGGCCTCCGGCGCCTACGCCGCCGTGATCTTCCAGCACCGCTACGGCTCCGGCGCCGCGCACGCCCGCGAGCTGATCGCCGGGGGTGAGCTGGGCGCCCCGCTGGTCGCGCACTGCCAGACCACCTGGCACCGGGACGCGCGGTACTACGCGGTGCCCTGGCGCGGCCGTTGGGCGAGCGAGGGCGGCGGCCCGACCATGGGCCACGGCATCCACCAGTACGACCTGCTGCTGCACCTGCTCGGCGAGTGGGACGAGATCCGCGCGATGGCGGCGCGGCTGGTCCACGACACCGAGAGCGAGGACGTCTCCACCGCACTGGTCCGCTTCGCCAACGGCGCCCTCGCCACCGTCGTCAACAGCGTGCTCTCCCCGCACGAGATGAGCCGCATCCGCGTCGACTGCGCGGACGCCACCGTCGAACTGACCCACCTGTACGGTCACCGCAACGAGGACTGGGTCTACACCCCGGCCCCCCATGTCGCCGCCGGCCGCGCCGACGCCTGGCGCACCCCCGCCACCGACGTCCCCAGCTCCCACACCGCCCAGCTCGGCGGCCTCCTCGACGCGTACGACGCGGGTGTACGGCCCCCCGGCAGCGGCCCCGAGGCGCGGGCCACGCTGGAGTTCGCCGCCGCGCTGTACAAGTCGGCGTTCACCGGCCTGCCGGTCCGCTCCGGGGAGATCACGCCGGGCGATCCCTTCTACGCGGCCATGCACGGAGACCACCCCGACTGGGCCCCCGAGGAGCGCGCATGAGCATCCGGGTCAGCCACACGCACGGCGAGCACCTCGCGGTCGCGGCGGCGAACGGCACGGAGATCCTCCGCTACGTCTACCGCCCCGACCCCGAGGCCTTCGAGTCCCGCAAGCCCTACGCCCACCCGCTGCGCACCCTGTCCGGCCGTACGGTCACCGGGTACCGGCCCAGCGACCACCGCTGGCACAAGGGCCTGCAGATGACCGCGAGCCACCTGTCCGGGCAGAACTTCTGGGGCGGCAACAGCTACGTCCACGGCGAGGGATATCTGCGCCTGCCCGAGCGGGTCGGCTCGATGCGCCACGACGGCTTCCCCGGGTGCACGGTGACCGACGACGCTCTCGCCGTCACCGAGGAACTGACCTGGCTGGCCCACGGCGGCGAGGAGTGGGCGCGCGAGACCCGCGGCCTCACCGTCCACTCCGTCGACGAGGGGGCCGGGGCCTGGGCCCTGGACTGGTCGATCCGGCTCACCAACGTGCGGGACACCCCCCTGCGGTTCGGGTCACCCACCACCGCCGGGCGCGCGATGGCGGGCTACACCGGACTCCAGTGGCGGGGACCGCGCGACTTCACCGGTGGCACGGTCTTCGCTCCCGGCACCGACCCGGAGAAACTGATGGGCTCCCAGGGCCCCTGGCTGGCCTTCACCACCGAGCACGACGACGTCGACGCGCACTCCACGATCCTCTTCGCGCACGCGCCGGAGAACCTCGACGCGATCCACGAGTCCCACTGGTTCGTGCGCTCCGAGCCCTTCCCCACGGTCGCGTTCTCCTGGGCGTTCTTCGAGGAGTTCGCGCTGCCGCCGGGCGAGTCCTTCGGCTACCGCTACCGGGTGCTGATCGCCGACGGCGCCTGGGACGCCGAGCGCGTGGCCGCGCATCTGGCGGGCCTGCCGTGGTGAGGCCCGCCCTGCCGCGTCCGCTGCCCGGCGCCGTCGGCCTGTCCCACCTCACCGCCTACGACTGGGAGTCGGCGGACGGCGTGTGCGGCGGCAGCCCGCATCTGCACCTGGTGTGCACCGAGGCGTACGTCGTCACCGGCGGCCGGGGTGCCGTGCAGACCCTGAGCCCCGACGGCTACCGGGACATCCCGCTGGAGCCCGGCACCCTCGCCTGGTTCACACCCGGCACCGTCCACCGCATGGTGCAGGGCGGGGACCTGCGGGTCACCGTGCTGATGCAGAACAGCGGGCTGCCCGAGGCCGGGGACGCGGTGTTCACCTTCCCGCCCGACGTGCTCGCCGACCCCGAGCGGTACGCGGCGGCGGCAACGCTCCCGCCCGGTACGGGAGTCGGCACGGCCGAGGCCGCCCGGCGCCGCAGGGACCTCGCCGTCGAGGGCTACCTCGTCCTGCGCGAGGCCCTTGTCGCGGGCGACGACGGCCCGTATCTGGCCTTCCAGCACGCCGCCGCCCGGCTGGTGCACGACAAGGTGACGGCCTGGCGCGAGCTGTGGCAGGCGGGGGCACGTGCCGCGGCGGAACGCACCGGCGCCCAGCTCGACGCCCTCGCCGCGGGCGAACCGGCGTACCTGAACGAGGCGACGGCACACCAGGCTTCACCGACGCGGCTCGGCGGGTTCGGGATGTGCGGGAGGCGGGACGAGTACACGCTGCCGGGGGCGACGCTGCCGTAAGGGCGCGTCGGGGGCCCCTTCTGCTTCCGGGGACGCCGGTGTCAGCGCGGCTGATACGCCCTCGGCAGGCGCATGCCCCGCTCAGCCATGATCTCCCGTACCCGGTCGGGGTAGTTGGTGATGATGCCGTCCACCCCGGCGTCCATCAGCGCCTCCACCGTGGCCGGGTCGTCGCAGGTCCACGGGACGACCTTCAGGCCCCGGGCGTGCGCCGCCTCGACCATCGCCGCGTCGGCGTAGAAACGGAAGCCGGGGTCGCCGACCTTGCCGCTCTGCGGGAAGCCGTAGTTGGGGGAGAGGGTGGTGACTCCGGGGAGGGTGTCGGCGGCCTTCACGAAGTCGCCGTCGTAGTCGTCGGCGTCGATCCCGCCGAGCCACGGGGAGGCGCCTTCCTTGCCGACCTGGAGGAAGTCGTAGTTGGTGAGCGCCACCAGCGGCCACTTGGGCGCCAGCTTGTGCATCGCCTTCAGCGCACCCCAGTCGAAGGACTGGATGGTGACCTGCCGCTCGATGCCGGAGCGGCGGATCTCCTCGTGGACGCGGCGGACGAACAGCTCGCGGGGCGCGGTCTGTTCGGGGGCGCCCGCCTCCACCTTCGTCTCGATGTTGAGGGTGACCTGCCGGGCATTGGAGCGCTTGACCAGGTTCAGGACGTCCTTCAGCTCGATCATCCGCAGACCGGCGATCCGCTCCTGCTCGGGGTGGCCGGGCAGCTGCTGGTAGCCGCAGTCCATCGTCCGGATCTGAGCGAGCGTCAGATCCTTGATGTACTTGCCGACGTACGGGTACATCGGGTCGCCCGGCACCAGGGGCGCGGTGTCCCGGCACTTGGTGGCGCTGACCTGGCGGTCGTGGGTGACGACGACCTTCTCGTCCTTGGTGACCTGGGTGTCCAGCTCCAGCGTGGACACGCCCAGCCGCAGGGCCTTGGCGAAGCCCTCCAGCGACGACTCGGTGGTCATGCCGAGGCCGCCGCGGTGGGCCTGGAGGTCGAAGGACGGCCGGTGCCGGGCGTCGGGCTCGTGCGCCGCAGCCGGGACGGTGAACACCGGCAACAGCGCCAGGCCGGCGAGGACGTGTCGTGCGGACATGGCAACCTCGATCATGTGGGTTCGGGCGACCAGAAGACGCTAGTGCGGGGGCGGACGCGCTCGACTGCCCCGGGGTGAGGGAGCCGTGAACGCTGAGCGAACGCCTCACCGCGCACCCAGCGTGCCTTACGTTGAGGTCCATGACTACGGGCGATGCGTATGGGCGGGTTCTCGTCATCGGAGGCTACGGAGCCGTCGGCGCCGCGGTCACCTCCCGGCTGGCGGAGTGGTTCCCCGGGCGGGTGGTTCCGGCCGGGCGGGACGAGGTCCGGGCCCGCCGGTTGGGAGGCGTGGCGGTCGACGTCGGGGACCTGACGGGGTTCCGGCGGGCGCTGGACAAACTCGGTGACGTGCGTGCGGTGGTGCTCTGCGTCGAACCCGAGGACGCCTCGCTCGCCCGGGTCTGCCTGGACCGGGGCATCCATCTGGTGGACGTGGGCGCTTCCCGGGACCTGCTCGACGCCGTCGCCGACTGTGACGGTCTCGCCGCCGCGTCCGGGGCCACGGCCGTGCTGAGCGTCGGTGTGGCGCCCGGTCTGACCAACCTGCTCGCCCACCGCGCCCACCAGGCGGTCGGCGGCGCGGAGCGGCTCGATCTGACGGTGCTGCTGGGCTCCGGCGAGCGCCACGGCACCGACGCGGTGCGCTGGACCGTCGACGGTCTGGCCGAGCCGGTGACGGCCGGGCCGCAGAAGGTCTCTCTGCCGGGACACGGCACCCACAGCGCGTATCCGTTCCCCTTTTCCGACCAGTACACCCTGCGCCGCACACTCGGCGTGCCGGAGGTGACGACGCGGCTGTGTCTGGACTCCCGCGCCCAGACCGCCGCGCTCTTCGCGCTGCGCCGGACGGGAGTGCTGCGCGGCGAGCGGCGGGCACCGGTGCGGCGCGCGCTGAGCGGCGTCTTCCGCCGCGTACACCTCGGCGGAGACGCGTTCGCGCTGCGAGCGGACGCCCACCGGGGCGACCGGCACGCCGCGTTCGCCCTCACCGGCCATGAGCAGAGCCGGGTGACGGCCCTGGTCACCGCCGAGGTGACCCGCGAGCTGCTGACCGACCGACTGCCGACCGGCGTACGGCACATCGAGCAACTACCCACCCTGACCGACCTCCCCGAACGGCTGGCCGGGGACGGGGTGGTGGTGTGGCGGCGGGGCTTGCGGTGAAGCGGCGTGCGCGGGGCGCGAGCTGAGGCGGGTGACCCGAGTGGGGGTGCCGCGGCGGGTGGGGCTGCGTGCCGTGTTCCACCGGGGGCGGGCAGGTCCGGGTGACTTGGCGTGGTGGCTGTGGGCGGACGGTGTGGCACGACGAGGGACTGGCTGGCTGGGGGTGGGGTGGTATTGCGGCGGGCCCGGCTGTGAGCCGTGTTCCGCCAGGGCCGGGCAGGTCCGGTTGACCGGCGTGGTGGTGCCGCGGCCGGAGGCTGCGGCCTCGCGCCCCACTCGGCGCCGGATCTGCGCGCCCCGGCGGGCAGACCGGTCAGCGCGGGCAGTCGCTCACTGTGCCGGACCGCCTGGCGCCTGCCGCCAGCCCGGTCACCGGGCTCTGCTCGCGCCCCGCGAACACGACTTCACAGCCCCGTCCAGCGGGCCCAGCCGCCGCGTCAAGGACGCCCAAGACGTCGCGGGCCTCCTGTGTCTGCGCTCAAGTCGCCGCACCGCCCGCCGGTGACCGCCACTCCGGTCACCCGGAAACGGGCAGGTGCCCGGCCGCCGGGCCCGGGTCAGGCGGTGGCCCTGAAGGACCGCAGCCGCAGGGAGTTGCCGACCACGAAGACCGAGGAGAAGGCCATGGCCGCTCCGGCGAGCATCGGGTTGAGCAGGCCGGCCGCGGCGAGCGGCAGCGCGGCCACGTTGTAGGCGAAGGCCCAGAACAGGTTGGAGCGGATCGTGCCGAGGGTCCGGCGGGCCAGCCGGATGGCGTCCGCCGCGGCCCGCAGGTCTCCGCGGACCAGGGTCAGATCACCGGCCTCGATCGCCGCGTCCGTCCCCGTGCCCATCGCCAGGCCGAGGTCGGCCTGGGCCAGCGCGGCCGCGTCGTTGACGCCGTCGCCGACCATCGCCACCGAACGCCCCTCGCCCTGCAGCTGCTTGACGACATCGACCTTGTCCTGCGGCAGCACCTCGGAGATGACATGCTCCGGCGCGATCCCCACCTGCCGGGCCACGGACTCGGCCACGGCCCGGTTGTCCCCGGTGAGCAGCATCGGCGTCAGACCGAGCGCCCGCAGCCTGCTGATCGCCTCCGCGCTGGTCTCCTTCACGGCGTCGGCGACCTCCAGCACGGCCCGCGCCCGGCCGTCCCAGGCCACGGCGATGGCGGTACGGCCGCCCGCCTCGGCCTCGGACTTGGCCCGCGCCAGCGCCGGCGGCAGTTCCATGGCCCACTCCGCGAGGAGCCGCTCCCGGCCCACCAGGACCGCGTGGCCGTCGACGATGCCCTGCACACCCAGCCCGGGCACGTTCGCGAAGTCCTCCGGCACGGGCAGCGCACCCAGCTTCTCCAGGGCGCCGTCCGCGACGGCACGGGCGATCGGGTGCTCGGAGGCGTGCTCCAACGCGCCCGCCAGCCGCAGGACTTCGGCCTCGTCGCTGCCGTCGGCCGTGTGCACAGCGAGCAGGGTCATCCGGCCGGTGGTGACGGTGCCGGTCTTGTCGAGGACGACGGTGTCGACCTTGCGGGTGGACTCCAGCACCTCGGGGCCCTTGATCAGGATGCCGAGTTGGGCACCCCGCCCGGTGCCGACCATCAGCGCGGTGGGCGTGGCGAGCCCCAGGGCGCAGGGGCAGGCGATGATCAGGACGGCGACGGCCGCGGTGAAGGCGGCGGTCACCCCGGCACCGCTGCCCAGCCAGAAGCCCAGCGTGCCCAGCGCGAGGGCGATCACGATCGGCACGAAGACGGCGGAGATCCGGTCGGCGAGCCGCTGCGCCGCTGCCTTGCCGTTCTGCGCGTCCTCCACCAGCCGCGCCATCCGGGCCAGTTGGGTGTCGGCGCCGACCCGGGTGGCCTCGACGACCAGGCGCCCGCCCGCGTTGATCGTGGCCCCGGTGACGAAGTCGCCCGCGCCGACCTCGACCGGCACCGACTCACCGGTGAGCATCGAGGCGTCGACGGCGGACGAGCCCTCGACGACCACACCGTCCGTGGCGATCTTCTCGCCCGGCCGTACGACGAACCGGTCGCCGACCTTCAACTCGCCGATCGCCATGCTCTGTTCGCCCCCGTCACGCAGCACGGTGACGTCCTTGGCGCCCAGCTCCAGCAGCGCCTTCAGGGCCGCGCCCGCCTTGCGCTTGGAGCGCGCCTCGAAGTACCGCCCGGCCAGGATGAACGCGGTGACTCCGGCGGCCGCTTCCAGATAGATGTTCCCAGAGCCGTCGCTGCGGGAGATGGTCAGCTCGAAGGGGTGCGTCATCCCCGGCTCGCCGGCCGTGCCGAGGAACAGCGCCCACAGCGACCACAGGAAGGCGGCCGAGGTGCCGACCGAGATCAGCGTGTCCATGGTGGCCGCGCCGTGCCGCGCGTTGGTGAACGCGGCCTTGTGGAACGGCCAGGCGGCGTAGGTCACGACGGGCGCCGCCAGGGTGAGGGACAGCCACTGCCAGTACTCGAACTGCAGGGCCGGAATCATGGCCATCGCGACGACCGGTACGGCCAGGACGACGGCGGTGATCAACCGTTCCCGCAGTGGCTGCAGCTCGTCCCGCTCGGGTGCCTGTTCAGGCTCCGGGACAGGGAGTTGGGCGGTGTACCCGGTGGCCTCGACGGTCGCGATCAGATCGTCGACGGAGACGTCACCGCCGTAGGAGACCTTCGCCTTCTCGGTGGCGTAGTTGACGGTGGCGGTGACGCCGTCCATGCGGTTCAGCTTCTTCTCGATGCGCGCCGCACACGAGGCGCAGGTCATGCCGCCGATGGTGAGTTCCGTGTCGATGGTGGTGGTCATTGTCTGCTCCTCGTGTGGGCGTGCGGGGGTCAGGCTCGGCCGGTGAGCTCGTATCCGGCGTCGTCGACGACCTCGGCGATCAGCGTGTCGTCCGGTTCGGCGTTGCTGCTGACGGTGACCTGGCCCCGGTCGAGGTCGACCTCCACCCCGGTGACGCCGTCCAGCTCGCCGATGACCTTGGTGAGCGTGGCCTTGCAGTGGCCGCAGGACATCCCGGCGACGGCGTAGGTGGTGATCGTCTGCGTGGTCATGAGGTGCCTCCTGGATAGACTGTCGATATACCCGGTGGGGGTATCTCGTCCGGTGGATCCATGTATACCCAGGGGGGGTATCGAAAGCAAGTGGGATCCAGGGTTGACTTCATACCCCCTGGGGGTATGGTGGGCGGCATAGAGACCGTGAGACCGAGGAGATCGTCATGAATGCCGGACTGAAGATCACCGCCTTCGCCGCCGGCCTGGCCGCCACCTTCGGCACCGCCTACGGCGTGGGCAAGGGCGTCGGACCGGTCGGGGAGGACCCCGCGCCCGCGCGCCACGAGAGCCACAGCGGGGCCTCACCGAGCCCGGAGAAGGGCGGCGGTCACCAGGCGGCGCCCGGCGGGCTCCAGATCTCCGAGGGCGGCTACACCCTCGACCTGAAGACCCCGGCCCTCGCCGCCGGCACCCGCACCGACCTGCGCTTCGTCATCCGGGACGACACCGGCCGCGCTGTGACCGCCTACCAGCGCGAGCACGACAAGGAACTCCATCTCATCGTCGCCTCGCGCGACCTCGTCACCTACCGCCACCTGCACCCGACCCGCGCCGCCGACGGCACCTGGAGCACCCCCGTCGACCTGCCCCGCGCGGGCGGCTACCGCGTCTTCGCCGACTTCACCCCGGCGAAGAAGGGCGCCGCGAACCTGACCCTCGGCGCCGACCTCGCCGCCTCCGGCCCGTACCGGCCCCAGCACCTCCCGGCCCCGAAGGCCACCGCCGAGGTCGACGGCTACCAGGTCCGCCTGGACGGCACCCTGCGCCCCGGCGCGGCGAGCGAGCTGAAGCTGAGCGTGTCACGCGACGGCAAGCCCGTCACCGACCTCCAGCCCTACCTCGGCGCCTACGGCCACCTGGTCGCCCTGCGCTCCGGTGACCTCGCCTACCTGCACGTCCACCCGAACGGCGAACCCGGCGACGGCAGGACGAAGCCCGGCCCCGGCGTCTCCTTCAGCGCGACCGCGCCGAGCAGCGGCACCTACCGCCTCTTCCTCGACTTCAAGCACGACGGCAAGGTCCGCACCGCAGCGTTCACCGTGCGCACCGGAGCGGCGCCGGCCCCGTCACCGGAGGGGACCGCCTCGCACGAGGAGGCCCCCGGCCACGGCCACTGACCTCAGCCGAGCGCCCGGTCGAGGTTGAAGGCCGCGCTGATCAGCGCCAGGTGGGTGAACGCCTGCGGGAAGTTGCCCTGTTGCTCCCCGGTGTGGCTGATCTCCTCGGCGTACAGGCCCAGATGGTTGGCGTAGGTGAGCATCTTCTCGAACGCCAGCCGGGCCTCGTCGACGCGGCCGGCGTGCACCATGGCCTCGACGTACCAGAAGGAGCAGATCGAGAACGTGCCCTCGTCGCCGCGCAGTCCGTCGGGGCTGGCCACCGGGTCGTAGCGGTAGACAAGGGAGTCGGAGACCAGATCCTGGGTCAGGGCGTCCAGGGTGGACAGCCACTTCGGGTCGGTCGGCGCGATGAACTTCGTCAGCGGCATCATCAGGACGGCCGCGTCCAGCACGTCGTCGTCCTCGTGCTGGACGAAGGCCTGGCGCGTCTCCGACCAGCCCTTGCTCATGATGCGGCGGTAGATGGTGTCCCGGCAGTTGCGCCAGTGGACGATGTCGGCGGGCAGCCCGCGCCGGTTGGCCATCCGGATCGCCCGCTCGATCGCCACCCAGCACATCAGCCGCGAGTACAGGAACTTCTTGCGCCCGCCCCGGGTCTCCCAGATCCCCTCGTCCGGCTGGTCCCAGTGCTCGCACACCCAGTCCACCAGCGCGCACACGTCGTCCCACTGGTCGCTGGAGATCGGCTTGGCCCACTTGTCGTAGAGGTAGATCGAGTCGATCAGGGCGCCGTAGATGTCGAGTTGGAGCTGTTCGGCGGCGGCGTTGCCGATGCGGACCGGCGCGGACCTGCGGTGGCCCTCCAGATGGCCGAGCTCCCGCTCGGTGAGATCGGTGCGGCCGTCGACGCCGTACATGATCTGCAACGGGCCCGAGGGCTTGCCGTCACCCGGACTGACGTGCCGGGTCACGAAGTTCATGAACGCCTCGGCCTCGCCGGTGAAGCCGAGACGCAGCAGCGCGTACACGCAGAAGGCGGCGTCGCGCACCCATACATAGCGGTAGTCCCAGTTGCGTTCGCCGCCGATCTGCTCGGGCAGGCTGGTCGTCGGCGCGGCGACGATCGCTCCGGTGGGCGCGTAGGTGAGCAGCTTGAGGGTGAGCGCCGAGCGGTGCACCATTTCCCGCCAGCGGCCCCGGTACTTGGAGGCGGACAGCCAGTGCCGCCAGTACGCGACGGTGGTGCTGAACTGCTCCTCCGCCTCGGTCCGGGCACACCTGCGCGGCGGCACCTCGCCGCCGACCTGGTCGAGCGCGAACACCGCCGACTCGCCCTCGGAGAGCTTGAAGTCGGCCCGCACATCGAGGCCGTCGGGCTCCAGCGGCACCGTGGCGGTCAGGCCGAGCGACAGCTTGGGGGACTCGAAGACCGCCACGTCGCGGGCCATCCGGACGGTGTGCGGCTGAGTGCCGTAGTCGAAGCGGGGGGCCACCCGGGTGCGGAACGGGATGGTGCCGCGCACGCACAGCACGCGCCGGATCAGCCGGTGCCGCTCGGTCTCCACCGCGTCGCCGTCGACCGGCATGAAGTCCTGCACCTCACCGACGCCGTCCTCGGTGAAGAAGCGCGTGATCAGGACGTTGGTGTCCGGGAAGTAGAACTGCTTGGTCTGCGCCGGTACGGCCGCCGCCAGCTCGAAGGACCCGCCGCGCTCGGCGTCGAGGATGGCGGCGAAGACGCTCGGCGCGTCGAACGCCGGGCAGCAGTACCAGTCGATCGTGCCGTCGGTCCCCACCAGGGCCACGCTGCGCAGATCGCCGATCAGGCCGTGCTCGGCGATCGGCAGATAACGCGAAGCCCCGGGGGCGTCGTCCTGGTCGCTCGGTGCTGTTCCGCTCATCGCAGCCTCCCTGGCCCCCGACACCGCCACGTCACCAGCCTAGGCGGAAAGGGGTACCCCGTGGGCGCGTAACGGCGTCAGACCGTGACGACCTCGATACCGGCCTCCGTGAACCGCCGGACCGTGTCGGCGCCGGCCGCCGTGTCGGTGACGAGGGTGTCCACCGCGTCGGCCGCGCAGATCCGGGCGAACGCGCGGCGGCCCAGCTTGCTGGAGTCGGCGGCGACGACCACCCGTCCCGCCCGCTCGCACAGCAGCCGGTTGATCGCGGCCTCCGCCTCGTCGTTGGCCGCCGCCCCGTGCGCCACGTCGAAGGCGACGACACCGAGCACCGCCATATCGAGGGTGATCTGCCCGAGCACCCCGTCCGCGAGCGGCCCGATGAGTTCGTACGACTGCGGACGCGCGACCCCGCCGGTCACGACGATCTTGAACTGGGGCCGTACGGCAAGCTCGTTGGCGATGTTCAGGGCATTGGTGACCACGGTCAGCGCCGGGGAGCCGGTGGCCAGGTCGCCGCGCACGGCCAGCGCGCGGGCCACCTCGGTCGTCGTCGTGCCGCCGGTCAGGCCCACCGCCTCACCGGGGGCGACCAGTGCGGCCACCGCCTTGGCGATGCGCTCCTTCTCCGAGGCGTGCCGGGCGGTCTTGTAGCGCAGGGGCAGCTCGTAGGAGACACCGTGGACGACGGCGCCGCCGCGGGTGCGCACCAGCATCTGCTGCTCGGCCAGCTGATCGAAGTCGCGGCGGATCGTGGCGGCCGAGACCGCCAGCTCGGCGGCGGCCTCCTCCACGTCGAGACGGCCGCGCTCGACGAGCAGTTCCAGCAGTGACTTCCAGCGGGCGTCGCGCGACATCCGCACCTCCGTTCCTCGATCTCCCGGCGACCCTAGCGCACCCCCACTTCACCGGAATGCTTGATTCTGCTCGAAAGCTGGCTATATCTTGCAGGAAAAATCACACCAGGGGAGGGGTGGGCATGACCCACGTCGAGGAGGAGCTGGCCGGCCAGCCCGAATGCTGGGCCCGGGCCGCGACGCAGGCGACCGCGGAGGGCGGGGCGCTGCCCGCGCCGGGGGAACGGGTCGCGATCGTCGGCTGCGGCACCTCGTACTTCATGGCGCAGTCGGCCGCAGCCCTGCGCGAGGGCGCGGGCCAGGGGGAGACGGACGCCTTCGCCGCCTCGGAGTTCCCGCGCGGACGTGCCTACGACCGGATCGTCGCCCTCACCCGCTCCGGCACCACCACCGAAGTGCTGGACCTGCTCGGCCAGGTGCGGGGCCGCACCCGCACCACCGCGATCACCGCCGACCCGCACACCCCCGTCATGACGGCCGCCGACGACGTCGTCGTCCTCGACTACGCCGACGAACGCTCCGTCGTGCAGACCCGCTTCGCGACCACCGCGCTCACCCTGCTCCGCGCCCACCTGGGCCTGCACACCGACGCTGTCGTCGCCGACGCCCGCGCCGCGCTGGCCGCCCCGCTGCCCGAAGGGCTCGTCGACAGCGCGCAGTTCACCTTCCTCGGCCGCGGCTGGACCGTCGGGCTCGCCCACGAGGCCGCACTGAAGATGCGCGAGGCAGCCCAGGCGTGGACCGAGTCCTACCCGGCGATGGAGTACCGGCACGGCCCGATCAGCATCTCCGCGGACGGCACCGCGACCTGGATGCTCGGCGAGCCGCCCGAGGGCCTCGAAGCACAGGTCCGCGCCACCGGCGCCGCCTGGGTGACCGCCGGCCTCGACCCGCTCGCCGACCTGATCCGCGCCCAGCGCCTCGCGGTCGCCGTCGCCCGGGCCCACGGCCTCGACCCGGACCGCCCGCGCCACCTCACCCGCTCGGTGATCCTCGCCCCCTGACGCCGCCGACCTCCCCGACGTCCACGGAAGGACCCAGCCGTGCCCCTCGTCACCACCGGCGAGCTCGTCACCCGGGCCGCACAACAGCGCTCCGCCGTCGCCGCCTTCAACATCATCACCCTGGAGCACATCGAGGCCGTCATCGCCGGAGCCGAGGCCGCGCAGGCCCCCGTCGTCCTCCAAGTCAGCGAGAACGCCGTCAAGTTCCGCTACGGCCGGCTGCTCCCGCTCGCCCGGGCCGCCGTCGCCGCCGCCGAACGCGCCGCCGTCCCCGTCGCGCTGCACCTCGACCACGTCCAGAGCGACGACCTGCTGCGCCAGGCACCCGGCGCCGGCTTCAGCTCCGTGATGTACGACGCGGCCCGGCTGCCCTACGCCCAGAACCTCACCGCGACCCGGACCGCCGCCGACTGGGCGCACGCCCAAGGGCTCTGGATCGAGGCCGAGTTGGGCCAGGTCGGCGGCAAGCAGGGACAGCCCGCCCTCGACGCCCACGCCCCCGGCGCCCGCACCGACCCCGCCCAGGCCCGCGCCTTCGTCGCCGACTCGGGAGTGGACGCGCTCGCCGTCGCCATCGGCAGCACCCACGCCATGACGACCCGCACGGCCACCCTCGACCACGACCGCCTCGAGCGGCTCGCCGCCACCGTGGACGTCCCCCTCGTCCTGCACGGCTCCTCCGGCCTGCCGGACGCCGAACTCACCGCGGCGGTGACCGGAGGCATCGCCAAGGTCAACATCGGCACCGCCCTCAACATCGCCATGACCGGCGCCATCCGCACCCACCTCGCGGCGCACCCCGAGGCGGTCGACTCGCGCACCTACCTGAGCGCCGGGAGGGAGGCGATGGCGCGGGCCGTGACCGGGATCGTCCGCACCCTGGCAGGCGCTATCGCCTGACCGCCTTCAGCACCACGAACTTCGGGTCACCGGAGACCAGTTGGCAGTTCCCGAACAGGCGGCGCAGCTTGGCGTGATAGCCCAGATGACGGTTGCCGACGACCCAGAGCTCGCCGCCCGGCCGCAGCGCGCGCTGCGCCCCGGTGAACATCCGCCACGCCGTCGCGTCGGTGGTCGTCTGGTGCGAGTGGAAGGGCGGGTTGTTCAGCACCAGGTCGACACTTCCGGCCGGCACCCCGGCCAGACCGTCGCCCACCCGGAACTCGGCGTGCCCCGGCACCCCGTTCGCCCGGTACGTAGCCTCCGCCGACGCGACCGCCTGGAAGGACTCGTCCACGAACAGCACCTCCGCCTCGGGGTTGCCCAGCGCCACCGCCGTACCGACGACGCCGTTGCCGCAGCCGAGGTCCACCACCCGCAGGCTGCCCCGGCTGTCCGGCAGATGCGCCAGGAAGAACCGGGTGCCGATGTCGAGCCGGTCCGCGCAGAAGACACCCGCGTGGTTGACGACCGTACGACCGGAGACCGCGCCGACGCCGTCGGGCAGCTCATAGCTGTACGGCCACGGGGTCGCGCCCCGCTTCAGCGCCGGGTCCGGCGTGCAGAAGATCAGCCGCGCCTTCTTCTCGGCGAGGGAGGTCCGGGTCGGGCCGAGGATCCGCTCGAACAGTTTCAGCGTCGAGGTGTGGATCTCCTTCACCATGCCGGTGCCGACCACGACCGTGTCCGCGTGCACGGCGGGCGCCAGCCTGAGCAGCTGGTCCTCCAGCAGCGCCAGGCTCTTCGGGACCCGCACCAGCAGCACGTCGATCCGCTCCGGCGGCGGGTCCTGCGTGGTGAGCAGCCGCACGGCACCGGGCTCGACCCCGGCCCGCGCCAGGTTCGCCCGGGTCGCCTCCTGGGCGAGGTGGGAATCGGTGATCTGCGTCGGCCGGTGCGGCGCCAGCGCCGTGACCAGCGCGCCCCAGCGGTCACCGACCACCACGACCGTCCCGGACAGCGGCATCTCCCGGTCCGCGAGATGCCGCAGGAGGTACTCGTCGGAGGCGTCCCAGGCGCGCAGCCGGTCGCGCGGGTCCTCCGGGAAGCGGGACAGCAGGGTCTCGCCCCACGGCGTCTTCATACAGTCGTCCATCGTCCGTCCAGGCTAGCGGAACCCCAGCTCAGGGCAGGATGGGGGGATGGACGCCGAGCTGTTCCCGAGGCCCCGCGCGCAGCTCGCGCCGGGCGCGGTGCACGTACCGGACTGGCTGGACCCGGACCGGCAGCGCGAGCTGCTGGCGGCCTGCCGGGAGTGGGCCCGGCCGCCGGCGGGGCTGCGCACGGTGCACACCCCGGGCGGCGGCACGATGACCGCGCGGCAGGTGTGCCTGGGCTGGCACTGGTATCCGTACGGCTACGCCCGCACCGTCGTCGACGGCGACGGCGCCCCGGTCAAGCCCTTCCCGGCCTGGCTCGGCGAGCTGGGCCGGCGGGCGGTGCGGGACGCGCTCGGGGACGGGGCGGCGGCGCCGTACGACATCGCGCTGATCAACTTCTACGACGCCGACGCCCGCATGGGCATGCACCGCGACAGCGACGAGGAGGCGGACGCCCCGGTGGTGTCGCTGAGCCTCGGGGACGCCTGCGTCTTCCGCTTCGGCAACACCGAGGGCCGGACCCGGCCGTACACGGACGTGGAGCTGCGCAGCGGGGACCTCTTCGTGTTCGGGGGACCGTCCCGGCTCGCCTATCACGGGGTGCCCAAGGTGTATCCGGGCACCGCGCCGCCCGAGTTGGGGCTGACCGGGAGGCTGAACGTCACGCTCAGAGTCAGTGGCCGGTAGACCGGCGCACCTGCGGATCATGGGAGACTCGCCCTCATGAGCGGCAAGGCTGACCCCCGGCCGGCGGGGGAAGGGACCACCTCGAGGACGCGGTTGGACCGGGGGCGCGGTGCGCTCGGGCCCGCGCTGGAGCTCGTGCACACCGGACGCGCCCCCACCCGTGCCGTGCTCACCGCCGAACTCGGGGTGACCCGGGCCACGGCCGGCGCGGTCGCCGCCGAACTGGAGGCGCTCGGCCTGATCCGGGTCGACGCCCGGCCCGGCGCGGCGGCCGGCTCCCAGGGCCGCCCCTCGCACCGGCTCGAACTCGCCGAGGACGGCCCCGTCGTCCTCGCCGCCCAGGTGCACGCCGACGGCTTCCGGGCCGCGCTGGTGGGCCTCGGCGGGCGGATCGTCGCCACCGCGCCGGGCTGCGAGACCGTCGACGCCGACCCGGCGAAGGTCCTCGGCTCGGTCGTCGAGGCGGGCGCGGACCTGCTGCGCACGACCGGCCGGCGCTGCGTGGGCGCGGGCCTCGCCGTGCCGTCCGCCGTCGCCGAACCCGACGGTCTCGCCCTGAACCCGCTGCACCTGGCGTGGGCCGTGGGTGCCCCGGTGCGCAGGATCTTCGCCGAGTGCGTTCGGGCGGCCGGGATCGGCGGACCGGCGTTCGCGGGCAACGACGTCAACCTCGCCGCGCTCGCCGAGCACCGGCACGGCGCCGGGCGCGGTGCCCGGGACCTGCTGTGCGTGGCCACCGGGCACCGGGGCGTGGGCGGCGCGCTGGTGCTCGACGGGCGGCTGCACACCGGAAGTTCGGGGCTCGCCCTGGAGGTCGGCCACCTCACCGTGAACCCCGAGGGCCGCCCCTGCCACTGCGGCAGCCGCGGCTGTTTGGACGTCGAGGCGGACCCGCTGGCCCTGCTCACCGCCGCGGGCCGGGAAACCGGCCCCGAGGTGTCGCTGCTGCAGCAGGCCAACGACCTGATCCGGCACCACTACGACGACCCGGACGTCCGCACCGCCACCGAGGCGCTGATCGACCGGCTCGGCCTCGGCCTCGCGGGCCTGGTGAACATCCTCAACCCGGACCGCATCATCCTCGGCGGCCTGCACCGCACCCTGCTGGCCGCCGACCCGGACCGGCTGCGCGCGGTGGTCGCCGACCGCAGCCTGTGGGGGCAGAGCGGCGGCGTGCCGATCCTGGCGTGCACGCTCGACCACAACAGCCTGGTGGGCGCGGCCGAACTGGCCTGGCAGCCGGTGCTGGACGATCCCCTGGGCGCGCTGACCCCCCGGTGAACCACCGGGCCGCTCCTAGGCCGCGGACGCCACCCGGCGCGGCCTCGGCACCAGTTCGCCGCCGCAGTTGGGGCACACCTGACGCATCGTCTCGCCGCACGGCACACAGAAGCTGCACTCGTAGGAGCAGATGAGGGCGGGCCCGTCGGCCGGCAGGGCCGCCGTCCCGCAACGCTCGCAGCGGTCACGCATCTCCAGGGCCATCTCCGCGCCTTTCCTCGGCATCGTCCGTGTCGGCTTCCATCCTCCGCGCGCCGGGCGTGGCCGAAAGGGGCCGTCGGGACAGAGATCAACACGATCGGGCCAGCCGCAGGGCCGGGCGACGGATCACCCGCCGCGCGGGCCCCTCCGGCTCAGCCGGTCCCGCTCGGGTGCCGACAGATGCAGCACCTGGAACACGTCACCTTCGGCCTCGGGCGCCTCCTGCTGCCACAGCGAGAAGTGAACGGACTCCCAGGCCCCGGTGTCCACTCCGGCCGCCGCCAGCACCACCCCCTCCCGCGCCGCGAGCCGCCGCGCCTCGCTCAGCGCGCCCTCGGCGACGTCGGCCAGGCGGGCCCCCTCCGGCACCGGTCGTCGCCGCCGTACCGCCGTGCGCGCCCGAGAACCGCTGCCCTCCGCATACGCCAGCCCGGTCCACCCTCGCACCGAGGGCCTTCCGAAGTCGTCGCAGATCCCCTGGAAACCACCGCCCCACAGAAAGGAGTTCATGCCCTCCGCGGTGTTCCAGAGGTAGAACGGCGCGTACTGGCTGACCGGCGAACCGTGCACCCCGCGCTCGCGCATCAGATAGGCCTTCAGCCCGAGCCCCTCCCAGCGGTCGAGCAGATGCCCCCGCTCGGCGACCCGCCGCCTGATGATGCCCATGTCGTAGTCGGCGGGCAGGCTGATCTCGTACTGCATCGCGTGCACAGAAACCCCCTAGACGGTCGGACGGAGCAGGGCGAGCAGCCCCCGGACCCCGGTGTCGAACGCGGCCGGGGAACCCGACGCGCGGGCCAGCACATAGCCGCCCTGGACGGTCGCGACGATCGTCGCCGCGATCTCCTCGCCGTCCAGGCCGGGAGCGAACTGCCCCTGCTCCTTGCCCTCCTCGACGATCCCGGCGAGCCGTTCGCGCAGCCAGTCCAGGGTCTCGTCGACCGGCGCGCGCAGCTGTTCGCTCGCGACGATCTCCGGGTCCATGGTCAGCCGCCCGACCGGACAGCCGCGCAGCACCTCACGCTCACGCCGCAGATAGCCCTCGATGCGCTCGTACGGCGTCCCCGGCGCGCTCAGGACCGCCTCCGCGGTGGCCCGCAGTTCCTCGGCGGTCCGCCGGATCGCGGCCAGGGCGAGGTCGGGCTTGCCCTTGAAGTGGTGGTACATGCTGCCCTGCCCGGCCCCGGACCGCTCCAGGATCGCCTTGGGACTGGTACCGACGTACCCGCGCTCCCACAGCAGCGCGCGCGTGGACTCGATCAGCCGCTCGGGGGTGCTCATACCCTCACTGTACATACTAGTAGTTACAGAAGCCAGTGACGGCTGAGCCGGGGGCCACGATGCCGATCGCGCGCAACCCCGGAGGGCTGAGCGCGATCGGCGTCACCGCAGAAATCTCACCGCCCGGTCAGCCGACAGCGGCTGACCGGGCGGGAGCATGTTCGGGCCTGCGCAGATCGACACGCGGTCCGATGTCCGTGTACCGGTGCGTGTCCAGCACCGTCCGCCGTGGCGGACGCGCCGCCGCTGCCCTGGCCGACGCCGGGGTCGGCAGCGTGAACCACACGACCTTGCCCGACTCGCCGTCCGGCCGCACACCCCAGCTCTCGCTGACGGCGGCCACCATCGCGAGGCCCCGGCCGCACGTGGCGAGGGTCGCGACCTCGTCGATGTCCTCCACGACCGGCAGACGCGGGTCGTGGTCGTGCACGGAGACCATGAGCCGGTCGAGCAGCAGCTCGATCTCCACCGTGCACATCTTGTCGGGCTGTGCGTGCTGGTGGACGTTGGTCAACAGCTCCGTCACACCGAGCGCCGCCCGGTCTATCAAGGGATCCAGATGCCAGTAGCGCAACTGCGCAGATACGATTCTGCGGACCTGGCCGATCCGCGACGGCAGGGCTTGGAGCTCCACCGTGCAGTGCCTGCTTGGGTGACTGATCACGGCTGCGACTCCCCGACTTGAGGTCCGGAAGAACACGGGATTCGGATCGATCCAGCAGAGTGCCTGGTACAACGGCCGCCTGCTGTCGTGGCCGGCGGCTGGTTCGCAGCGTTATCGCCGGTAAACCCATAGTGACGTGAGACCAGCGTGACGCAGCGGGTGAGGTACCGCAACTCGCCGTACATCAGCGGTTACGTCCCGCAGCCTTCCGTACCGCCTCGATGAACCGGCGCGCCGCGGGCGGCCCCGCCTCTCCGGGCGCCGGGTCGTGGTCGCCCAGGGTCAGCAGGTACCGGTTGCCGTTGAGGTCCGCGAGCGCCCGGTCGTCCGGTACGAACCAGGGCTTGGACGCCCGCACCGCCTGCACCGGCGCGCTGTCGATCTCGCTGCCGTAGCTGGTGAGCAGTTCGAGCCGACCGCCGCTGATCCGGACCTGCCCGGCCCGGGTGAGCGAGCGCAGCCGCTTCCCGATCCGCACGCCCGTCGCCGTGAACTCCGGCTCCGCCATGCCGTCCCGCCCCCTTGCGCGTGTCGTTCGGCCGGACCGAAGGGTCTGAGCGGGCGAGGTCCGGCTCGGGTGCGTGATCCCGTGTGTGCCCTCGGTGAAGTCTGCCCCCGTCCGGCGTCGAGCACCAGTACGTGACGTGGGTCGCCCGTGCGGGGCCGGAGCACTCGCCCGAGTGCGCCCCCCACCGGTCGCGCGGCGCTGCCCCCAGGGTGGCCTTTGAGCTGCCCAAAGGTGTGTTTATGCAGGTGAGAAGGGTGCTGAAGGTGTCTATGATCGGGGCGTCGGCCGCGCGAGTCGCCGTCGGCGCGAAGCGTAAGGAGCCCGTCGTGAGCACCCCTCAGCAGACCCGGACCGGCGCGACCCTCGACGTCGATCACACCGATGTCGGGTATCGGCACTGGCTGAAAGAGGCCGTCCGCAAGGTCCAGGCCGATGCGAACCGCTCGGCCGACACGCATCTGCTCCGCTTCCCGCTGCCGGAGAAGTGGGGCATCGACCTGTACCTGAAGGACGAGTCGACCCACCCGACGGGCAGCCTCAAGCACCGCCTGGCCCGCTCGCTCTTCCTGTACGGCCTGTGCAATGGCTGGATCAGGCCGGGTTGCCCGGTGATCGAGGCGTCCAGTGGCTCGACGGCGGTGTCCGAGGCGTACTTCGCGAAACTGATCGGAGTGCCGTTCATCGCGGTCATGCCGCGCACGACCAGTGCCGAGAAAATCCGCCTCATCGAGTTCCACGGCGGGCAGTGCCACTTCGTGGACGACCCGCGCACCATGTACGAGGAGTCCGCCCGCCTCGCGGTGGAGACCGGCGGCCACTACATGGACCAGTTCACCTACGCGGAACGCGCCACGGACTGGCGCGGCAACAACAACATCGCCGAATCCGTCTTCCGCCAGCTGGAGTTGGAGCGGTATCCGGAGCCCGCGTGGATCGTGGCGACGGCGGGCACCGGCGGCACGTCGGCGACCATCGCCCGGTACGTCCACTACATGCAGCACGACACCCGAATCTGTGTCGCCGATCCGGAGAACTCCTGCTTTTTCGAGGGCTGGACCACCGGCGATCCGGACGTCACCTGCGACTGCGGCTCGCGCATCGAGGGCATCGGCAGACCGCGGATGGAACCGAGCTTCGTGCCCGGCGCGATCGACCGCATGATGAAGGTCCCGGACGCGGCGAGCGTGGCCGCCGTACGGGCGCTGGAGAAGGTCATCGGCCGCAAGGCGGGCGGCTCGACCGGCACCGGGCTGTGGAGCGCGCTGAAGATCGTCGCCGAGATGGTGGCCGAGGGCCGGCAGGGCAGCGTGGTGACGCTGCTGTGCGACCCGGGCGACCGCTATCTCGACAAGTACTACTCGGACGCCTGGCTCGCCGAACAGGGCCTGGACATCCAGCCGTACACCGAGGCGATCGAGTCGCTGCTGGAGACGGGCGTCTGGCCGTCCTGACTCAGCGGTCCGCCAGCCGCCGGTCCAGCGCGGTGACGGCGTCCCGGAACGCCCGCCCGAGTCCGGGCCGCGCGGCCCGGAGCATCATCCGCAAGGGCGCCGGGCCGTCCGCCGCGAACGTCCACCGCACGCGCGTGCCCGTCCCGGCCGGGGCCAACCGCCACTCCTCGACCAGGGCGCGCAGGCCGGGTGCGTTGGTGGAGGCGACGGCGTAGGCGTACACCTCGGGGTTGCGCGCCGCAAGGACGTGCTCCACGAAGCGGATGCCGCCGCGCAGGGTGATGTCGCGGCCGGCTCCGGTGCCCTCGACGGGGCGGGCCCGGGTCACCGACGGGAACCACTGCGCCCAGCCGGGCACGTCGTCGGCCAGGGCGCTGAAGACCACCTCGGGCGGTGCGGAGATGTCGCGGGCGAAGACGAGCCGTACCGGAGCGCTCTCGACGAAGTCGAGCCCCTCCGGCCGCAGTTGGCGCAGCATGGACGCAACCCCCTTGGCGATGGCCTCGAGCGCCACCCTAGCTGACGGCACATCAGCTGTCTGCGGGGTCCTCCGGCTCTCCGGCGACGACCAGCCGCCGCAGTTGCTCCGACACCTCGGTCCGCGCCTCGACGGGCAGACCCCGGTCCGTCACCAGCGTGTCCACCTGGTGCAGCGCCGCGAACGAACTCAGCCCCACCACACCCCACTTGGTGTGGTCGGCGACCACCACGACCCGGCGCGCCGACTGCACCAGACGGCGGTTGGTCTCGGCCTCGGCGAGGTTCGGCGTCGACAGGCCGGCCTCCACCGATATGCCGTGCACCCCGAGGAAGAGCACATCGAAGTGGAGCGCCGCGATGGCCTGGTCGGCCACCGGCCCCACCAGCGAGTCGGACGGGGTGCGCACCCCGCCGGTCAGCACCACCGTGGCCGCGCCCTGCCGGGGGCCCGCGGTGCGCTGCGCGACATGGAAGACATCGGCCACCCGCACCGAGTTGGTGACGACGGTGAGGTCGGGCACGTCCACCAGCTGATGGGCCAGCGCGTACGTCGTCGTCCCCCCGGACAGCGCGATCGCCGCGCCCGGGGCGACCAGCTCGGCCGCGGCCCGCGCGATGTCCTCCTTGGCCGTCAGCTCCAGACCCGACTTGGCCTCGAAGCCCGGCTCGTGGGTGCTCGCCTCGACCACCGGCACCGCGCCGCCGTGCACCTTCTCCAGCACGCCCTGCCGGGCCAGCGCGTCGAGATCGCGGCGCACGGTCATGTCCGACACGCCGAGCTTGCGGGTGAGCTCATTGACCCGGACCCCGCCGCGGCGCCGGACCTCGTCCAGGATCAGGGCGCGCCGCTGCTCCGCGAGGAGGTTCTGATTCTCACTCACGTACGCTCCGGTTCCTTTCGCCAAAAGCCGTCTCACCCGCCGCGCCGCACCCGCTCCGACAAGCACATTCTCACCATTGGGGGGCCGCGGACGTCCCATCCTCGCACGCCGGGGCACGGCCCGCGCCACCGGCTGCCCGACGCGCGCATGTCACCCGCGCATCATCCGTTCCCCGTCTGGCACCCGGATCGGGGAGATTCCGTGACGAGGGGTGTGAGCCGCCCGCCGAGCGGCGATCCTGGTGCCCGCGGACACCGGCCGACGGCTCGTCACGGGGGAAGGGCGAACAGTGGAGCGTGCGCCAGACCATGCCTCGGCCGCCGCGGCGCGGCCCGAGCAAGCCGACATCGCCCTGGAACTCCTGGTCCACGGCGTCGGCGGCACCACACCCGCGGACATGCTCGGCGATCCCCGCACCCAGCGGATCACCGGCGACGACACCGCGGCCGTCTTCCGGCGCGCCGACGACGCCGACGCCGAGTCCCGCCCCGCCGACTACCGCGACCGGCCGGTCCCCGAGGCCTACGTCTGGTGCAACCTCACCTCCGGCCACGGCGCCCGCGCCCTGTGGCTGCTGCTGCTGCCCTTCATGGTGGTCAATCTCGCCCACTGGATGCGCCCCAGCGCCCGCGGCCGCATCCGCACGGTCCGCCTCTACGGCCTGCTCGTCCGCCTCGCCGCGCTGTCCCTGACGGTGCTGCTCGTCGCGGCTGCCTGCGAGGTGGCCCTCGATCTCACCGCCTGGCAGTGCGCGGGCACCCGCGCGTGCGCGCAGCGCCACTCCTGGCTGGACTTCCTGTCGCCCGAAGCCACCGACGCCGGCTGGTGGAGCCTGCCCGGCCGCCGCCTCGCCCTCGCCGCCCTGGTGCCGCTCGCCCTCACCGGCCTGCTCTGGTACCTCTCCCACCGCACCTGGAGCGCGTACGAGTCCCAGGAGCCGCCGGTCCGCGCGGGCGAACCCGACGAGGACACCGACCGCACCGCGCTGGGCCGCCCCGGCTTCTGGTACGGCCGCCGCCTGGTCGCCCGGCTGCGCGCCGCGCACACCGCGGCGGGCCTGCTCACGGTCGCCGCCGCGGCCGGTCTGCCGGCGGCCCGCTTCGACCACCGGCCCGGCGGCCCCGCCGCCCTGGACGCCCTCGGCCGCCTCATGGAAGCGTCCCTGCTGAGCGCGGCGGTCGTCGTGGTCTGGGTGGTGTGCCGCCGCGGCCGCAGCGAGCACCGCCTGGACCAGCGGCGCGACAACGCTCTGGTACGGCGCCTGCCGCTCGTCTCCCTCGCCCTGCTGGCCCTCACCCTGGTCTACGCCGCCTGGCAGCGTCCGCAGTGGACGTCCAGCGGCCGGCTCCCCGGCGACGCCACCTTCGGCGCCCTCGCCTTCGTCCAGGGACTGCTCGTCATCGCCCTCGCCGTCATCGCCTCCGTCCTGCACCGCACCCACCCCGACCCGAGGGCCGCACTGCGGGGCCTCGGCGGCCCGGCCGTCACCATGCTGGCCTGCGCCCTCGGCGGGGTGATGTCGGGCGGCGTCGCCCAGCGCGTGGCCGACTGGCTGGACGGCACGCGCGCCTCGATCCCCGGCCCGCCGGTCCTGCTGACCTGGCAGGCCTCCGTCATCCCGCCGCTGCTGATCCTGGTGCTCCTGCTGTGCGGCTGGCTCGCCCGGCACACCGTTCGGCTCGCGCGCGCCGAACTCGCCGCCGTGCGGCGCGACTACGGCGGCGAACCGCAGGACAGCACGCGCAGCCGCCGTATCGCCCGCACCCGCGCGCTGGCCTCCCTCACCGACCGGGGCCCGCTCCTGGTCGCCGTCGTCTCCACCGCGACCCTGCTGCTCGGCGCGGCAGCCCTGGTGGGCGCCCTCACCACCGACGAGACCCCGGCCGAGGCCACCGAACCCGCGCACCCCTTCGTGCAGGGCGCCGCCGAGACCGCCCAGGCCCTCGGATCCTGGCTGATCGGCCTCGGCTTCATACTGTTCGTCACCTGGGGCCGGCGTGCCTACAAGGACGCCTCCGCGCGGCGCACCATCGGCATCCTCTGGGACGTGGGCACCTTCTGGCCGCGCGCCGCCCACCCCTTCGCCCCGCCCTGCTACGCCGAGCGCGCGGTGCCCGATCTGACCTGGCGGATGGCCACCTGGACCCGGGCCACGGGCGGCCGCCTCGTGCTGTCCGGCCACTCTCAGGGCAGCGTCCTCGCCGCGTCCGCCGCCTGGCAGCTGCCCCCGGCCGTCCGCAAGCGCGTCGCCCTGCTGACCTACGGCTCGCCCCTGGAGCGCCTCTACGGCCGCTGGTTCCCCGCCCACTTCGGCCCGGCCGCGCTCAGCGCCCTGCACCAGGACGTCGACTGCTGGCGCAACCTCCACCGGCCCACCGACCCCATCGGCGGTCCCGTCCTGCTGTCCGGCGCCTGCGGCCCCGAGGTGGACCGCGACGCCCTGAAGGACCCCCTCGCCTTCGGCCGCACCGAACTGCATCCCCTGCCCGCGCCGGTCCTCGGCCACTCCGACTACCAGGCGGACCCGGCCTTCGCCGAGGAACGCGAACGGCTGCTGGCCCGGCTGCGCCCCCAGCTGCCCGCCCCCCGGGCTCAGGACGACTCGGGCAGGTCCTGCGGGTAGAGCAGCGTCAGATCCTCCGTGCTGGGCTCCGCCACCTGGGCAACCCGCCCCGCGTGCCGCTCCACCATGGCCTCGAAGGTCTGCCGCGCGGTACGGCCGTTGCCGAACGCGGGCCCCTTGGGCAGCGCCGTGAAGTACGCCAGCAGCGCCTCGGCGGCGCCCGGCGCCAGCCGGTACTCGTGCTCCTCGGCCTGCTGCTCCACGATCCGCAGCAGTTCCCCGGGGCTGTAGTCGCAGAAGGTGATGGTCCGCGAGAAGCGGGAGGCCACCCCCGGGTTGACCGAAAGGAAGCGTTCCATCTCCGCCGTATAGCCCGCGACGATCACCACCACCGCGTCCCGGTGGTCCTCCATCAGCTTCACCAGGGTGTCGATGGCCTCCTTGCCGAAGTCCCGGCCGGAGTCCTCCGGCGAGAGCGCGTAGGCCTCGTCGACGAACAGCACACCCCCGCGCGCCTTGTCGAAGGCCTCCTGGGTGCGGATCGCCGTGGAACCGATGTGCTCCCCGACCAGGTCGACCCGGGACACCTCGACGAGATGGCCCTTCTCCAGGACACCGAGGGAGGCCAGGATCTCGCCGTACAGCCGGGCGACCGTCGTCTTGCCGGTGCCGGGGGAGCCCGTGAAGACCAGGTGCCGCTTGACGGAGGCGGCCTTCAGGCCCGCCTCCCGGCGGCGCCGGCCCACCTCGATCATGTCGGTGAGCGCCCGCACCTCGCGCTTGACGCTGTCCAGACCGACCAGCGCGTCGAGTTCACCGAGGACGTCCTGAGAGGTCCGCGCGGGCCGCTCCGGCGCGGCCGGGGCGGCCGACGGGTCCTGGCCGGTGGCGCGCTGGCCGGGGATGGCGCCGAGCAGGCCCGGTGACTGGCTCGCGGTCTGCACGGCCGGCTCGCGGGGCGCGGCCGGGGAGCGCAGTCCCGCGCTCTCGTCGCTCGTGCAGTCCTCCACCACGGGCCCGGTCCCGGAGCCCGTGTCCGGGCCGGCGTCCGCGAACTCGTAGCCGCCGCGGGCGCAGCGCTCCGTACGGCACTTCCTGAGCGTCGTACGGCAGCCGTCGATCACATGGAAGCCGTACCCCGCGCTGTTGGTGACGCGGCAGTTCAGGAAGCTGCCCCGGCCGCCCGCCGACACATAGAAGCCTGCCTCGGCGGGGGAGTCGACCGTGCACCGCTCGATGGTCGGGTCGGCGCCCTTGGTGACGATGACGCCGGTCTGCACGCCGTCCAGCGCGCAGTTGGTGAGGGTGCCGCCGCTGCCGTGGTCGCGGAACCAGGCGCCCGTCGCCGCGTCCCGGATGCGGCAGTCGTCGAGCTGGGCGGTGGCGCCGTCGCTCACTGACACGGCGGTGTTGCGCACCTGCGACAGGTCGCTGTCGACGACGTCCGCGCGGGAGCCGCGGTCGAGGACGAACAGGGCGTCCGGCACGTCGTGCACCCGGCACGAGTCCAGGACGGCGGTGGCGCCGTCACTGACCCAGACGGCCGGGTAGTCGCCGGTGCTGTCGAAGATCTCGCACTGGTTGGCGTCCACGCGGGTGCCCGGGTCCCACACCGACAGGCCGTTGCGCCCGAACTTCCGCACCGTCGTACGGGTCAGGGTGAGCACGGAACGGGAGCGCAGATCGACCGCGTTCTCCGGGATGTCGTGGATCCGGCAGTCGGCGAGGGTCAGCACGGCGTCGGTGTCGAGCGTGACCCCGTCGGCCGCGGTGCGGTGCACATCGCAGTCGGTGAGGTGCGCGGTGGCCCGGCCGGTGATCTGGACACCGCTGCCCCGCACCTCGTAGACCTCGCAACCGACCGCCTCCAGCGCGGAGTTCTCACCGGTCGCCGTCAGGCCCGCGCCGGCGTGGTGCACCCGGCAGCGCTCCAGCCGGGGGTGGCCGCCGCCGCGTACGGCGACACCGGACTGGCCGGCCGCGACGACCTCGCACTCCTCGAACACCCCGCCCCCGCCGTCGAGGACGGCGATGCCGATGCCCGCGGGGTTGTCGACGGTGCAGCGCCGCACGGTCGGCCGGGCACCGCCGCGCACCTCGATGCCGGCGGCGGAACGGGTGACGATCCGGATGTCGGCCAGCTCCGGCGCGCCCTCCTCGATCAGCAGGGCGGGCGCCGCCGAGTCCTGGCCCTCCACGTGCAGGTCCTGGATCACCGCCGAGGCCCGCACGGTCAGCGGCACACCGTCCGGCGGGGCGATCCGCACCGAGCCGGGGGAGCCCTCGGGGCCGCGCAGGGTCACCGGGCGCTGGACGACGAGGTTCTCCCGGTAGGTACCGGGCGCGATGGTGAGGACGTCACCGTCGGCCGCGGCCTGGAGCGCTGCGGCGAGCGATGCGTACTCACCCGTGCGGCGCCGCCACCGCGACGTGCCGGTGTGCGTCACCTGGACCGTGCCCTGTGCCATGGCGTTGTTGTGCCCCCACCTCGGTCGTACTGACGGCTCGTCGCCTTCGGGACGCGTCGGCGCGCCGGTGACCGGCCCGCGCGGATCTTCACCGAAGACTCGGCCGGTCCACCGTAGCGTGCGCGCAGTCCTCGGGTTGACCAGAGGCGGAACGCGGTCAGCTGCCGGCGCCGGTCCGGCCCCAGTCCGGTCCCGCCCGGTCCCAGGCCTGGTCCCAACGGGCGTACCGGCGGCGGACCATGCGCCGGACGATCAGCCGTCTGGAACTCTCGACGGCGCCTATGACCAGCAGAGCCGCGCCGAACCCGGCCAGCACGGCATGCGTGGTCGCCGTCGCGGAGTCCAGTGGGCGCGCGGCCACGCGGCCCTGACGGTCCGTCCACAGCGGGAAGCGGTCGCCCGGCCGCGGGTCGTCGATCCGCGTCGTGGCCGCGCCGTGCCGCTCGGTGCCGTCCGGCGCGGTCCAGTCGGCCAGCACCCGGGTGCGCACCTCCCGGCCCGAGGCGGCGGTCTCCGGGTCGGCGTCCAGCGGGGAGCCGCCCAGGGTGCCGGTGACGGTGGCCGTCACCTGGTGCCGGGAGGCCCGCTGTTCGCGTACCGACTCCTGCAGCGCCTCCTGCGCGAGGCCGCCGACCAGAACGCCGGCCACGGGGGCGAGGACGAGGAGGAGCAGCAGGGCGCACAGCGCGACCCAGGCCTCGGCAAGATCGGTCGCCCGGCGCAGCGGGTTGTGCCGCCAGCGCCAGAGCCCACTGATGGCCCGCACCGTCCCGCGCCCCCTTCCCGCTCCGTGACCACCCCCGGCGGAGCCGCCCACGCGCGATCCCGGCCGAAGGGAGAGCGACATCACCCGCGCCCGAACCTCTCATGAACTGCTCGCGAAAGGCTCAACGCGCAGGCTGCCGGGCATGGTTCCCGCCACCGCGGGTCAGGCGAGGATCTCCACCCGGTCCCCGGCCCGGATCGTGCCGCCGGTCAGCGGCACCAGGTTCTGCCCGAAGGCGAGCTTGCCGCCGATGCGGCGATGGCGTCCGAGGGTGGGCAGCGGCTCCTTGCCGCGTCCCGCGGTGCCCTGGTCGGTGGTGGTGACGACGCACCGCCCGCACATCTTGGCGACCCGGAAGGTGACGTCGCCGATGGCGAGACGGGACCACTCGTCCTCGGCCCAGGCGGCGGTGCCGGACACGACGACGTTCGGCCGGAACCGGTTCATGGGCAGCGGGCCCTCGTCCGCGTGATCGCCCGCGGCGATCAGGGTGTTGAGGGCGTCGAGGGAGGAGGTCGAGGTGAGCAGCAGCGGGTAGCCGTCGGCGAAGCTGACGGTCTCACCGGGCAGCGCGTACTCCGGGTCGACGGGCCTGCGCGTCGCCGGGTCGTCCAGGTGCACCAGGCGCACCGCGACGCCGAGATAGGTGCTGCACCAGGCGTGCACGGCGTCGTCCTCGGCGGGCACCGCCTGGACCTTGTCGCGGAAGATCTCCACCGGGACGGTGGCGGCGGGCTTCGGCACCCGGACGGCCAGCGGCTCCATGCCGGGCGCGGACAGCCGAAGGCCGCCGCCGGGCAGAAGCTCGGCGGCGGCCAACGCGAGACGCGCTTGCTGGCGTTGTGTGACGACCTTTCCCCCGTCGTCGATCAGCATCCAGCGACGGTCACCGGCCAGCCCCCAGGGCTCCACCACGGCCTCCCGGGGCGCGGTGCCCCGGAACGCCTTGACCGGATGAACGTGTATCGACTCAAGTCGTGCATTCCCCATGGGGTCATCGTGCCAGGTGGCACGGACCGGCCGGGGAACGGCTCAGTAGCCGCGGTACTGCTGGTTGTTGTACGGGTCCTGGTACACCGGGGCCGCGGGCCGGGGTGCCGCCGGACGCATCGCCTCGTAACCCGTCGGGGCCGCCGGGCGCGGCTGCTGGGGCTGCGGACCCGGATAGCCGCGGGGCGCGGCCGCCTGCTGCGGGATGTACGCGGCGGGGGCCTGCTGGAGCGGCGCGGGCTGCTGGGCCTGCGGGTAGCCGTAGCCGTTGCCGTAGGACGGCTGGGAGGGTGCCGCCGGCAGGGCGGGCAGGGCCGAGGGGAGCGCGGGCAGATGGCTGCTGCTCGTGTCGTACGCGGCGGGGACCCGGATCGGGGCGATCTGCGGGGTGCCCCGCTCGGCCACGAGCGAGTCGTAGATCGGGGTGTCCGGGAAGGAGGCGGAGTAGTAGCCGCCACCATAAGTGGAGCGGGGGGAGGTCATGGCACATAAGTTAAGCCCACGATGTGCTGGTTGGGGAGACCGATAAGAGGGTTGATTTCCGTGTTGGCGGTGACGCGGGATCCCCAATGCGAGCGAACTTGCCAAAAAGGGACGCCATGCGGCACTCCGATCCGGTAAAGGCCAAGTTCCGAGGGGGTTACCGACGGTTGGCCGGCGATCTTCCCGGGTCCCTCCGGTGCCGCTTCCCCGCGCGCGGGGAATAGGTTGACCCTGTACGGAACCGAAGGAAACCGGCCGGGGCACGACCTGGCGCGCTGACACGTGATGGGGGCGGACATGTCAATGCCGAAGGGATCGAACGTTCCGGTGCCGACGACGGCGCTGCGCGTCGAACTGGGCTGGCGTTCCGGGCCCGGGGTGCCCGACGCCGACGCCTCGGCGCTGCTGCTGGTCGGCGGGAAGGTCCGCTCCGACGCGGACTTCGTCTTCTACAACCAGCCCGCGCACGCCTCGGGCGCGGTCCGGCACGAGGGCAAGCGGGACGCCGGGGGCCGGGTGACCGACACCCTCCTCGTCGACCTCGCGCGCGTGGAGCCCGCGATCGAGACCGTCATCCTCGCCGCCTCCTCCGACGGCGGCTCCTTCGGCCGGGTCCCCGATCTCGCCATCGAGGTCAAGGACGCCGCCCAGGGCACCTCGGTGGCCCGGTTCGACAGCGCCGGGGCCACCGTCGAAACAGCCTTCGTGCTCGGCGAGTTCTACCGCCGGCAGGGCGCGTGGAAGTTCCGCGCCGTCGGCCAGGGCTACGGCAGCGGCCTGGAGGGCCTGGCCGTCGACTACGGCATCACCGTGGACGAGCCGCAGCAGGCGGCACCCGCGACGCCCTCCGCCGCACCCGCGACGCCCTCCGCCGCTCCGGCCGCTCCCGCCGCGAGGATGCCCTCCGCGCCCGCCATGCCGCCGACCGCCCCGTCCCCGCCCCAGGCGTCCCCGGTCAGTCTCAGCAAGGTGACGCTCACGAAGTCGGCCCCCTCGGTCTCGCTGACCAAGCAGGGCGGGACCTCGGGCGCCCTGCGGGTGAACCTCAACTGGCAGGTGCGCAAGCAGTTCTCGGGCTGGGCGAGCAAGCTGGGCCGACCGATCGCCATGCACAACGACCTCGACCTCGACCTGTGCGCCCTGTACGAGCTCACCGACGGCAGCAAGGGCGTCGTCCAGGCCCTCGGCAACGCCTACGGCTCGCTGCACCAGCCGCCGTACATCCACCTCGACGGCGACGACCGCACCGGGGCCGTCGCCACCGGTGAGAACCTCACCGTCAACCTGGACCAGCAGCGGGCCTTCCGGCGCATCCTGGTCTTCGTGACCATCTACGAGGGCGCGCGCTCCTTCGCCGACCTGAACGCCACGGTCACCCTCACGCCCCAGTTCGGCGCCCCGGTCGACTTCTCGCTCGACGAGTGCACGGTGCCCTCCACGGTGTGCGCGCTGGCGTTGATCACCAACACCGGCAGCGACCTCGTCGTCCAGCGCGAGGCCCGCTACCTGGTGCCCGAGCGAGGGGTGAGCCCGCAGCGGACCGTGGACTACGCGTACGGCTGGGGCATGAACTGGACGCCCGGCCGCAAGTAGTCACCCCTCCTCGGGCACCGCGTCCGGACGGGCGTAGGTACGGCCCTTCCAGGCCGCGCCGCGCCCCCGGTAGTGCTGCACCGCGGAGTCGACCGTCATCAGCAGGTACAGCAGCGCGGTGAACGGCAGCAGGGGAGCGAGCCACAGCGGCTGCCGGTAGTAGCGGAGCATCGGCACGTACGTCCCGGTCATCACCAGCCAGGCGAGCCCGCCGGCCGTCGCCGTCGCCGTGTCCCCCGCCGCGAGGGCGAGCGGGGGGACCAGGTAGACGAGCGCGAGCCCGGCGACCGTACCGACGAGCAGCAGCGGGCTGTGGCGCAGCTGCGCGTACGCGCTGCGGGAGACCATCCGCCACAGGTCGTGCAGCCGGGGGTACGGCCGCACGCTGTCCACCCCGTCGGCGAGGCCGAGCCAGATGTGCCCGCCGCTCCCCTTCACCGCCCGCGCCAGCGCCACGTCGTCGATCACGGCGTGCCGGATGGCGTCCGGGATCCGGGCCCGCTCGGCCGCGTCCGCGCGCAGCAGCACACACCCCCCGGCCGCGGCCGCCGTGCGGCTCCCCTTCCTCCCGATCCGGCGGAAGGGATACAACTGCGCGAAGAAGTAGACGAAGGCCGGGACCACCAGCCGCTCCCACATGCTCTCCACCCGCAGCCGGGCCATCTGCGAGACCACGTCGAAGCCGCCGGTCTCCGCGGCGGCGACGAGCCGGCGGAGGCTGTCGGGGGCGTGGGCGATGTCGGCGTCCGTCAGCAGCAGGTAGCGGGGGTCACGCGCGCGTGCCAGGCCGATGCCATGGCGCACCGCCCACAGCTTGCCGGTCCAGCCCGCGGGCGGTTCACCGGGGGAGTCCACGGTCAGCGGCAGACCCCCGTGCCGGTCGGCGAGCTCACGCGCCGAGCGCCCGGTGCCGTCGCGGCTGCCGTCGTCGACGAGGAAGATCTCGGCCCGCCCGGGATAGTCCTGGGCCAGCAGCGAAGGGAGGCTGTCGGGCAGGACCGCCGCCTCGTCGCGCGCCGGTACGACGACACACACGGACGGCCACGCGCGCGGTTCCCGCCGGGCCGGCAGCCGTACGTCGGTGCGCCAGAAGAAGCCCTGACACAGCAGCAGCCACAGCCAGGCGGCGAGTGATCCGACGGCGATCCACACGAAGGCGCTCACCCGCGCAGTCTGCCCCACGCCACCGGCCCGCAAGGGCCCATCGACTATCGTGGCCGGGTGAAGATCGCGCTGATGGACTCCGGAATCGGCTTGCTCGCGGCCACCGCCGCGGTACGACGGCTGCGGCCCGACGCAGATCTCGTCCTCTCCCTCGACCCGGACGGCATGCCCTGGGGACCGAGGACCCCCGAGGACCTCACCCGGCGCGCCGTCGCCGTCGCCGAGGCCGCGGCAGCGCACCGGCCCGAGGCGCTGATCGTCGGCTGCAACACCGCGAGCGTGCACGCCCTGACCGCCCTGCGCGCCCGTCTCGAACCGGCCATTCCGGTGATCGGCACGGTCCCCGCGATCAAGCCCGCCGCGGCCGGCGGCGGCCCCTTCGCGATCTGGGCGACGCCCGCCACCACCGGCAGCCCCTACCAGCGCAACCTCATCAAGGACTTCGCCGACGGGGTGACGGTCACCGAGGTGCCCTGCTTCGGGCTCGCCGAGGCCGTGGAGCACGCGGACGAGGACGCCATCACCGCCGCCGTCGCCGCGGCCGCCGCCCTGACCCCCGACGACGTGACGACCGTCGTCCTCGGCTGCACCCACTACGAGCTGGTCGCCGAGCGCATCCGGGCCGCCGTCCAGCAGCCCGGCCGCCCGCCGCTCGTCCTGCGCGGCTCCGCCGAAGCGGTCGCCGCCCAGGCGCTGCGCCGGATCGGCGCGCAGCCCGCGCCCGGGGCCGACGCCGGCGGCACCGTCACCGTGCTGCTGAGCGGACGCGAGGGCGCCCTGCCCGAGCCCGCCCTGGCCTACGAGGAGGGCCGGCTGCTGCGGGCGGTCACCCCCACCCGGTGACCGGCGGCCCTCCGAAGGACGCCCACCCGGACCAGTCACCCTGCGCTACGAGGTAGCAGCGCAGCGAAACCTGAGTAACCTCATTGCCATGAGGGAGCACCCCCAGGCCGAGCACGCGCCGTACCCCGACGTCTGGACCGGACGCGCCACCAACCGCGTCCAGTGGCTGCTGGCGCTGATCGGCGCCGCCTGTATGGCGCTCGGCATCGAGCTGGCCGTCGAGTCGGCCTGGACCTCCGGCGTCGCCCCGCTCGCGATGGCCGTCGTCGGCTGCATCGCGGCGGGCCTGCTGGTGCTCTTCGGCACCCTGGCGTTCGTGCATGTCGCCCTGAAGGTCGACATGGAGTCACTCGAGGTGCGCTGCGGCCACATGGGTGTGCCGCGCCGCCGCATCCCGCTGTCGCAGGTCGCGGGCGCCGACTTCGCCCCGCTGGTCACCCCGCGCCACTGGGGCGGCTGGGGCTACCGCTGGCGGCCGGAGAAGGGCACCGCGGTCGTCGTACGGCGCGGTGAGGGCGTGGTGCTGCGGCTGTGGGACGGGCATACGTTCACGATCACCGTGGACGACGCCGAGGCCGCGGTCCGGTTCATCCGGGACCGGCTGCGCACGGGTACGCCCGGCACCGCGCACTGATCTCACGCCGCGGGGTGCGGGCGCGTCTCCGGCACGGCCGCGGGCGGCGCCTCGGGCAGCGGGCGGGCCGTGGCCACTCCGGCCAGCAGTCCCGCGCCCACCGACACCGTGGTGAAGCTGAGCGCGTTGCCCACGGCGGCGATCGCCGCGAGGCCGGTCAGCGCCGCGCCGGCGGTGAGGACGACCGGTGTCGGGCGGGGAGCGCGCCAGAGCGCGAACAGCATCCAGCCAAAGGCCGCCGCCAGCAGCACCACTCCGACGACCCCCTGCTCGGCCGCCTGCTGCAGGGGCGCCGAGTGCGGTTTGCCGTCGGACAGGAGGGTGCTGGTGGCGGTCGTGCTCAGCTCGCCGAAGCGGCCGGGCCCCACGCCCAGGGCGGCGTTCTGCCGGGCCAGTTCCAAGGCGTCGTGCCACAGGTCCAGGCGGTGTCCGGTCAGCTGGCCCTCCACCGACGCGGCGAACCCGTCCGGCACCGCCCGCCCGGCGACCGCCCAGGTCAGGCCGGTCACCACGGCCGTGGCCACGGCCAGTCCCGCGACCCCGACACCGCGGTGCCGCATCCGCCCGGCGGCGAGGGAGCACAACAGCACCAGGGAACAGACCACGAAGCCGGTGGTGGAGCCTAGGGCGGCCGCGGTCACCGCGATCCCGGCCGCCAGCAGGCGCAGGGCGAGCCGGGCGGGCGCGGTGGCGGCCCAGGCCGCGCAGCAGGCGGCGCCCGTGGACAGGGTGAGCAGGGCGGCCGTGGCACCGGCCTGGCCGAGCGGGGGCACGATCTCGGGATCCGGGCCCAGGTGCGGGAGGGTGACCGTCAGGGCGACTCCGGCCAGCGCGGCGGCGCCGGGGGCGGCGACGGGCAGCAGCGCTCCGCCGATCCGGCCCGCCGCGTAACCAGCGGCGACCGCCAGGATCGCGAGCAGCACACCTTCGGGCCGGCCGTCCTGGACGGTGGCCGTGACCAGGGACCAGGCGGCGCAGGCGCCGAGCACGACGACGCCCGCCGCGTCCAGAGCGTTGCGTCTTTCGCCGATGTCCCTGGCGCCCTCGGAACCGGCCGTAGACGTCATCCCCGTGGCACCCACCCCGACCCCCGCTACCCGGTCGCCCCCGAACCGTGACGAAACGCTCCGACATGGTGCTGACCGGCTCGAACGACATGTGCTCGGCACACGGTAACGGCTGATGGACGATTTGTGGACGTCTTGGGCAGGAGCGATGTGGCACACCGGGCCGCCGCCCCCAGGGCCGCGCTGTCGGCGGCCGGCGGGCCCGCCGTACACTCCCACAGTGACCGTCACCGCTACCCCCGTGGAGGAGTCGGACCAGGTGAAGCCGCTCGCGCCCGCCCCGTACCGGGTGTGGCTCGACCGCCTGCTCCCGCCTCTCACCGCGGCGCTCTCCGGAGTGCTGCTCTACGTCAGCTTCCCGCCGCGCACCCTGTGGTGGCTGGCCCTGCCGGCCTTCGCCGGCTTCGCCTGGGTGCTGCGTGGCCGCGGCTGGAAGGCGGCCCTCGGTCTCGGTTACCTCTTCGGTCTCGGCTTCCTGCTGCCGCTGCTGGTATGGACGGGCGTGGAGGTGGGCCCCGGCCCCTGGCTCGCGCTGGTCGTCATCGAGGCCGTCTTCGTCGCGTTGGTCGGCGCGGGCATCGCCGCGGTCTCCCGGCTGCCCGGCTCGCCCTTGTGGGCCGCGGCCCTGTGGGTCGCCGGGGAGGCGGCACGCGCGCGTGCGCCGTTCAGCGGATTCCCCTGGGGCAAGATCGCCTTCGGCCAGGCCGACGGCGTCTTCCTGCCGCTCGCCGCGGTGGGCGGCACCCCGGTGCTCGGCTTCGCGGTCGTCCTGTGCGGCTTCGGCCTGTACGACGTGGTCCGGCTCGCCGTGCGGCGGCGGCGCACCGGGGCCGTCCGGCGGTCGGCCGCCGCCGTGGCCCTGCTGAGCGTCACGGTCCCCGTCGCCGGGGCGCTGGCCGCCCGGCCGCTGGTCAGCGACCGGGCCGAGGACGGCACGGTGACCGTGGCGGTCATCCAGGGCAACGTCCCGCGCGCGGGCCTAGACTTCAACTCCCAGCGCCGGGCCGTGCTCGACTACCACGCGCGGGAGACCGAGCGGCTGGCCGCCGAGGTCGAGGCGGGCAAGGCGGCCCAGCCCGACTTCGTGCTGTGGCCGGAGAACTCCTCCGACATCGACCCCTTCGCCAACGCCGACGCGCGCGCGGTCATCGACGCGGCGGCCAAGGCCGTCGGGGTGCCGATCTCGGTCGGCGGCGTGGTGAAGCGGGACGGCAAGCTGCTCAACGAGCAGATCCTGTGGGATCCCGTCGAGGGCCCGCTCCAGACCTACGACAAGCGGCAGATCCAGCCGTTCGGCGAGTACCTTCCGCTGCGGTCGATGATCGGGGCGATCAACTCCGAGTGGACGTCCATGGTCCGCCAGGACTTCAGCCGGGGCAGCGAGCCGGGTGTGTTCAGCATCGGCGGCACCGAGGTGGGCCTCGCCACCTGCTACGAGGCGGCGTTCGACTGGGCGGTGCGCGACACCGTCACCGCCGGCGCCCAGCTGATCTCCGTGCCGAGCAACAACGCCACCTTCGACCGCAGCGAGATGACCTACCAGCAGCTCGCCATGTCCCGGGTGCGGGCCGTCGAGCACAGCCGGACCGTCACCGTCCCGGTGACCAGCGGCGTCAGCGCGATCATCATGCCGGACGGCACCATCACCCAGCGGACCGGCATGTTCGTGGCCGACTCCCTGGTGCAGGAGGTACCGCTGCGCTCCTCCGAGACGCCCGCCACCCGCCTCGGCATCCTGCCGGAGATCGCCCTGGTGCTGGTCGCCGCGGGCGGACTGGGCTGGGCGATCGGCGCCGGTGCGCGCACGAGGCGGGCCGCACCGGCCCGTTAGGGTCGAGGGCATGCCGACACCTGACTTCATCCGCACGATCCGGGCCACCGCGGGCCACCAGCTCCTGTGGTTGCCGGGCGTCAGCGCCGTGGTCTTCGACGACGCCGGGCGGGTCCTGCTGGGGCAGCGCGCGGACAACGGCAAGTGGACGGTGATCTCGGGCATCCCGGACCCCGGTGAGCAGCCCGCGACCGCCGCCGTGCGGGAGGTGTACGAGGAGACCGGGGTGCGCTGCGTCGTCGAGCGGGTCGTGCTCGTCCGCGCAGGGAAGGAAGTCGCCTACCCCAACGGCGACCGATGCCAGTTCATGGACATCACCTTCCGCTGCCGGGCGGTCGGCGGCGAGGCGCGCGTGAACGACGACGAGTCCCTGGACGTCGGCTGGTACGAGGTGGACGCGCTGCCCCCGATGGGCGAACGCCAGCTGTTCCGCATCAAACAGGCCCTGTCCGACGAACCCACATGGTTCGAACCCACGACTTCCGAATGAAGTATGGGTTCTGACCACATGGGGCGGGACGGGAGCGCTGCCTAGGGTCGGGGCATGACCGCGTCCCACGCCCGCCCGGCGCCCCCCGCTCCCTCGCTCGACCTCGGCGGCCGCACCGCCCTTGTCACCGGCGCCGCCGGAGGCATCGGCCGCGCCTGCGCCCTGCGGCTCGCGGCCGCCGGGGCCAAGGTCAGAGCGGTCGACCGGGACGCCGCGGGCCTGGAGACGCTCGCCGAGCAGTGCCGGGGCCTCGCGGGCACCGTCGAACCCCACCTGCTCGACCTGACCGACCTGGACGCCGCCGAACTCGTCGCCGCCGGCACCGACGTCCTCGTCAACAACGCCGGACTGCAACTGGTGCGGCCCCTGGAGGAGTTCCCGCCCGACGTCTTCCACACGGTGCTCACCGTGATGCTGGAGGCGCCCTTCCGGCTCATCCGCGGCGCCCTGCCCCATATGTACGGCCAGGGGTGGGGCCGGATCGTCAACATCTCCTCGGTGCACGGCCTGCGCGCCTCCGCCTACAAGGCGGCCTACGTGTCCGCCAAGCACGGTCTGGAGGGCCTGTCCAAGACCGCCGCCCTGGAGGGCGCGCCCCATGGCGTCACCTCGAACTGTGTGTGCCCCTCCTATGTGCGCACCCCCCTGGTCGAGAAGCAGGTCGCCGACCAGGCCCGGGCGCACGGGATCCCCGAGGAGCGCGTCCTGACCGACGTCATGCTCCAGGACAGTGCGCTCAAGCGGCTCATCGAACCGGACGAGGTCGCCGAGGCGGTGGCGTATCTGTGCAGTCCCCAGGCGTCCTTCGTGACCGGCACGTCCCTCGTCCTGGACGGCGGCTGGACGGCGCACTGAGCGGTCGTGGGACGCGGGTTGTCCACAGGGACTGACCCGGTGGTGGTGCGATGAGGAATCCTGTGAGCATGTCCCGCGATCACGTGCAGTCCGAGGAGCGCGCCGCCGGCCCCGCGCCGGACGGCGGTGCCGAGGCGCCGTTCCTGGAGCTGCTGGCCCGAGGCGCCTCGGCCGACGCCTACGAGCAGCCGGTGCTGCTCGCCCGCGCCGAGGGACAGCCCGCCGAGCGGATCGCCGCGCTGGAGGCGGCCAAGCTGCTCGCGCTGCGCGTCCGCTCGGAGCTGGAGGGGCGGCGCCGCCGCGAGGCCGAGCTGTCCGCGTTGTTCGAGACCGCCCACGACCTCGCGGGACTGCGGGACCTGGACGCCGTGCTCCAGGCGATCGTGCAGCGCGCCCGGTCGCTGCTCGGCACCGATGTCGCCTACCTCAGCCTCAACGACCCCCAGCGCGGCGACACCTACATGCGCGTCACCGAGGGCTCGGTCGCCGCCCGCTTCCAGCAGCTGCGCCTCGGCATGGGAGAGGGGCTCGGCGGCCTCGTCGCCCAGACGGCCCGCCCGTACGTCACCGACGACTACTTGCAGGACGACCGGTTCCGGCACACCCTCAGCATCGACTCCGGGGTCCGGGACGAGGGGCTGGTGGCGATCTGCGGGGTGCCGCTGATGCTGGGGCCCCACGTCATCGGCGTGCTGTTCGCGGCGGACCGGCGGGCCCGGGTCTTCGAGCGGGAGCAGATCGCGCTGCTGGGCTCCTTCGCCGCCCTGGCCGCGGCCGCCATCGACACCGCCAACCTGCTCACCGAGACCCGCTCGGCCCTCGCCGGCCTGGAGCGGGCCAACGAGATCATCCAGGACCGCAGCGCGGTCATCGAGCGCGCCTCCGACGTGCACGACCGGCTCGCCGAACTCGTGCTGCGCGGCGGCGGGGTGTACGACGTGGCCGCGGCGGTCTCCGAAGTCCTCGACGGGACCGTGGAGTTCACCGAGAACGCGCCCGCCCGCGCGCTGGAGTCCTCCCGCGCGGAAGGACACGCCGTACGGCACCAGGACGACTGGATCGCCGCCGTGTCCGCGGGCGGTGAACTGCTCGGCGCGCTCGTGCTGCGCGGTCATCCCGGGCTCGACCCCGTCGACCAGCGCACCCTGGAGCGCGCCGCCATGGTCACCTCGCTGCTGCTGCTCGCCCGGCGCTCGGCCGCCGAGGCCGAACAGCGGGTGCGCGGCGAGCTGCTGGACGACCTGCTGGACGGCCGCGACCGCGATCCGCGCCTGCTGCACGAACGCGCCACCCGGCTCGACGCCGACCTGGACGCCACCCATGTGGTGCTCGCCGCCCGCCTCGACGGCGCCGCCGCCGACGCCGACCAGGAGGCCGCGGCCCGCCGGCGCCTGTGGTCCGCCGCCTCCCACCTGGCCGCGACCCGGCACGGCCTCGCCGCGGCCCGCGACGGCGGCACCGTCCTGCTGCTGCCCCTGGAAACCGGCGACACCGCCACCGGCCTGGCCCGCCGCATCGCCCACCACCTGGGCACCGCCGTCCACGAGCCGGTCACCGTCGGGGCCTCCGCCCCGCTGCGGGACCTCGCCACCAACCCGGACGCCGTGGCCGCCGCCTACGAGGAGGGCCGCCGTTGCCTCGACGCCCTCCGGCTGCTCGGCCGCCGCGGAGACGGCGCCGCCGCCGAGGACTTCGGCTTCGTCGGACTGCTGCTCTCCGCCGACCGGGACATCACCGGCTTCGTCGACCGCACCATCGGCCAGGTCGTGGCCTACGACGCACGGCGCGGCACCGACCTGGTCCGCACCCTCGACGCCTACTTCGCCAGCGGGATGAGCCCCGCCCGCACCAAGGACGACCTGCACGTCCATGTGAACACCGTCGCCCAGCGTCTGGAACGCATCGGGCGTCTCCTCGGCGACGACTGGCAGACCCCGGCCCGCGCGCTGGAGATCCAGATGGCACTGCGGCTGCACCGGCTGACGCGGTAAGCGGCCCGAGGACATGGCCCGGCCCCCGACCGGCATCCCGGGCGGGGGCTGAGAGGTGGGGTCGGCGTCCTCAGCGGACCGAGGCGGTGTCCGAGGCGGTGTCCGGCGCGGCGTCCCGCTCGGAGGACGTGGCGCCGATCTGGGCGAGGTCGCGATGGCGGGTCTCGCGGGCCACCAGGACGGCCACCAGGGTGATGGCCACCGCGGCCAGCAGGTACAGCGAGATCAGGGTCGAGCCGTCGGACTTCACCAGCAGCGCCGTCGCGATGAGCGGTGCCGGAGCACCGGCCGCGACGGAGGCGAACTGCGCGCCGATCGAGGCGCCCGAGTAGCGCATCCGCGTGGCGAACATCTCGGAGAAGAACGCCGCCTGCGGCGCGTACATCGCCCCGTGGAAGACCAGACCCACCGTCACCGCGACGATCAGCAGGCCGAAGCTCTCGGTGTCGACGAGGGCGAAGAAGGGGAACGCCCAGCCGCCCATCCCGAGCGCGCCCAGCAGGTACACCGGACGCCGGCCCCACACGTCGGACAGCGCGCCCCAGCCCGGGATCACCGCGAAGTGGATCGCGGAGGCGATCAGGACGGCGTTCAGGGCGGTCTGCTTCTCCAGACCGGTGTGCTCCACGGCGTACACCAGGATGAAGGCCGTGATCACGTAGTAGGAGATGTTCTCCGCCATCCGCGCGCCCATCGCGATGAGCACGTCCTTCCAGTGGTGCCGCAACACGGCGACCAGCGGCGCCTTCTCGACGACCTGCTCGGCCTTGCGGGCCTCGGCCTGCGCCAGCGCCGCCTTGAACACCGGCGACTCGTCCACCGACAGTCGGATCCACATGCCGACGATGACGAGGACGCCGGAGAGCAGGAACGGCACGCGCCAGCCCCAGGACTCGAAGGTGGCGTCGCTCTGCAGGGCGGTCAGCGCGGCCAGCACGCCGGTGGCGAGGAGCTGACCCGCGGGCGCCCCGGTCTGGGGCCACGAGGCCCAGAACCCGCGGCGCCGCGCGTCCCCGTGCTCGGAGACCAGCAGGACGGCGCCGCCCCACTCCCCGCCGAGCGCGAAGCCCTGGACCAGCCGCAGCACGGTCAGCAGCACCGGAGCGGCGGTGCCGATGGTGTCGTGCGTGGGCAGCAGTCCGATGGCGAAGGTGGCGCCGCCCATCAGCATCAGGCTGAGGACCAGCAGCTTCTTGCGTCCCAGCCGGTCGCCGTAGTGCCCGAAGACGAGCGCGCCGATGGGGCGGGCGGCGAACCCCACGGCGTAGGTGAGGAAGGAGAGCAGGGTGCCGACCAGGGGGTCGGAGTCGGGGAAGAACAGCGTGTTGAAGACCAGGGCGGCGGCGGCACCGTACAGGAAGAAGTCGTACCACTCGATGGTGGTGCCGATGAGGCTCGCGGCGACGATGCGCTTGAGGCTGGCGGGGGTTGGTGGAGCGGTTGCTGCGGAGGCCATGTGCGCCACTTCCTCGTGTGCGGTGGGGACGGGTACGTGTCGGCACACCGTAGAAACCCGCAGGTGGAGCGCACATGTGGTGGGGCTACATAGTTTTGGGTCCGGTTATGCGTGGAGCCACCATGCCACGGTGCGTCCTCGGGATGTGACCTGAGTCACCCCAGGCTTTCCTTGGCGCCGACGCCCCTCCCGTGTCACTATTTCCGCACGCCTTCCCTGCCCGAAAACAGCCCAAGTCGGCTGTCTGCTTCGGGTAGTTGACCGGCACTTCCCCCGCACACTTCCTCCCGTAGCCCGGCCGATCGCGGCCGCGACCGGTGCTGTCCGGCAGCGACCGGGAGTTGCTCCTGCCCGCCTGACGCTTCGGCGGGCCTCCTGCAGTCCGCTGATCCGCCATCAGCGCACCGCTCCACTGCCCTTGCTGTCGAGACTCTGAGGAAGTGGATCCCCGATATGCCGAGGCTATGCAAGCCGGCGATGAACGCGCCCGAACACGTCATCACCCTGGAAGAGACCCTGGAGTTCGCGGAGCGAACGCACGCAGGCAAGCCCCAACTCCCGCTGGCGCTGCGGCTGATCCGCAACACCGGGGTCAAGAAGCGGCACCTCGTCCAGCCCATCGAGCAGACGCTCCACCACCCGGGCTTCGAGGCACGCAACCGCATCTACGAGGTCGAGTCCAAGAAGCGCACCCCCCAGGTCATCGAACAGGCCCTCGCCAACGCCGACCTGAGGACCCGTGACATCGACGCGATCATCTACGTGTCGTGCACCGGCTTTCTCATGCCGTCCCTGACCGCCTGGCTGATCAACAACCTCGGATTCCGCTCCGACACCCGGCAGATACCCATCGCCCAGCTCGGCTGCGCGGCGGGCGGAGCGGCCATCAACCGCGCCCACGACTTCTGCGCCGCCCACCCGGGCAGCAACGTCCTGATCGTCTCCTGCGAACTGTGCTCGCTGTGCTACCAGCCCGACGCGGACGACATCGGCTCGCTGCTCTCCGACGGCCTGTTCGGCGACGCGGTCGCCGCCGCCGTCGTACGGGGCGAGGGCGGTGTCGGCATCGACCTGGAGCGCAACGCCTCCTACCTCATCCCGGACACCGAGGACTGGATCAGTTACGCGGTCAAGGACACCGGATTCCACTTCCAGCTCGACCGCCGGGTGCCCGGCACCATGGAGCCGCTCGCCCCGGTCCTGCGCGAGCTGGCCAAGGACCACAGCTGGGACGCCGGAAAGCTCGACTTCTACATCATCCACGCCGGCGGTCCGCGCATCCTCGACGACCTCGCCAAGTTCCTCGACGTCGACCGCGAGGTGTTCCGGCACAGCTGGTCGACCCTCAACGAGTACGGCAACATCGCCAGCGCCGTCGTACTCGAAGCCGCTCGAAGGCTGTTCGAGGAGGAGCCCCCCGCGCCCGGTGCCACCGGTCTGATCGCGGGGTTCGGCCCCGGCATCACCGCCGAGATGGCGCTCGGCACCTGGGCGGCCGACGGCGTCCCGCAGACCTTCGCCTGAACGCGGCGCACACCTGAACGCAGCGCACACAGGAAGCGGAGTACATGACCGACCTCATCCTCCCGGCGGGCGCCGGGCGACAGCTGGTCACCCCGGCGCAGTCGGTGACCTTCAAGGCCACCCAGGAGATGGGCTCCTCGGTATCGATCTTCGAGGTGGTCGTGCCGCCCGGATTCGACGTCGGGGCCCATGTCCACCAGCGCTCCCAGGAGTTCTTCTACGTCCTGGAGGGCGAGCTCGACCTGCTGTGCTTCGAGCCGGTCGAGCGCACCGGCGACACCTGGCACCACTGGGAGTCCCCCAAGGGTGACCGGGTCGTCCGCGCCGCCGAGGGCAGCTGCATGTTCGTCCCGCCCGGCACCCCGCACGCGTTCCGCAACGCCACGGACAAGCCGGTGAAGATGCTCTTCCAGAGCTACCCCTCGCCCGAACACGAGGCGTACTTCGAGGAGATCGCCGAGATCTGGTCGCGCGGCACCGCCGTGGACCCCGCGGCCGTGGAGGCGATGCGCCGGCGCTACGACGTCGGCCAGATCACCCCGCTGCGCTTCCAGCCCCCGACGGCCGTCGGCATACCCGGCCAGAGCGAGAGGTGACCGCGATGCACCCCATCCCCCTCGTCCACGCCAGCCTCGGCGAGCGTGAACTCGACGCCGTCGCCGAGGTGTTCGCCTCCGGCTGGCCGGCCGGACAGGGTCCGCGCGGCAAGGCGCTGGAGGCCCAGCTGGCCGAGCAGTACGGCGTCGGGGACGCCGTCACGGCGAGCAACTGCGGCGCCGCGCTCCACCTGGCCCTCCTCGCGCTCGGCGTCGAACCGGGCGACGAGGTCATCGTCGCCGACTACACCTTCCCAGCGCCCGCGCAGGCCGTGCGGTACGTCGACGCCGTACCGGTCTTCGCCGACGTACGCGCCGACACCGGCACCGTCGACCCGCAGGCGGTCGCCGACCTGATCACGCCCCGCACCGTCGGGGTGATCGCGGTCGACACGCTCGGCCTGCCCGCCGACTACACGGAACTCCAGGCGATCGCCGACCGGCACGGCCTGTTCGTCGTCGAGGACGCCGCCTGCGCGGTCGGCGCCACCTACCAGGGCCGCCCGGCGGGCGCGCTCGCCGAGGTGGCCTGTCTGTCCTTCCACGGACGCAAGGGAGCCACCAGCGGTGAGGGCGGCGCGCTGCTCGCCCGGGACCCGAGGATCGGGGCGGACGCGCGGCTGCGGTCCTCCTTCGGCATCGGCAGCATCTTCGACCTGGGGAAGGTCGTCGGCCTGCCCATCCCGGAGTTCACCGAGATCGGCTACAACTACAAGCTCTCCGACATCGCCGCGGCGATCCTCCAGGTGCAACTGAGCCGGGTGGAGGAGCTGCTGGACCGCCGCAACGCCGTCGCCGCCCAGTACGGCGAACTCCTCGCCGACGAGGAGCTCCTGACGCTGCCGTACGTGCCCGGCGACCGTACCCATGCCTGGCAGTCGTACATCGTGACGCTGGACGCCGGCGTGGACCGCTCGGCGGTCGCCGCCGCACTGCGCGGGCAGGGCATCGGCTGCGGACAGGGCGCATGGGCGACCCATGTGCAGCCGGTGTTCCGATCGGACCAGAAGTGCCCGGTCTCGGCGGACCTGTTCGCCCGCAACCTGGCCATCCCCATGCACGCGGAACTCACCCCGGACCAGGTCGAACGGGTCGCCGGCGCGCTGCGCGGCGCGCTGCGACCGGCGTCCGGCCGGACCCTGGGAGGGGCAGCATGACGAACCCGCAGCCGTCGCCCGACACCGTCATGCGGCTGATCAACGGCTACTGGGCCACCGGCATCCTCGCCGCCTCGGCGACCCACTCGCTCTTCACCCACCTGGAGAACGGCGCGGACACGGCCGCCGAACTCGCCGACCGGGCCCGGATCTCCGAGCGGGGCGCACAGACCCTGCTCGACGGGCTGGTCAGCGTGGGCCTGGTCGAGCTGTCCGGCGGCCGGTACCGCAACACCGCCGAGGCGTCCGCCTACCTCGTCGACGGCAAGCCCGCCTCGCTGAGCAGCTTCGCCAAGCTGAAGCTGAGCCACATGGGCAGCCTGGCCGACCTCGCCGAGGTGGTCCGGACCGGGGGACCGGTGGCGAAGTCGGTGGTGGAGGTGGCCAACAACCCGCACTGGGAAGGGATCGTCACGGCCATCGCCGCCCAGTCGATGCCCGCCGCGACGCTCGCGGCCGAACTGCTCGGGCTGGCCGACGCCGGTGCGGTCTCCGTCCTCGACGTCGGCGGCGGCTCGGGCGTCTACTCGGGCAGCTGGCTGGAGACCAACCCCGAGGCCCGCGCCACCCAGCTCGACTGGGAGCCGATCAACGCCATCGCCCGCCGGCTGCTGACCGAGCGCGGCGTGGCCGACCGGTTCACCACCGTCGACGGCGACTTCCACAGCACCGACTTCGGCACCGCCGAGTTCGACGTCGCCGTGTACTCCCACATCGCCCACCAGGAGGGGCCGGAGAGCAACGTCGAGGTCTTCACCCGGCTCCGGCAGGCGCTCAAGCCCGGCGGCACCCTCGTCGTCAACGACTACGTCGTCGACGACGACCGCGGCGGCCCCGCCTTCCCGCTGATCTTCGCCGCCGAAATGCTCCTCAAGAGCAAGCAGGGCAGCACCTGGCGCCGCTGCGACTACCAGGAATGGCTGACCAAGGCCGGATTCACCAGCGTCTCCTTCCACTCGGCGCCGCCCGCCACCTTGGTCCTCGCCCGCTGAGCGACGCCCTCCACCCACGCCCCCCGAAGGAGGCAGCCCCGATGCAGGGCTCCGTGGCCTATCGATCGATCCAGAAGCGCGGTCTGCACATCGGCCTGCTGCCGGCCATGGCCGCGGCCGTCAACGACTCGACGCCGCTCACGCTCGACCACGATCTGGACGTACTGCCCGAGACCGGCCGTCACCTGACGGCCGCTCAGCTCGCCGACATCGTCGACGACCTGGCCGCGCGGCTGTGGGCCGCCGGGGTGCGGCCCGACGAACACGTGGTGATCCACAAGAGGGCGAACGCCGATGTGTGGGTGCTGGCCTGTGCCACGTCCCGGATCGGCGCGGTGCCTGTGCTGCTGTCGCCCAGCCTGGACGCGGTGACAGTCGGTGCCCTGCTGCAGCGGGTCCACCGGCCGAACCTGCTCACCGACGAGCACAAGCTCGACGCGCTCGCCGAACTGCCCCTGGCCGACCTCACCCGGGAAGTGATCGTCGTCAACGGCGAGCGGGAAGGGGCCGTCTCGCTGTCCCGGCTCGCCGAGGCACCGCGGGTCAAGCCTGTCGTGCGGCCCATCGACGAGGCCGCCGTGATCACCCACACCTCCGGCACCACCGGAGTGCCCAAGCTGGTCGTGCACACGCCCCGCACCCAGGGCATCCGGCTCAAGCCGCAGTGGCGGCTGCTCTCCCTCATGCGGCAGCGGGAGAGCGTGGCCATCGCCATCCCGTTCGTGCACTCCCGGAACGTCGCCGCGATGGCCCTGGCCCTCCTGAAGGAGATGCCGGTGCTGCTGATGAACGAGTCGGACCCGGACACGGTCGCCGAACTGCTCCTGGAGAACCGGCCCGGACTCATCGAGGCGCTGCCCAACTCGCTGATGGCGTGGGAAGGTCTGGCCGAGGACCCGCGCAGGCCGTTCGCCTCGGTGAAGTACTTCAGCAGCACCTTCGACGCGATCCACCCGCGGACGATGAGCCGGCTGCTCAACTCGTCCGACCGGCCGGGCGCCCTGTTCTTCCAGATCTACGGGCAGAGCGAGGTCGGCCCCGCCGTCGGCCGCGCCTACTTCCGGCACTCCGCCCACAAGGCCAACGGCCGCTGCGTGGGCTGGCAGATGCCGCTCGGCTCGGCGAAGGTCCGCGTCGTCAGCCGCGACGGCACCCGGCCCACCGAACTCAACCCCGGCCGCATCCAGGTCTCCTGGCCCGGCCTCGCCAAGACGTACTTCGGCGAGCAGGACCGCTACGACGGCAACCGCGAGGGCGACTGGTGGCCGACCGGAGACGTCGGCTACTTCACCAGGTTCGGCTGTCTGCACATGCTCGACCGCGAGGTCGACATGATCCCCGGGCTGCGCAGCTCCCTGGAGGTCGAGGACCTGGTCCTCGACAAGATGCCCGAACTGAGCGAGCTGGTGGTGGTCCACGGCCCCGACGCCGAGGCCGTCCCGGTGCTGTGCACCCACGGCGACCGGCCGCTCGACCTCGGCCGGTGGCGCGCGGCCGTCGCCGACTTCCCGCAGCTGGCCGACCCGGTCCAGATCCCTGAGGCCGAACTCCCGCGCACCGGGACCTTGAAGGTGCAGCGCCTCGCGCTGGCGGACCGGCTCAAGAACAGGCGCAAGTGAACAAGGACCACAGGATCCGAGACTGAACTCTTGGGAGCAATGATGTCGGGTGCAGTCGATGTCTCGGTGGAGGGTTTCCTCTCCGCCATCGAGAAGTCAGCCGGCCTGCTGGACGTGACCGCTTCGCGCGAGGTCGTCCGGCCCATTCTGGCCGCGTTCGAAGAACAACTCGCCGAGGCGGTGATCGCCTTCAGGGTGGCCACCAACGCACGGCACGAAGGAGATCTCGACGCGCGTTTCACGCTGCCCAAGGAGACCGACCCCTACGAAGTCGCCCTGGCCAAGGGCCTGATGGAAAAGCCGGAGCACCCCATCGCGGGCCTGCTCCCGGACCTCCGGCAGCTGTGCCCCATCGACAGTTACGGCATCGACTTCGGCGTCACGACCGGGTTCAAGAAGATCTGGGTGTACTTCCCGGCCGGGGAGCACGAGACCCTGGACCGGCTCACCGGTCTGCCGTCGATGCCCCCGAGCCTGGCCGGGAACCTCGACTTCTTCACCCGATACGGCCTGGCCGACAAGGTGGACGTCATCGGCATCGACTACCGCAGCCGCACGATGAACGCCTACCTGAGGGCGCCCGCGGAATGCTACGAGAAGGAAACCGTCCTCGCGATGCACCGGGACCTCGGCCTGCCGAGCCCGAGTGAGCAGATGTTCGCCTTCTGCGAGAAGTCGTTCGGCATCTACACCACCCACAACTGGGACTCCCCGGACATCGAGCGGATTTCCTACGGGGTGAAGACCGACGACCCGATGGCGTATTTCGCACGGCTCGGCACCAGGATCGAGCATTTCGTGAAGAGCGTTCCGTACGGCGTCGACGACCCCAAGATGGTCTACGCCGCCGTGACGTCCTCCGGCGAGGAGTACTACAAGCTCCAGTCCTACTACCGCTGGCGCCCCGTCAGCCGTCTCAACGCCGCTTACATCGCCGCGCGCGACAAGGTGTAGGAGGAATGACGGCGATGAGTGAGCAGAGCGGCCCGGAATTCCGGTTCAGCCGGATGGAAAGCCTCCTCAGAGGCCGCCGGCTGCGCCGCCTGACCGTCGACGGTGTCGACGCCGTATTCGTCCGGGACCCGGTGCTGGTCCGCGGGATCCTGGTGAGCGACAGCAAGAACTACGGCAAGGGCGAACTCTTCCGCAAGGCCAGGAACCTCAGCCGGGTCGGCATGCTCTCCGAGGACGAGGCCATGCACCGGCACTACCGGCGGCTGGCCCATCCCTTCCTGCGGTCGGCGAAGGTCGACGAGTACGTCCCCACGATGCGCGAGATCGTCCGTGACGTCGTCTGCGCCTGGCGCCCGGGCGAAGTCGTGGACGTCCAGGCCGAGATGTGCCGGATCACCTGCACGATCTCGGTCAGCACGCTCATCCCCGGACTCGCTCCGGGGACGACGGCCGCACTCGGCGAGCGGCTGTCCGCCCTGGCCTGGGAAATGATCAGGAAGCCGCTGTACGGGAGTTCGGCGGCCCGGGCGGCGCGGCCGGGGGCGTCCCGGCGGCTGTCCCGGGCGCGCACGGAGTTCCGGGACCTGCTCGCCTCCTGCATCGAGGACCTGCCGAACCGGCCCGAAGGCACGGGCGGTTACCTCGCCGCACTCCTCGCGGACCGCGACGAGACGGGGAAGCCCCTCCTCACCCCGGAGCAGGTGTGCGAGGAGGCGGTCATGATGATGACCGCGGCCACGGTCACCACCGCCTCCGTCATGTCCTGGGCGCTGTATGTGCTGTCCAGGAACCCCCTGGCCGAGGAGCGGCTCCTCAAGGACCTGGCGCGCAGCGGCAGTACCGCCCAGGCGCCCGACGCGCCCGGCTACACCCTGCGGTTCCTGATGGAGATCCTGCGGCTCTATCCGCCGGTGTGGATCTCCTGCCGCAAGACCCTCGCGGACGTCACGCTCGGCGACCATGCGCTGCCCGCGGGCACGAACGTGGTGTTCAGCTCGTATCTGCTGCACCGCGACCCGGAGTGCTACGCCGATCCGCACCGGTTCGATCCCGACCGCTGGCTCTCCCTCAACCCCGGCAAGGTCGACGCCTCCTACATCCCCTTCGGCATCGGCTCCAAGGGCTGCGTCGGGGAGATGTTCGCCTGGCAGGAGCTCCAGGTCATCCTCGACGGCGTGACCCGGGAATGGAAGCTCGCCACCGAGCCCGGCAACCAGATCCGCACCGCGCCGGAGACCACGCTCCATCCCCGCCGCCTGCTCATGGTCCCCCAGCCCCGCTGACCGCGGAAACGACAAGGGAGTTGAGTGCTGTGACTCTGTCCACGTCGGCGGAGGGGGCGCCGACCGACCGCCGGGCCGGTTCCGTCGGCACCGGCCGCGCCCACGCCAAGGCCGTTCTGCTCGGGGAACACGCCGTCGTCTACGGGGCTCCGGCGCTTGCCGTTCCCGTACCGCAGCTGACGGTCACCGCCACCGCCCGGGTCACCGACGGACCGGGCGGGGTGTCCTTCACGATGACCGGCTCCCCGTCCCGGCCGATGGTCACGCAGGCGTCCGACGGGCTGCGCCGGCTGATCACCGAGTTCATGGCGGCCACGGGCGTGGACGGCAGCCCGCACCTGGAGGTGACCGTCGACGGGGCCATCCCGCACGGCCGCGGACTCGGCTCCAGCGCGGCCTGCGCCCGCGCCGTCGTCCACGCCCTCGCCGACCTCCACGACCGCCAGGTCACGGAGAACGAGACGTTCGACCTGGTCCAGACGGCCGAGAACATGGCGCACGGCCGCTCCAGCGGCGTCGACGCCCGCACGGTGGGCGCCGCCGGACCCCTGCTGTTCCAGAAGGGCGAGGCGCAGGAACTGGCCATCGGCTGCTACGGCCTGCTCGTCATCGCCGACAGCGGTGTCGTCGGCCGTACGAAGGACGCGGTCGAGCTGCTGCGGGAGGGATTCGCGCGGCACGCCGGAGCGCGGGAGAGATTCGTGGACCGCGCCTCGCGGCTCACCGAGGAGGCCCGGTACGCCCTCGCGGACGGCAGACCGGAGGAGCTCGGCGCACGGCTGACGGACTATCACGATCTGCTGCGGGCGGCCGGACTCAGCACCAACGGCATCGACGCCCTGGTGGAGGCCGCGCTCACGGCGGGCAGCCTCGGAGCCAAGATCACCGGCGGTGGCCTGGGCGGCTGCGTCCTCGCCCTGACGCGCGGGGAGCAGGCCGGTGACGTCATCCAGGAGCTGTACGCCGCAGGTGCCGTGCAGACCTGGGTCGTACCGCTGAGAGGGCCGGGCGAGTATGCGCGCTGACCTTCCCACCCCCCTCGCCGCCCAGCGGGAGCGGCACACCGCAGGTCGGGCCACCGCCGTCGCGCACCCGAACATCGCGCTGATCAAGTACTGGGGCAAGCGGGACGAACACCTGGTCCTGCCCCGCACCGACAGCCTGTCGATGACCCTGGACGTCTTCCCCACGACCACCTCCGTCCGCCTCGACCCCGACGCCGGGCACGACGTGGTGACCCTCAACGGCAGCTCCGCCGGGGGCGAGCCGCTGCGCCGCGTCGTCGGCTTCCTGGACCTGGTGCGGGCCCGGGCCGGGAGCACGCACCGGGCCGTGGTGGACAGCGAGAACACTGTCCCCACCGGCGCCGGCCTCGCCTCGTCCGCCAGCGGGTTCGCCGCCCTCGCCGTCGCCGCGGCGGCCGCGTACGGCCTCGGCCTCGACGCCACCGCCCTGTCCCGGCTCGCCCGGCGCGGCTCCGGATCGGCGTCCCGGTCGGTCTTCGGGGGCTTCGCGGTGTGGCACGCGGGCTCCGGCACCGCGCAGGAGGCCGACCTCGGCTCCTACGCCGAACCCGTGCCCACGGGAGACCTCGACCCGGCCCTGGTGGTCGCCGTCGTCGACGCGGGCCCCAAGCCCGTCTCCAGCCGGACGGCCATGCGGCGCACCGTCGACACCTCCCCGCTCTACGAGCCATGGGCGCTCTCCAGCGAGGCCGACCTGGCCGAGATGCGGACGGCCCTGCTCGCCGGTGACATCGAGGCGGTCGGGGAGATCGCGGAACGCAACGCCCTCGGCATGCACGCCACCATGCTCGCGGCCCGTCCGGCGGTCCGCTATCTGGCGCCGGCCGGCCTGACCGTCCTCGACGCCGTCCTGAGGCTCCGCCAGGACGGCGTCCCGGCCTACGCCACCATGGACGCCGGACCCAACGTCAAGGTGCTGTGCCGCCGCGCGGACGCCGCCCGCGTCGCCGAGGCGGTGCGGGCGGCCGCCCCCGACGGCTCGGTGCACATCGCCGGACCCGGCCCGGGTGCGCGCCTGTCGGGCGAGGACGGCCGGTGATCCGGCGGAGCGCTCCGGGCAAGCTGTTCATCGCGGGGGAGTACGCGGTCGTCGAGCCCGGGAACCCGGCGATCCTCGTCGCGGTCGACCGGTACGTCACCGTCACGGTGACCGACCCGGCCGAGCCGGGCGTCGAGATCACCTCCGACCTCGGCCCGGCCGGCGCGCGCCTGCGGTGGCGGGAGGGCCGGCTCGGCCCGCACACCGGACTCACCCATGTGCTGTCCGCCATCGAGACCGTCGCCGACCTGCTGGCCGAACGCGGCCGTGCGGCACCGGAGTTCGGCCTGTCCGTCGTCAGCGGCCTGCACGACCGCGGCACCAAGTACGGCCTGGGATCCAGCGGCGCGGTGACCGTGGCCAGCGTGGCCGCCGTCGCCGCGTACTGCGGACTCACCCTGTCTGACGAGGAACGGTTCCGGCTCGCCCTGCTCGCCACCGCCCGGCTCGACCCCAAGGGCTCCGGCGGCGACCTCGCCGCCAGCACCTGGGGCGGCTGGATCGTCTACCGGGCGCCCGACCGGGCCGCCGTCCGGGACCTCGCCCGCGACCACGGCGTCGAGGCGGCCCTGCGAGCGCCCTGGCCCGGCTTCGACGTACGGCCGCTGCCGCCGCCCGAAGAGCTCTCCCTGGAGGTCGGCTGGACCGGAGACCCGGCCTCGACGGCGTCCCTGGTGTCCGAGCTGCACCGGCGTCCCTGGCGAGGAACCGCCGCCCACCGGCGGTTCGTCCGCGCCACCACCGACTGCGTGCACGCGGCGGCCGAGGCACTGGAGCGCGGCGACGGACCGGAGCTGATGGCCCGCGTCCGGCAGGCCCGCCGGGAGCTGGCGCTGCTGGACGACGAGGCCGCCCTCGGTGTCTTCACACCCCGGCTCACCGCGCTGTGCGAGGCCGCCGAAGCCGTCGGAGGCGCGGCCAAGCCCTCCGGCGCGGGCGGCGGCGACTGCGGCATCGCGCTGCTGGACGCCGGCGCCCCACGGGACATCGCCCGACTGCGCGAACGGTGGGCCTCGGCCGGGGTGACGCCCCTGCCGATCCGTCCCGCCGCGGAAGGAGACCAGCCATGATCGCTCAACGCAAGGACGACCATGTCCGCCTCGCTGTCGAGCAGCAGCAACGGCACAGCGGACGCAACCAGTTCGACGAGATCTCCTTCGTCCACCACGCCCTGGCCGGACTCGACCGGCCCGAGGTCTCCCTCGCCACCACCTTCGCCGGCCTGTCCTGGCCGGTGCCGCTGTACATCAACGCCATGACCGGCGGCAGCGAGCGCACCGGCGCCATCAACCGGGACCTGGGCATCGCCGCCCGCGAGACCGGCGTGCCCATCGCGTCCGGCTCCATGAGCGCCTACTTCAAGGACCCCGGCTGCGCGGGAACGTTCAGCGTGCTGCGCGAGGAGAACCCGGACGGGTTCGTCATCGCCAACGTCAACGCCACGGCCTCCGTCGACAGGGCGCGCCGCGCCGTCGACCTGCTGCGCGCCGACGCCCTGCAGATCCACGTCAACACCGTGCAGGAAACCGTGATGCCGGAAGGGGACCGCTCCTTCGCGTCCTGGGTGCCGCAGATCGAGCGGATCGCGGCCGGCGTAGACGTCCCGGTGATCGTCAAGGAGGTCGGCTTCGGGCTGAGCCGCGAGACCGTGCGCCTGCTGGACAGCCTCGGCGTACGGATCGCCGACCTCGGCGGCCGGGGCGGCACCGACTTCGCCCGTATCGAGAACGGCCGCCGAGAACTCGCCGACTACTCCTGGCTCAACGGCTGGGGACAGTCCACCGCCGCCTGTCTGCTGGACGCGCAGGACGCCCCGATCCCCGTCCTCGCCTCCGGCGGGGTGCGCCACCCCCTCGACGTGGCCCGCGCGCTGGCGCTCGGCGCGTCCGGCGTCGGCGTCTCCGGCACCTTCCTGCGCACGCTCCTCGACGACGGAGTGGCGGCGCTGATCGCACGGATCCGGGCCTGGCTCGACCAACTGGCCGCCCTCCAGACCGTGCTGGGCGCCCCCACCCCCGCCGCACTGACCCACTGCGACCTGCTGATCCACGGCGAACTGCGTGACTTCTGCGCCGACCGGGGCATCGACACCCGGCCGCTCGCCCGCCGCTCCGGCAGCCTGACGTCCGCCACCAGATGACGGGAAACACACCATGACCGACAACGCGATCGCCGGGGTCCCGATGCGCTGGGTGGGCCCCCTGCGGATCTCGGGGAACGTGGCCACCACCGAGACCCCGGTCCCGCTCGCCACCTACGAGTCACCGCTGTGGCCCTCCGTGGGCCGCGGCGCGAAGGTCTCCATGCTCTGCGAGCGGGGCATCGTCGCCACCCTCGTCGACGAGCGCATGACCCGCTCGGTGCTCGTGGAGGCGCTGGACGCGCAGACGGCGCTGACGGCCGCGCGGACCATCGACTCCCGCATCGACGAGCTGCGCGAGGTGGTGCGCACCGGCAGCCGCTACGCCGAACTGATCGGCGTACGCCACGAGATCAACGCCAACCTGCTGTTCATCCGGTTCGAGTTCAGCACCGGCGACGCCTCCGGCCACAACATGGCCACCCTCGCCTCCGACGCGCTGCTCGGACACCTGCTGAAGACGATCCCGGGCATCGCCTACGGATCGATCTCCGGGAACTACTGCACCGACAAGAAGGCCACCGCGGTCAACGGCATCCTGGGCCGCGGCAAGAACGTGGTCACCGAACTGCTCGTCCCGCGGGACGTGGTCGAGGGAGTCCTGCGCACCACGGCTGCCGGGATCGTCGAGCTGAACATCCGCAAGAACCTGCTCGGCACCCTGCTCGCCGGCGGCATCCGCTCGGCCAACGCCCACTTCGCGAACATGCTGCTCGGCTTCTACCTGGCCACCGGACAGGACGCGGCGAACATCGTCGAGGGCTCCCAGGGCGTCGTCATGGCCGAGGACCGCGACGGCGACCTCTACTTCGCCTGCACCCTGCCCAACCTCATCGTCGGCTCGGTCGGCAACGGCAAGGGACTCGACTTCGTGGAGACGAACCTCGCCCGCCTCGGCTGCCTGGCCGACCGCGCCCCCGGCGAGAACGCCCGCCGCCTCGCCGTGATCGCGGCGGCCACGGTGCTCTGCGGTGAGCTCTCCCTGCTCGCCGCGCAGACCAACCCGGGCGAACTCATGCGCGCCCACGTGCAGTTGGAACGGGCCCACGAGACAGCGAAGGCAGGTGTCTAGGGACATGGCCGACGACCTCGCCACCGGCATCCACGATCTGTCGTTCGCGACCACCGAGTTCGTCCTCGCACACACCGTGCTCGCCGAGCACAACGGCACCGACATCGGCAAGTACCACCACGGCATCGGCCAGCGGTCGATGAGCGTGCCCGCCGCCGACGAGGACATCGTCACCATGGCCGCGACCGCCGCCGCGCCGATCCTCCAGCGGCACGGCAGCGACGGGATCCGGACCGTCATCCTCGCCACGGAGTCCGCCATCGACCAGGCGAAGGCCGCCGGGATCTACGTCCACACCCTCCTCGGACTGCCCTCGGCCACCCGCGTCGTCGAACTCAAGCAGGCCTGCTACGGCGCGACGGCCGCCCTCCAGTTCGCCCTCGGCCTGGTGCGCCGCGACCCGGCGCAACGGGTCCTCGTGATCGCCGCGGACGTCTCCAAGTACGAGCTGGACAGCCCCGGCGAGGCCACCCAGGGCGCCGCCGCGGTGGCCATGCTGGTCGGCGCCGACCCCGCGCTGGTGCGCATCGAGGAGCCCTCGGGGGTGTTCACCGCCGACGTCATGGACTTCTGGCGGCCGAACTACCGCGAGGCAGCCCTGGTCGACGGACAGGAGTCCATCGGCGCCTACCTCCTGGCGGTGCAGGGCAGCTGGAAGGACTACACCGAGCAGGGCGGGCGCGCGCTCGACGAGTTCGCCGCGTTCTGCTACCACCAGCCGTTCACGAAGATGGCGTACAAGGCCCACCGCCAGCTCCTCAACTACTGCGGGCACGGCGTCGACGAGGACCGCGTCACCCGCGACCTCGGACTGACCACCGCCTACAACAACGTCATCGGCAACAGCTACACCGCCTCCGTGTACCTCGCCCTGGCCGCCCTGCTCGACCAGGCAGACGACCTGGCCGGGCAGGCCGTCGGCTTCCTCAGCTACGGCTCCGGCAGCGTCGCCGAGTTCTTCGCCGGCACCGCCGTACCCGGATACCGGGACCACCTGCGCACCGAGGGGCACCGCGCGGCGATCGACCGGCGCACCGCCGTGGACTACGCCCGCTACCGGGGCCTGCACGAGCACTCCTTCCCGGCCGACGGCGGGGACCACCGCACCCCGGCCGAGACCACGGGACCCTTCCGGCTGGCGGCCGTGCGCGACCACAAGCGGATCTACGAGACGCGCTAGCCGGCCGTGCCGTATCCACACCGATCGAGGGGAAGACGGGCGCATGACCGAAGTCGGGGTGCTCGGTACGGGTGCTCATGTGCCGGACCGGGTCGTCTCCAATGACGAGGCCGGAGCCGCGGCGGGCGTCGACGACGCGTGGGTCGTCCGCAAGACCGCCATCCGCGAACGCCGCTGGGCCGCCCCCGGGCAGGCCACCTCGGACCTGGCCGCGGCCGCCGGACGGGACGCGCTGCGGTCGGCCGGCATCACCGCCGACCGGCTGACGGTGATCGTCGTCGCCACCTCCACACCCGACCGGCCCCAGCCGCCCACCGCCGCCCGGGTGCAGCACCTGCTCGGCGCCGTCGACGCGGCGGCGTTCGACGTCAACGCCGTCTGCTCCGGCGAGGTGTTCGCGCTCGCCGCGGCCGAGGGGATCCTGGCCCGAAGGGGCGGACACGCCCTGGTCATCGGCGCCGACGTGTACTCCCGCATCCTCAACCCGGCCGACCGCAGGACGGTCGTGCTGTTCGGCGACGGCGCCGGCGCGATGGTGCTGGGCCCGGGACGGGGCGGCCGCGTCCGCGCGCTCGCCACCCACACCTTCGGGGAGCTGTCGGACCTGATCGAGGTGCCCGCCGGCGGCAGCAGGCTGCCCCTGGACCGGGCCGCCCTGGACGCCGGGCTGCAGTACTTCCGGATGGACGGCCGCGCGGTGCGCGGCTTCGTCGAGGACCGACTGCCCCTGCTGACCAAGCAGTTCCTCCACGAGAGCGGCATCGCCCCCGACGACATCGCCCACTTCGTCCCGCACCAGGCCAACGGTGTCCTGCTCGACACCCTGTTCGCCTCCCTGGCCCTGCCCAGGGCGACCATGCACCGCACCCTGACGCACTACGGCAACACCGGAGCCGCCTCCATCCCGATCACCCTCGCGGAAGCCGCCCGCGCCGAGGCCTTCCGAACCGGCGACCTGATCCTCCTCGCCGGTTTCGGCGGAGGCATGGCCGCGGGGTTCGCGCTGGTCGAGTGGTGAAGACACCGGCGGAAGCAGGAACCATGACAGCGAGACACTGCACGGTGGGCCTGATCGGCAGCGGCCCGCGGGGCCTCTCGGTGGTCGAACGGCTCTGCGCCAACGCCCGCGCGATGCCCGAGGGCAGCACGGTCCACGTCCATGTCGTCGACCCCTACCCGCCGGGCGCGGGGAAGGTGTGGCGCACCGACCAGTCCCGCCATCTGCTCATGAACACCGTGGCCGGACAGATATCGGTGTTCACCGACACCTCCGTCGACCTGCGCGGCCCGCTGGAACCCGGCCCCAGCCTCCACGAGTGGGCCGAGGCGCTCCACGCGGGCCGCCTCCGCCACGACTGCCCGCCCCATGTCCTGGACGAGGCCCGGCAGTTGGGCCCCGACACCTATCCGACCCGCGCCTTCTACGGCCGGTACCTGCGCTGGGCGTACCGGCACGTCGTCGACAACGCGCCCCCGGGGCTGCGCGTCACCTCGCACACCGCCCTCGCGGTCTCCCTCGACGACGACCCGGACGCCGAGAACCCCGCCCTCCAGCGGATCGTTCTCGACAACGGCACCGTCCTCACGGACCTGCACGCCGTGATCCTCTGCCTAGGGCATCTGCCAGCCCGCGCCGACACCGCCGAGCGGGAATTCGGCGCCCGCTCGCGCCGGGCGGGACTGATCCACCTCGCCCCGGCCAACCCGGCCGACGTCGACCTCGACGTGCTGGCCCCCGGCACCAGGGTGCTGCTGCGCGGGCTCGGGCTGAACTTCTTCGACCACATGGCCGAGCTCACCGCCGGCCGCGGCGGCTCCTTCTCACGGGCCGGAGGACGGCTCGTCTACCACCCCAGCGGCCGGGAGCCGCACCTGTACGCCGGGTCCCGGCGCGGCATCCCGTACCAGGCCCGGGGCGACAACGAGAAGGGCCCGCACGGCCGGCACGAGCCGCTGCTGCTCACCGCTGACCGGGTCGCGGAGCTGCGCCGCACCCACGCCCGCTCCGGACTCGACTTCCGCAAGGATCTGTGGCCCCTGATCTCCCGCGAGGTCGAGGCCGTCTACTACCGCACGCTGTTCACCTCTCGCGGGCACATCGCCCGGGCGCGGCAGCTCCAGGACGACTTCCTGGCGACCGGACCGGGGGAGCGGGAGAAGGACGCCGTGCTGTCGGCGTACGGCATCAGCGAGAAGTACCGCTGGGACTGGGAACTGCTCGCCCGGCCCTACCGGGACCGGGAGTTCACCGGCCGCCGCGACTTCACCGACTGGCTCCTCGACCACCTGCGCAAGGACGTCGCCGAAGCCAGGTGCGGCAATGTCAGCGGTCCCCTCAAGGCCGCCCTGGACGTCCTGCGCGACCTGCGCAACGAGGTCCGGCTCGCCGTCGACCACGGGGGCCTGCACGGCGAGTCGTACCGCGCCGACCTGGACGCCTGGTACACCCCGCTCAACGCGTTCCTCTCCATCGGACCGCCCGCCCGGCGCGTCGAGGAGATGATCGCCCTGATCGAGGCCGGTGTGCTGCACGTGATCGGGCCCGGCCTGCGCGTGGCCGTCGACGGCACCGGGTACACAGCCGCCTCGCCGCTCGTGCCCGGCTCCGAGGTCCGGGCGGACGCCCTGGTCGAGGCCCGTCTGCCCGACATCACCCTGCGCCGCACCGGCGATCGGCTGCTGCGCGGGCTGCTCGCCACCGGACAGTGCGCCACCTACCGCATCCGCACCCGCTCCGGCGGCGCGTACGAGAGCGACGGACTCGCCGTCACCGGGCGGCCGTTCCACCTGATCGACGCGGCCGGACGGGCCCATCCCCGGCGCTTCGCCTTCGGCGTGCCCACGGAGTCGGTGCACTGGGTGACGGCCGCGGGCATCCGTCCCGGCGTGAACTCCGTGACCCTCACCGACTCCGACGCCATCGCCCGCGCGGCCCTCGCCTGCGCCGACCGGAAGACCACGGCATCCGGTGGCGGACGGGAAGCGCCCGCATCCGGCGGCGGCCAGGAAGCACCCACCGACCAAGGACTCACCCATGCCCACTGACACCGGTCCCACCGGCGACGCCGGTCTGCTGTCCCCGGTCTGGGCGGCCACCCCCGTCGTGGACGCGGTGCACGACGGGGCCTGGCTCCAGGCCATGCTGGACGCCGAGGCGGCACTCAGCCGGGCGCAGGCCCGCCTGGGCACCGTGCCCGTGGCCGCCGCACAGGTCATCACGGAGGCCGCGAGGGCCGACCGGCTCGACCTGGCCGCCCTGGCCCGGCAGGCACGCGAGTCCGCCAACCCCGTGGTGGCGCTGGTACGGGAGTTCACCGCGCTGGTCGCGGACCGGGACCCGGAGGCGGCCCGCTACGTGCACCGGGGCTCCACCAGCCAGGACATCCTCGACACCGCGACCGTCCTGGTGGTGAGCCGGGCCGTGCGGCTGATCCGCGCCGACCTCGAACGGGTCGAGCAGGCGCTGGCCGTGCTCGCCAGGGAGCACCGGGACACCCTGATCGCGGGCCGCACCCTGGCCCTGCACGCGGTGCCCACGACCTTCGGGCTCAAGGCGGCGGGCTGGCGCCATCTCGTCCTGGACGCGGTCCACAAGCTCGACGCGCTCAGCGCCGACGTCCAGCTCGGGGGCGCCGCCGGAACCCTCGCCGGCTACCTCGCCCACGCGCCCGGAGCCGACCCCGCCACCTACGTCCGCGACCTGACGGACGCCTTCGCGGCCGAACTGGGCCTGTCCGCACCCCTGTTGCCCTGGCACGTGCTGCGCACGCCCATGGTGGACACGGCCACGGCCGCCGCCTTCCTGTGCGGAGCTCTCGGCAAGATCGCCGTCGATGTGCTGTCGCTGACCCGCACCGAGGTGGGCGAGGTGCACGAGCCGGCGCCCAGCGGCCGGGGCGCGTCCTCGGCGATGCCGCACAAACGCAACCCCGTGCTCGCCACGGCCGTCAGGTCCGCCGCACTGCAGGCACCCCAGCTCGCCGCGACCGTTCTGGGCTGTCTGCCGAGCGAGGACGAACGGTCCGCCGGTGCCTGGCACGCCGAATGGGAGCCCCTGCGGGCCCTGTTGCGGCTGGCCGGGGGCGCCGCGCACCAGACGGTGGAACTCGTCTCCCACCTGTCCGTCGATCCGGAGCGGATGCGCGCCAACACCCGTATGACGGGGGGAGCGATCATCTCCGAGCGGATCGCCGCCGTACTCGCCCCCGCCCTCGGCAAGGCCCGGGCCCGTGATCTGCTGAACGAGGCGTCCGCCCGCTCGGCGAGCACCGGCGAGCCGCTGGCGGAGCTGCTGCGGCAGGACGGCGGGGCCTCGGCCGCCCTCGCCGACGCCCGGCTGTCCGACCTGTTCGAACCGGCGGCCTACACCGGCGCCGCGGGCCCGCTCGTCGACCGCGCCCTGTCCCGCCCCCTGCCCGTCCCGGGCCGGCCGACGAAGGACTAGGCGAAGGTCTGGCCACCACGACACTCAACTCCGGCGGCGCAGGGCGATCTCCGTGAGCTCGTCGATGTCGAACTCGGAGCGGCCGGGGGAGCCGTAGCGGGTGATCTTGCCGCGGCTCACCCACTTGCGGATCGTCGCCTCGGACACCCCCGCGGCGAGCGCGGCCACCTTGGTGGGCACCAGCCGGTGGCGTGGTGGTCTCGTCATGCGCCGACAGCCTTCCGCCGCCGCTCCATGAGCGGGCGCAGGGTGATCCACTCGTGCATCTCCCAGGTGTGCCCCGCTGAGCACCGGATGCTCGTCCGGTCCCCGGCCGGCCGCGGCGACGTCGTGATCCTTCCGGCGCAGTCGGCCACCACGCACTCCCGGGTGACCACCTGGGACTCACCGGGCTCCGGGTCGATCGTGCGCAGCAACTCCCGTCGCAGCGCGTCGATCTCGTCCGCGAAATCGGCCGCGGGCGGCTGTCCGGTCAGCCACGTGAGGTGGCGCAGCAGGAAACGGGACAGGTCCGGCACCGAGCGGGCGGGGGCGGCACCACCGAGTTCGTCGGTGACGTACCGCGCCCACGACTCCAAGATGGCGAGGATGTTGTGCCGGGCGTCCAGCGCGGACATGTTCAAGCGGTCCCGGCTCCGGCTCCCCGAGACCCGGGTGTGGTGCGGCCGCCGGGACGTCGGTAAGACGTGGTGCAGACTCTCCTGGTAGAGACCGGGCAGCGCGCGCAGATCACCTTCCAACTGCCGGACACGCGAGGCGCAGAGACCGGATTCGATCGCCCCGCCTGGTTCCTGGAGAGAATTCTTCGGGCAGGCATGAGAATCCATGCGATTCCTTTCGGAGGCGGGTTGTCCGTCGGCCGTCTTGAATGACGTGAACCGTCCCAGTGGATTTGCACAGCCGTGGGCGAGGCGAAGGCTCGTGGGAAGAGCGGAAAGTCGCGGCTGAAGATCTCGAATTCGGCCCCGGGCGCACTGGGAGATTTCCACGGGGCGGTTCGGGGTGTCAACGTTCTGTATCCGCGGTCGATCGGCGCTAAAGGGGAACTCCAGATTCACCCTGCGCGGCCCGCTCCCATGCCCGTCATCCGAACCCCCAGGAGATATCCGTGACTTCGGACATCAGCACCGACACCGCCCAGGAGGCGGACGCTCTCCGCGCGGACCTGCTCCGCCGCGTCGAGGACAGGCTGCGGTCCCTCCTCGCCGCCGAGCGCGATCTGTGGGCCGGGGTGCACGAGGGGGCGGTCGTCCCCATCGACGCGCTGTCCGCGCTGATCGCGTCGGGCGGCAAGCGCATCCGGCCCGCCTTCTGCGTCACCGGCTATCTCGCCGCCGGCGGCGACCCCGACGACCCCGGGATCGTGGCGGCCGGCGCCGCCCTGGAGATGCTGCACCTGTCCGCCCTCGTCCACGACGACGTCCTGGACGACTCCGGCACCCGGCGCGGCGTGCCCACCGTCCACACCACGTACACACGCCTGCACGGCAGCCGCGGCTGGCAGGGGGAGTCACGCCGGTACGGCGAGGGAGTGGCCCTGCTCGTCGGCGACCTGGCGCTCGTCTACAGCGATGAGCTCATGGCGCGGGCACCGGGCCCGGCGCTCCCGGAGTGGCACCGGCTGCGCTCCGAGGTGATGATAGGCCAGTACATGGACGTCCACGCGGCGGCCGAGTTCTGCGCGGACCCCCGCACCTCCCGTCTGATCGCCCGCATCAAGTCCGGCCGGTACACCATTCACCGGCCCCTCGTGGTGGGCGCGGGCGCGGCGGGCCGCGGCGACCTCGCCGCCGCCTTCGAGGAGTACGGCGAAGCCGTGGGCGAGGCGTTCCAGCTGCGGGACGATCTGCTCGACGCCTTCGGTGACTCCGCGGACACCGGCAAGCCCACCGGCCTGGACTTCACCCAGCACAAGATGACCTTGCTGCTCGGCTGGGCGATGCAGCGCGACGAGCACATCCACACCCTGATCACCGAGCCGGGCCACACCCCCGACGAAGTGCGCCGCCGTCTGGTGGACACGGGTGTGCCGCGCGACGTCGAGCGGCACATCGACGGCCTCGTCGAACGGGGCCGCAAGGCCATCGCGGACGCCCCCCTCGACGAGGTGTGGCGAACGGAACTGGCGGACATGGCCCACCGCGTGGCCTACCGCACATCCTGAGCCCACCCCCTTCCGCCCCCGCCCAGCGCCGCCTGAACAGCGTCGATGGCTGAAGCTCCCCGACGGGGGATACGGTGGCCCCCATTGGCGGTTGGTGGGGACGAAGGGACATGGCACGTGGCCTTGAGGGCGCTTCGGTCGGCATTGGAAGCCCTGTACGTCAGGCGGCTGGCGCGCAAGCTGGAGGGCAAGCCACGACCACGGCATGTCGCCATCATGCTGGACGGCAACCGGCGTTGGGCCCGCGGCGCCGGGCACGACGACGTCCGTGAGGGCTACCGCGTGGGCGGCGCGAAGGTCGGCGACTTCCTGCGCTGGTGCGACGCCGCCGACATCGAGCACGTCACGCTGTGGATGCTGTCCGACGACAACCTGCACCGGCCGCCGGCCGAACTCGGGCCCCTGCTCGAGATCATCGAGGAGACCGTGGCGAGCATCTGCGCGGCCGACGAGGACTGGCGGATCGACGTCATCGGCGCACTCGACCTGCTGCCGGGGGAGACGGCCCGGTCCCTGAAGGACGCCGTCGCGGGCACCACCGGCCGCGGCGGCCTCAAGGTCGACGTGGCGGTCGGCTACGGCGGGCGCCGCGAGATCATCGACGCGGTGCGCTCCGCCTTCGACAAACACATCTCCGCCGGCGGCGACCCGCGCGAACTGGCCGAGAACTTCGACCTCCAGCACATCTCCGACAACCTCTACTCCCCGGCGGGCCCCGACACGGACTTCATCATCCGCACCTCGGGCGAACAGCGGCTGTCCGGCTTCCTGTTGTGGCAGTCCGCCTACGCCGAGGTGCACTTCGTCGAGGTCCTGTGGCCGGCCTTCCGCGAGATAGACCTGCTGCGCGCGCTGCGTTCGTACGCCGTCCGGGACCGCCGCTACGGCAGGTGACCCGGACCCGGGCCGCACCACAGCACCGCTCTACCGGCGCTCCAGATCCGCTCCCGATACTCGGTAGCAGCACTGGAGCGGGGCCTGGCCCCACAGGTCGATCCGAGGGGATTGCTGTGTCCAACCCTGAAGCGGTACTGGCCCGGATGCGCGAGTACATGGTGGGACCGACCCGGTTCATGACCCTGTACGCCTGCTTCGAGCTCGGCATCGTCGACGCCCTGCGCAAGGAGGGCGCCCTGACCGCGGCCGAGCTCGGCGCGGTCGTGGGCGCGAAGCCCGACGCCGTGGAGCAGGTGCTGCAACTGCCGCTGAAGGAGGGCTTCGTCGCCCTGGACGAGACCACCGGCGGCTACACCCTCGCCGCGCTCGCGGACGTCCCGGAGGCCGACCTCCAGCGCGTCCTGACCTTCATGGGCATGATCAAGACGGGCATGATGCGGCAGCTGTACTACCTGCCCGAGTCCATCTCGACCGGCAGTGCGGTCGGGCTCAAGGAGCTCTACGGCTTCGAGGGCACGATGTTCGAGGCGGCGGCCGTGGTCCCGGAGGTGCGCTCCGCGTGGGGGCCGCTGGCGCAGAACGAGACGGCCAGTGTCTATCCCTGGTTCTTCCGCAGCTTCGACGTCCCGGCCGGGGCGCGGGTGCTCGACGCGCGCGGCGGCAACGGCCTCGGGGCCGTGATGACCTGCCAGTTGAAGGGCTCGCCCGGCCTACGGGTGACCACCTTCGACCAGCCCGCCCTGGAGGCCGCGTGCCTGCGGACCTTCGCGGAGCACGGGCTGACGGAGCAGTGCTCGTTCGTGGCCGGTGACGTCCTCGAGTCCCTCCCGGGCGGCTACGACGTGGTGCTGCTCAAGCACTTCGTGGACATGTACGACAAGGACGAGGTCCTCACCATCCTCAGGAACGCCCACCGGGCGCTGGAGCCGGGCGGGCAGGTCGTGGTCCTCGCGCCCGTGTACCCCGAGGACATCACGGACCCCGACGACCTCCAGGCGGACTTCTTCCCGGCCTACATCCTCGGCTGTGTGGTGGGGCGCGGCGGGCTGCAGAAGCTGTCCACGTACCGGAGCTGGCTGGAGGAGTGCGGGTTCGAGGTCACGAAGGTGACCGCCAAGGATCCCGCCGACATCCCGGCGGACGCCATCGTCAACCGTGTGGTCATCTGCGCCGTGAAGCGGGACTGAGCAGGCCGGACGCCTGCCGCGGCCGGTGCCCCGGGCACCGGCCGCGGCCTTGGCCTTCAGGCGGTGTAGAGGTCGAACGTGGAGCTGCGGCGCGGTCCGGCGACGACGTCCAGCTGGGGGTCGACCACCAGCATCGCCTGGTGCAGCCGCTGCACCCGCGGGGACGGCTCCACGCCCAGGCCCTCGATCAGCCGGATGCGCAACGTCCGGTAGACCTCCAGGGCCGACGCCTGCCGGCCCGAGCGGTACAGCGCCACCATGGCCTGCGAGTGCAGGCCCTCGTGCTGCGGGTAGCGTGCCGTCAACTCGGTCAGTTCAGGGATGAGTTCGGTGTGCCGGCCGAGCCTCAGATCGGCGTCGATCCGCCGCTCGACGGTCCCGAGGCGGCTCTCCTCCAGCCGCATGACCTCGATCCGCAGCACCGGCCCCACCCGTACGTCGACCAGCGCCGGTCCCCGCCACAGCGTGAGCGCCTGCCGGAAGCGGTCGGCCGCGACGGTGTCGTCGCCCGCCTCGAACGCCGACCGGCCCTCCGCGACCCGCCGTTCGTAGGCGTGCACATCGACGCAGTCGGGGGGAATCGCCAGCACATAGCCGCCGTGCCGGGTGGCGAGGACCTCCTTGGCGGGCGTGTCGGGCCCCATGGCGCTGCCCAGGCGCCGGCGCAGCTGAAGGATGTACGTCTGTAAGGTCGCCAGCGCGCTCTGGGGTGGTGTGCTCCCCCACAGTTCTTCCATGAGCGTGGAGACGGGTACCACGCGTCCCGGATACAGGGCGAGCAGGGACAGCATCTGCCGGGGCTTGCCGGCCGTGGGAACGATCGAGTTCCCGTTGATCTCGGCGCACAACGTGCCCAGGACCTGGAACTTCATGTTCTCCCCCGTACGTCGTCGAGTCCTTCTCCAGTGGGTCGTCCCGTGACCGGAACGCGAGGCTCCTTCGACCCCGGCCCGGAGGAATGCCGACGCGAGGTGATGTGCGTCGAGGGGGAGGGCAACCCCGGGCAGGGGAGTGGTCGCTCGGCAGCGGTCGACGGGGCAGTGCCCACACGGTGTCTGGCGTGGCCGGATCATTCCGGTGCGTACGCCGACCAGTGTTGTCCATGCGACTTGGGCCGGACTGTCGACCGGCTTGGCGCTGACTTGGCGTGGACTGGGCGCGGACCGGCGCGCGGCACCGGCCCGGGACCGTTCGGGCGGCGGGGACGAGCGGCCGACTAGGCACTTTCCCGGCGTTCGGGCGATCAGGGGCGCGAGCGGGCATATGCCGGGTCCGAGCGGAGTCCGCGCATCCGCCAAGTCGGCCTCAAGGCGCGCCGGACTCCCGCTCGACTTCCCCGGACCGGGTGCGAGGGGTGCGGGCAGGCCGAATCATGTCGGCGTGCGCGGCGGTACGGCCGCGGCGCGGATCCGGCGCAGGAGATGGGCCCGGCGCAGCCGCCCGATGCTCTGGTACAGCACCTCGGCGGTCAGCGCATGGGTGAAGGAGTACCAGCCCAGCCGTTGCGGGTCCTCGCCGATCAGTCCGGCCGCCACGAGCGCGTCGACGGCCTTCAGGGCCGCCTCGATCTCCAGCGAGGCGGCCTCCGCGACGACGTCGACGGCGAAGGCGCGGCCGGCGACGGAGGCGACCGACAGCAACTCCGCGGCGACAGGGCCCAGGTGGGCGACCCGTCCGAGCACCACCTCTCGGACCGGCCCCGGCACCGCCGGTGCCCGGCCCCGGCCCTCCTCGCCGTCGCTGACCTTGAGCAGCTCGCGCAGGTAGAACGGATTGCCCCCGCTGCGGTACCGCAGCTCCTCGGCGGCGGCCCCGCTCACCTCCCGCCGGAGCATCGCGTGCACCAGGGTCCGGGTCTCCGCGCCGGTCAGGCCGTTCAGCTCCACCTGTGTCATCTCCGCGCGGGCCAGCGCGGCCGAGGTCCCGGCCAGGGCCGCCGCCTCGTCGGATCGGTAGGCCACCGCCACCAGCAGACGGCTCGTCCGCACCGACTCGGCGAGGTGGGCCAAAAGCCGCAGTGAGCCGGGGTCGGCCCGGTGGAGGTGATCGAGCACGATCACCAGGGGCCGGGCGTGCGACGCCCCGGTCAGGTACTGCACGATCGCCTCGAACCGCCGCAAGGTGGCCGCGTCCGCGTCGGCGCCGTCCAGCGGCTGCCGTGTCTGTCCGTCGAGCACCTCGGCCACGGGGCCCGGGACCGGGCGGCGCGGAAGGTGCGTGCCCGCCGTCCCCAGCACCTGCTGCCAGGGCCACAGCGGCGGAGTGGGCACATGCCCGGGACAGGCACCCCACAGCACCGGCGCCGTGAGGCCCAGTTGGGCGAAGCGCCGCAGCAGGGCGGTCTTGCCGACGCCCGGTTCACCGGAGACCGTCACCACCTGGCCCCGCCCGCGTGCCGCCTCGGCGCACACCGCGGCCAGGTGCCGCAGCGCCTCCTCACGGCCGACGAAGATCTCCTCGTCCGTCTCCGGCACGGGCCGCGGCGGCGCGGGCGCGGGGACCCGGGGGGTGGCCGGGGGCCTGCGCGGGGCCGTCGGGGCCGGGGCGGGTGGCGGACGCCAGTCCAGCGCCGGGGCGTGGCTCAGGATCTCGCGTTCGAGATGCTGCAGCGCCGGCCGCGGATCGATGCCCAACTCGTCGCCCAGCCGGCGCTGGTTGGTCCGCAGCACCGCCAGGGCGTCCGCCTGCCGGCCGGCTCGGTACAGCGCCAGGCTCAGCAGCTCGCAGCCGTACTCGCGCAGCGGGTGGGCCTGCATGAAGGCCTCCAGCTCGGCGACCGCCACCTCGTGGGCCCCGACCGCCAGCAGCGCGGCACAGCGGCCCTCGACGGCCGACAGCCGCAACTCCCCGAGCCGTGCCACCTCCGCCGCCACATGGACGGAGTGCGACACCTCCGAGTAGGCCTCGCCCCGCCACAACGCCAGCGCGGCCTCGAACTCGCTGAGCGCCTCCTGCGGGTCACCCCGGTTCCAGGCCTGCCAGCCCGCCTTGGCGCGCCGTTCGAAGAGGTGGACGTCCACCTCGACGACGTGGCCGTCCAGCAGATAGCCGCGGTCGTTGGTGTGCAGGACCCGCGTCGGGGTGCGCGGCGCCCGGCCCGGTTCCAGCGCCCGGCGCAGATTGGCGACGTAGGACTGCAGGGACGTCATCGCGGACGGCGGCGGGCTGCCGGCCCACAGGGCCTCCAGCATCACGTCCACCGGTACCGGCTGGCCGAGGCGGCTGACGAGTAACGCGACCAACTTGCGCTGTTTCGGCGCCCCGAGATCCACCGGCCGGCCGGCGACGGTCGCTTCCAATGGGCCCAGCGCTCGGAATTCCGCCAAAGGGGGTGCAATGCCATGCATTTTGGTTGGTTGCGCTTCGGTCCATCGGATGAATTCCGACGGGGCGTCGAATGATGTCGCGAATAATTCCACGTCGGCCATGTCAAGTTTGAGTATGTTTATCGAATAGACCGATGTCAAGGTCGGGTTACGAAGTGGTGCCGGGCGTGCACCCATTTCCGGGGCCGATAATCTCGCCGTGCGCCATCCGGTACCCGAGTTGAAAGCGGTGCTGGGCGCCGTACTGCTCGCGCAGGGACGCGATGTGTCCTTGCACGGACCGTAGGCTCATGCCGAGGCGGCGCGCGATCGCCTTGTCGGAACGGCCCTCCACCAGCAGCGCCTTGATGGCCTGGCGGACGTCGGGTACGACCTCGCGGGCCGCGTCCGCCGCCCGCACCGGGCGGAACGGGAACCGCTCGGCCCGTACCCAGGCCTTCTCGAACACCCCCCGCAGGAACGCGACGACGGCGCCGTCCCGGATCAGTGCCGCGCTGTGCGGGTGTTCACCGCCGGGGATGAAGGCGATCTCGCCGTCGATCAGGATCAGCCGGTCGAAGAACTCCGGGAGCGTGCGCACGGCCACGTCACCCTGGGCCATGACCTGCTGCACGTATTTCTTCGTGGGCTCGGAGAAGCGGGCGCTGTGCTGGAAGAGCGTGCGCAGCGCGACTCCGCGCGCCAGCGGGTCGCGGACGGCCGCGTGCAGCAGGTCCAGTGCGGCTCCGGGGCCGGGTTCGTCCGGCTGGGCCGTGAGGATCTCCCGCTTCGCCCGCCACAGGGCGTCGCCGATCGTGTCCTGGACGGTCTCCGGGCCGTCGATGTACCGGATCCGGCCGGGGGCCCCGGTGTCGGCGCCTTCCACCAGCAGCAGGTGGCCCGCGGTCTCGGTGGCGTACCGTTCGAGGCTGCCGAGCGTGTCGGCGATCCGCAGCAGGGATTCCAGCGGTGTGTCGGCGGGGGACAGGGTGTCCCGGGTCTGCCCGCTGCCCGCGCTCATGACGTCATCCTTTCCCCCGTTTCCCCGCACCCCGGCGGTTGCCGTCCCCTCAGATCCTTGGTGAACGCCCCCGGCAGGCGCAACCGAGAAGGCGGTCACCCCAGTGATCCTGGCTCGAAACTCTAGAACCGGCGCCGTGGCTCAGTAGCCCGGCTCCTTCGCCAACTCCTCGCGGTGGCCCGCGATTTCGGGCTGGTAGACCCGGGCGTCCCAGTCCTGCGGCGGGACCGGGACCAGGGCGATGGAGACCACCCGCTCCTCCACCTCGAACGCCTCCTGCACGGCGGCCGTCACCTGCTCCACGAGGTGGAGCCGCTGCTCGGCGGTGAGGGTCGCCGGAAAGTGCTGAATGGTCACGTGAGGCATCAGGCCGTCCTTGTCCAGGGGGTCGCGAGTCGAGGGATGGCGCGCCGGAGCGCCTTGACCAGTTCGTCGACGCCCGGCTCGCGCAGCGCCCCGTAGTGGTCGGTCTCCAGTTGCACGATCGTGGGCGGGGTTGCCGTGCGCCCCGGTGAGCGTTCCAGGAAGGAGGGTTCGTCCCCGGCGGCCCGGAACACCGTGACGGGCGCGGCCACTTGGCGTGCGGCCGGGTCATGGGTGAAGCCGTACGTACGCCGTACCACGGCGATGACACGGCGGATCAATCCGCTGTCCAGCTGCGGGAAGCGTCGCTCGACGAACCGCGCGAAGCTCTCCTCGTCCGCGCACTCGCGCAGGCACTCCTCGACGGCCGGGCCGCGGGCGGTGCCGGCGAAGACGGAGAAGAGGAGGGTGGTGAAGACGGGATCGGTGAAGTCGGCCACCGGCGAGGGCCGTGGGGCGCCGGCCGGCCGCGGCGATCCCGGGGCCAGCAGCAGCACCTGCTCCACCCGGTGCCCGGCCTGCTCCAGCTGCCCCGCCGCCTCGAACGCGACCCGCGCGCCGAAGGAGTAGCCCCACAGCGTGTAGGGACCCCGCGGCTGGACGCGCCGCAGGGCCGCGACATCGGCGGCGGCCATCTCCTCGACGGACGCCAGCGGCGACTCGCCCTCATTGACGCCGTGCGCCTGGATCCCGTGGACCGGCCGCCCGCCGGGCGCGCGGGCCGCGAGCAGCCGCAGGTTCATCGTCACCCCGCCGAGTCCCGGCCAGCAGAACACCGGCGGCCCGCTGCCCTCGGAGCGCAGCGGTGTGATCCGCGAGGCGGGCGCCGCGGCGCGCGCGCTCACCGCCTCGGCCAGCTTCGCCACCGTGGGTGCCTCGAACAGCACCTGGAGCGGCAGGGCGCAGCCGAAGCTCTCATTGATCCGCTTGACCAGGCCCACCGCGATCAGCGAGTTCCCGCCGAGCGCGAAGAAGTCGTCGTGCACGGAGACGAACTCCCGCCGCAGGGCCGTCCGCCACAGAGCGCCGAGCCGTGCCTCGACGCCGTTGCGCGGCTCCACCACGGGACGGGCCCGGGCCGCCGTCCGGTCGACCACCCCTTCGAGGGCCTTGGTGTCGAGCTTACCGTTCGGGGTGTGCGGCAGGGCGGGCAGCACCAGGATCCGGCTGGGGAGCATGTACTCGGGCAGGGAGGCGACGAGATCGTCCCGGATCAGCTCCTCCGGCCCCTTCATGTGCACCTGGTCCTCGTGCATGCCCTCGTGGCGGACCTGTTCCTCGCTGATCGTGCCGCCGACGCAGAAGTACGAGGGCCCGGTGGGCCGTCGGGCCGTCCGCAGGATCGCCGTCATGCGGCGGGCGGCGGGCAGGTCGTCACCGGTGCGGGAGCTGTACCCGGCGGGCATGAAGCCCAGGTGGACGGTGTTCGACATCAGGCGCTGCAGTTCACGGCCGAGGTCCAGGTAGCCCAGCCGCTCCCGGCCCTGCTCGGCGGCCCGGCTGACCAGGGTGATGCCGAAGCCGGAACGGTCGTAGGCGGCCTGGTTGATGGCGATCACATGCCGCTTGAGCACCAACGCGTCGCTGACCCGGTGCAGTTCGCCGTCCCGGTACAGGTACTGGCCGCTCGGCCGTCCCGCCTCGCTGCCCGGAGGGAACTGCACGTAGATGTCGAGCGCGCGGTGCTCGGGTTCCGGCGTCCAGGGCACCAGGTCGAACGAGCCCAGGCCGAAGTCGTCCTCGGCGCAGCCCAGCAGGCGCGGCAGGCCGGTGTCGTGCGGCGTCTCGGCGAGGGCCAGGCCATGGGCGGGCAGCACCTCGTCGAACAGGCCGGCCATGTGCCCGGCCTCCATCTCCAGGACCTCCTGGATGTTCTTCTTGTACACCGGCTCGATCGCCGCTCTGCGACCGACGAAGTGCACCCGGTGCCGGGCCCGATCCACCGCGGCAGGGCGGATCAGCACCAGTTCGTGCCGGACCGGGTGGTAGTAGTAGTGGCCCGGCGCCACACCCTCGATGCCGCTGAGCTCCAGGTAGAGCTGTACCGCGTACAGGGATCCAGGGGAGGCGTACGCGTACTTCGGCAGCAGCCGCTCCGCGCTGAGGTGCTGCCCGAAGTTGCGCAGGACCGCGCCGAGTTCGGGCAGCGCCAGCTCCTCCGGGTGGCGCGATCCGGCTCCCCGGGCGCGCCGGCCGAGCGCCGACAGGACGTCCGTGACCTTCAGCGGGCCGCCCTCGTAGAAGCGGTACGTCTTGCGGGCGAAGGCCCGGCGCCGTGCCTCGGGGTCGGCAGTGGCGCCGGGCAGGGGTAAGGCGGGACGGCCCCGCAGATCGGCTTCGTCGCGGACGCCCGGGTCGGACAGCTGGGTCCGGACCTGGAGCCTGGACGCCTTCGACACATGGTGTTCGCCGAACTCGCCCTGGTCCATCAACGCCGCCTCGCGGGCGCTGAGTTCGACGCACGCGACCAGGTGCTGGGCCCGGGTGCGCGGGTCTGTGCGCAGCAGGACGGCGGCGTTGCGCACCCAGTCGTGCGCCTCGACGGCCAGGCGTATCTCGTCCAGCTCGATACGGAAGCCGCGCAGTTTGACCTGGTTGTCGACGCGGCCCGCGAACTGGGCGGTGCCGTCCGGGTTCCAGCGGGCCAGATCGCCGGTGCGGTACAGCCGTTCCCGGCCGTCGGGCGTCGTGAAGCGCTCGGCGGTGAGCTCCGGACGGTGCAGATAGCCGCGCGCCAACTGCACGCCGCTGATGTGCAGTTCACCCGTCTCACCCGGCGCCACGGGGCAGCCGTCGGCGTCCAGGATGTGATAGCGCAGACCGGTCACGGGCCGGCCGATCGGCACGGTCTCGGGGCCCTCGTCGAGGGCGGCGGGGTCGACGAGATGGGCCGAGGTGTTGATGGTGCACTCGGTCGGGCCGTACAGGTTGACCAGTGCGGTGTCCGGCAGGGCCCGCGTCAGCCGCCTCGCGAGCGCCCGGGACAGTGCCTCGCCGCCGCTGAAGAGGTGGGTGAGCGACGTGCAGCGGTCGAGTTCGTCGGTGTCGACGAGGGCCTGCAGGAGGGTGGGCACGCACTGCAGGGCCGTCACCTCGTGCCGGGTGACGGCCTCGACGATGCGCTGCGGATCCCGGTGGATGCCGCCGGACCCGACCACGACCCGGCTGCCGCAGGCGGCGGCCAGCAGCTCCCACTGCGCGGCGTCGAAACTGATCGGCGTCTTGTGCAGCACGGTGGTGTCGGCGCCGAGCGAGAACGTGCCGGCGAGCCAGCGCATCTGATGCGCCAGCGCGCGGTGCTCGATCGCCACACCCTTGGGCTTGCCGGTGCTGCCCGAGGTGTAGATGACGTACGCCAGGTCCCCGGGCCGCGGCCCCTCCGGCAACCCGGCCGGGTCCGAGCCGGAGCGGCGCTTCCTGAACTCCACGACGTCGTCCGGACAGATGACGACGGCGTCGGAGGCGAGCACGTCCGCCAGCCGGCCGCGCAGGTCGTCCTGGGTGAGCACGACGCTCATCCGGGCGTCCCGCGTGACATGGCGGATGCGCTCCTCGGGATAGCCGGGCGAGAGCGGGAGGTAGGCCCCGCCGGACCGCAGCACCCCCCAGGCACCGATCACCAGGTCCAGCGACGGTTCGATGAAGAGCCCCACGCAGTCGTCCGCGCCGACGCCGAGATGGTGCAGATATCGCGCCACGTCATCGGCCTGGTCGGCCAGCTCGCGGAAGGTGAGCGACTCGCCCTCGTGCACCACGGCGATATCGCCCGGACGGGCCCGGGCCTGAGCGGTCAGCAGGTCAGGCAGGCATGCGCCGACGTCTTCCTGGCTCTTCATCTACGTACCCCCGTGCTCGGACGGCTCTTCGACCTCCGGCACGAACGTACGTATCCGCGCCAGAAGCGACGGCGCGAGCGACCCCCGCAGTCGATGCAGTGCGGCAACCCGAACCATGGGTCGCGTGGCCGCGCGGACCCGGAGCGCCGGATTCTGGGCCAGCATGTGCTCGCGGAGGGGGCCGCACCGAGCCCCCGGCAGGTGTATCGAGCAGAGCCGATCCGGAGGGGCCCCGTGACCGACTTGTCGACCGGCAGTGTCGTCAGCTCACTCGAGGAACTGGTGGGCAACACCCCGATGCTGCGGCTGAGACTCGCCGGGCTGCCCGACGACGCTCATGTGCTGGCCAAGCTGGAGGCGGCGAATCCGCTGTCCAGCATCAAGGACCGGGCCGCCCTGTTCATGCTGCGCGCCGCCGAGCGGGCGGGCACCCTGCGCCCCGGCGGGACCGTCATCGAGTCCACCTCCGGCAACACCGGCATCGCCCTGGCCGCCCTGGCCGCGGCCCGCGGCTACGGCTGCCGCATCGTGCTCCCCGACAACGCCTCCCGCGAGCGCCTGCTGACCCTGCGCATGCTGGGCGCCGGCATCGAACTCACCGACCACACCCTCGGCTTCGCCGGCTGCGTGGAGCGCGCCGAGGAACTGCACGCCGAGACCCCGGGCTCCTGGTACGCGGCGCAGCACGTGAACGCCGACAACGTCCGGGCCCACTACGAGACGACGGGCCCGGAGATCTGGCGGGACAGCGGCGGCCGCGTCGACCACCTGGTGTGCGCCGTCGGGACCGGCGGCACCCTGACCGGAGTCGCCCGCCGGCTGCGCGAGCACAACCCGCGGCTGAACGTCGTGGCCGTCGAACCCGCGGGCTCGCCCCTGCTGTCCGGCGGAGCACCGGGCCCCCACCGCATCCCCGGCCTGAACGGCGGATTCACCAGCCCGGTCACCGACGTCACGCTGATCGACGAGGTGATCGCCGTCGAGGACGAGGACGCCGCGGCCACCACCCGCGCCCTCGCGGCCGCCACCGGAGTGCTGGTCGGCGTCTCCTCCGGCGCCGCCGCGTACGGCTGCCTGGAACTCGCGCGCCGGTACGACCTCTCGGGCGCCACCGTCGTCACCGTCTTCCCGGACAGCGGAGAGCGCTACCTCAGCTGGTGGCCCGAGGCACAGGAGGTGCCCGGCACGCCGGACGCCCCGACGTCCTGAGCGGTGCCCGGCGAGCCCGCACCTCACAGTTCGCCGCGCTGTCTCGTCGGACTGACAGGCGCACGGACGCCCAGCCCCGCCCACCGGAACGGAGCCCCACCGACCCATGACTCCCGAGCGTTGCCTGCTCCTCGTCGGCGCCACGGACGAAACCGTCGCCGCGGCAAAGGAGTTGGGCCTGCACGTCCTGCTGCTGCAGCACCCCACCAAGGTCAACGCCGAGCAACGGCGCCTCGCCGACCACGTGGAGGTCCTCGACTACACCCGCTGGGACCTGGTGGAACCCGTCGTCAAGCGGCTGTGGGACACCCCCGGCTTCACCGCCGCCGTCTCGATCACCGAGCCGGGCCTGGAGAACGCGGCCCGCGTCAACGACCTCTTCGCTCTGGGCGGCACCGGCTACGAGGTCACCCGGCGCTTCCGCGACAAGGCCGCCATGCGCGCCCACCTGGCCGGCACCCCGGACGCCGTACACGTCCAACTCCTGCGCGAACGAGCCGACTTGGACTCCTTCGGCGAGCGCCACGGCTACCCCTTCATCGTCAAGCCGACCGACGCCACCGCGAGCATCGGCGTCCACCGCCTCGACGGCCCCGCCGACGCCGACCACGTCTGGGCCGGCGTGCGCCGGCTGGCGGGCACCAGGACGGACCGGGTCTCGACCCTGATGCTGCTCCAGGACTTCCTGATGGAGGAGTACCTCGACGGCCCCGAGTACAGCGTGGAGTCCTTCAGCTCCGCGGGCCGTCACGTGGTCATCGCCGTCACCGAGAAGTTCACCGACCCCGCGCACTTCGCCGAACTGGGGCACGCGGTCCCCGCCCGGCTCGGCGCGGCGGCCGAGGAGCAAGTACGGGCAGCCGTCGTCGCCTTCCTGGACCGGCTCGGCATCAAGGACGGCGTCTGCCACACCGAGCTGCGGATCGGCGCCCGCGGCCCCCGGGTCGTCGAGAGCCACAACCGGATCGCCGGCGACGCCATCACCGACCTGGTCCACAGCGTCTACGGCATCGACACCGTCAAGCTCGCCCTCGGCGCCCCCTTCGGCCTCGCCGACGCGCTTCCCGACCGGCCCGAGGCGCACGGCGGAGCCGCCGTACGGTCGGTGATCGGACGGCCCGGCGACCTCGTGGAGTCCGTCGACGGCGTGGCCGAGGCGCAGGCCCTCGCCGATGTGCTCGCGGTGCGCGTCAGCGCCCGGCCGGGGCAGACGGTACGGCCGCTGCGGGACAACTGGGACCGCCTCGGCCTGGTCGCCGTCACCGGCGAGGACACCACCGCGGCGATCCGGCGCGGCGCCGAACTCATCGGGACCGTGCTGAAGGTACGGCTGAAGGACCCCGACGGGCGGCCCCGCCTGGCCCAGGCGGCCCCGGTGAACGACGGGACGGTGACCACGGCATGAGCGTGCTCGTCCTGCACCGCAACCCCCTCGCCGCCTTCCCCTACCGCCGCTGGCTGAGCGGCGACGCCCCCGGCCTCGACGACCGCACCCCCTACCCCGGCGACATCGTCGTCCTCGCCGCCCGCGACAAGATCGAGTCGGCCGGGGAACAACTCCCCGGCGACCTCGACCACGACTTCACCCACCTCGAACTCTTCGACACCCTCGACGACGAAGCCGTGCCCGCCCGCGCGCTCGCCCTCGCCGAGCGGCACCGGATCACGCACGTCATCGCCCACCACGAGGCGGACCTCGCCCTGGCCGCCCGGCTGCGTGAGCGCCTCGGGCTCGACGGGGCCCGCGGCGCGGACATCCGGCCGTTCCGCGACAAGGCCCTGATGAAGAGACTGGCCGGGCAGGCCGGCATCGAGGTCGCCCCGCACACCGTGCCGGGCAGCGCCCAGGAGGCCCGCGACTTCGCCGCCCGGCACGGCTTCCCGGTGGTCCTCAAGCACCGCGAGGGCTACAACTCCATCGGTCTCAGCATCGTCGCCGACCGGGACGAGCTGGAAGCGCGGCTCGCGCCGGCCTGCCGGGGCGGGCCGCGGGACGACCTGCTGATCGAGGCGTACGTGCCCGGGCGGATGTGCCATGTCGACGGACTGGTGGTGGACGGCCGTACGGTGGCCGCCTGGCCCTCGCAGTACCAGTACGACCTGGCCTCCTTCGGCGTCGACCCCGGCCCCCGCGTCGACCTGACCCTGGACGCGGCCGACCCGCTCACCCCCCGGCTGCTCACGCTGGTCGAGCGGACCCTGGCGGCGCTGAAGCCCGAGGGCTCCCGGCTGCGCACCCACGCCTTCCACGCCGAGGTCTTCCACACGCCCGACGACCGGCTGGTGCTGTGCGAGATCGCGGGGCGGTCCGGCGGCGCCAAGATCCGGGAGGTCTTCGAGATCCTCTTCGGGATCCAGCTCGCCGTACAGGTGACCCGTGCCGAGGCGGGGCTCTCGCTGCCCGCGGTCGAGGGCGCCGTGGACGAGCGGGGACTGCTGCGGCCGCGGTGCATGTCGGGACAGGTGCTCACGATGAAGCGGCCCGGGCTGGTGCGCTCGCTGCCCTCCGTGCCGGACGAGGAGTGGGTGCGCGGCTTCTGGCTCTTCGCCGAGGAAGGGCAGGTGATCCCCCCGGCCGCCGGATCCGCGGACTTCCTCACGGCGGCGGTGGGTTCGGCACCGACCCGCGCCGAGTGCGAGCGCAGACTGCGGGCGCTCGGTGCCCGGATCGTCGCCGAGACGAAGATCGTGCCGGCGGCCGGGGACGGGGAGGCGTGATGCGGCGGTACCTGTCGTCCGTCCGCTTCAAGTACATGGCGGGCATGGTCGTCGACGCGACCGGCAGCGGCATGTACCTGCCGCTGTCGCTGCTGTACTTCCACCATGTCACCGGGCTGCCGCTCACCGAGGTCGGGGCCATCGTCACGGCCGCCTCGGTGATCGGCCTGATCAGCAATCCGGTCGCCGGCGTGCTCATCGACCGCTTCAGCGCCCGGACCGTCCTGGTCGGCGGATACGTGCTGCGCGCCTCGGCGTTCTGCGCCTATCCCTTCGTCGACAACGGCCTGGCCATGTTCGCGGTCGTGCTGCCGGTCGCCCTCGGCGACACCTCCTACCCGCCGGCCATCCAGTCCTTCGTCGCGGAGATCGTGCGGGGCGCCGAGCGGGACAAGCTGCTCGCCCTGCAACGCAGCCTGCGCAACGCCGGGATGGGCCTGGGCGGCCTCCTCGCGGGCGCGGCCCTCGCCCTCGACGACTCCGGGTTCTACGTCGTCGTCCTCGGCGCCGCCGCCGGCTATCTCCTCGCGGCCGGGCTGATGAGCACGATCCGCCCCCAGGCACCGGCCCGGCCGGCGGGCGGCCGCGTCTCCCGCAAGGGCGGCTACCGGATGGTGGCCCGCAACCGGCCCTTCCTGAGCCTGACCCTGCTGAACATCCCGACGGCCTTCGCCTACATGGTGCTGGCCGTGGCGCTGCCGGTGTACCTCACCAGTGAACTCGACGCGCCCGTCTCACTGGTGGGCATCGTGTACGCCGTCAACACGGTCGGCATCGCCGTGCTCCAGATCCCGGTCACCCGGCTCCTGCTCAGGTACCGCAGAACCCGCGCGGTGGCGCTCGGCGCGGGCATCTTCGGCCTGTCCTTCGTCACCTTCGCCGTGCTCGGCGGGCTGTCGACCGGGGCGGCCCTGATCGCCGGAGTGTTCGCCGCGACCGCCCTGTTCACGGCGGGCGAACTGCTGCACGGCGCCACGGCCTCCGCGCTGGTCGCCCAGGCCGCGCCGGAGGAGACCCGGGGCCGTCATCTCGCCGTCTACCAGCTGTCCTGGGCGGTGCCCATCGCGCTGGCGCCGACCGTGCTCACCGCCCTGCTCTCCCTGTCGGCCACCGGTATGTGGCTCCTGCTCACGGCGGGCGTGGCGGGCTCCGCGCTGGGCGTACTGCGCCTCGAACGCCGGCTGCCGCAGGCCGCGGTGCACCCGCTGCCGCCCGAGCCCGGACCGGCCGTACCCGAAACCCGCCCCACCGGAAAGGTTGCGTGACCCCATGGGGATGTCCAGTTGGCGCCTGCTCGGCGCGGAGGACCCGGAGTTCGCCCGGGAGGAGGTCGCCGGACAGAGCGGGCTGGTCAGTCAACTGCGCCCGCTGATCACCGAGTTGACCGCACCCGGCGACCTGGTCCTCGACCCCTTCGCCGGATGGGGCACCACCCTCGTGGCCTGCGCCGCGGAGGGGCGGCTCGGGGTCGGCCTGGAGATCAACCCGGCCCGCGCCGAGGAGGCACGGCGACGCGTCGCCCGCTACCCCGACCAGCGCATGCTCTGCGGCGACGCCCGCAAGCCGCCGCTCGACCCCGGCAGCGTGGACCTCGTCCTGTGCGACCTGCCGTACTTCGGCACCGCACTGGACCTCGACGACCCCGACCCGGGCCAGATGTACGCGCTGCGCGACTACGACACCTATCTGACGGCACTCGACGAGGCCTTCGCGGCCGTCGCGGCGGTGATGCGGCCGGACGCCTACGCCGTCATCGCCGTCCAGAACCGGCGGATCGGTGACCGGTTCGTCCCGCTGGCCTGGGACGCCGCACGCGTGCTCGGCCGCCATCTCACCCTCGGGGACGAGCGCGTCCATCTCTACGACTGGCCGGTCAAGGACGACGACGACCCGATGCGCACCAACCGCTCGCACGAGTACCTGCTGATGGCCCAGAAGTGCGGCGACCCGGCGCGGTAGGCGTCAACTCTCGCGCCACAAGCGGAGCTTGTCGGGGTTGAGCACCGACCAGATCTGCCTGATCCGGTCGCCCGCGACATCGAACGCCAGCACCGACACCGGCACGCCGTCCACCTCGGCGACCAGGCCCGGCTGGCCGTTGACCGTGCTCTCCGCCAGCCTCAGATCCGGCACCACGTCCATCCGCCCGGCGAAGAACCGCGCGATCTGCTCGGCGCCCTCGATGGGGCGCAGCACCGCCTGGACGAGGCCGCCGCCGTCGCCGGTCGCGGTGGCGTCGGGGGCCAGCAGCCCGATCAGGGCGTCGATGTCCTTGGACTCCCAGGCCGCCTTGAAGGCCCGCACCATGTCGGCGCTCCGGGCCGCCGGGGCCGCGGCGGTCTGCGAGGCGCGGATCCGGCGGCGCGCCGACGAGGCCAGCTGCCGGCACGCGGGCTCGCTGCGGCCGACGATCGCGGCCACCTCGGCGAAGGAGTACCGGAAGACGTCGTGCAGGATGAACGCCACGCGCTCGGCCGGGGTCATCAACTCAAGGACGACGAGGAAGGCCATGTTGATCGACTCGTCGAGGGTGACCCGGTCGGCCGGGTCGACCGCCGTACCGCCGCCCCACCGCCCGCTGATCCACTGCGTGTCCGCGGGCAGCGGCTCCGGCACCCACTCACCGACGTAACGCTCCCGCCTGGCCCGGGCCGAGCCGAGCAGGTCCAGGCAGATACGGCTGGCGACGGTGGTCAGCCAGGCACCGGGCGACTCGACGGCCTCCCGCTCCGGCGCGGACATGGCGTACCAGCGGGTGTACGTCTCCTGGACGACGTCCTCGGCCTCGGTGAGCGAGCCGAGCAGCCGGTAGGTGAGATTGAGCAGCTGGCGCCGCTCGCTCATGATCGCGCTCAGGCCCGGATCGTCGGGCCGGATGTCCTCGGCCCCGGATGCGTCTGTCATGGTGTCGCCGACTCCCTCGGTCGCTCCGCCCCCGTTCGGTCCGACGACACAGGGCCCCGGAGTGTGAGGCGGGCGCCCGCCTCACATTTCGCGGGGCTGCGTCGTCGTACCCGGTGAACGGAACACTAGCCAGGTGACCAAGGAAGGCAACCGATGTCGGAATCCGTGAATGTCTCGATCATCTACTACAGCGCCACGGGCAACGTACACGCGCTGGCTCAGGCGGCGGTCGAGGGTGCGGAGAAGGCCGGCGCGCAGGTGCGCCTGCGCAAGGTCGCGGAGACGACTCCGCAGGAGGTCATCAACCTCAGGCAGGAGTGGGTCCAGCACCTCCAGGACACCGCCGACGTCCCCCAGGCCGGTCACGACGACCTGGAGTGGGCCGACGCGGTGCTCTTCGGCACGCCCACCCGCTTCGGCAACCCGGCCAGCCAGCTCCGGGCGTTCATGGAGACGACCGGGCCCCTGTGGTTCCAGGGCAAGCTCGCGGGCAAGGTGTACTCGGCCTTCACCGCCTCCAACACCGCCCACGGTGGCCAGGAGTCCACCCTCCTCGCCCTGGGCAACACCTTCTACCACTGGGGCGGCATCATCGTGCCCCCCGGCTACACCGACCCGATCCAGTTCCAGTCCGGCAACCCCTACGGCACCTCCCACGTGGCCGGTGCGGGCGCGCCGGGCGACGTCCAGTTGCAGGCGGCCCGGCACCAGGCCCGCCGTACCGTGGAGATCGCGGCGGCGCTGAAGGCGGGGCGCGCGGCGGCCTGACCCCCGGCTGCGCCGCATGAGACCGGGCAGGCAACCGCGGAGCCTGCCCGGCCTCATGCGCTTCGCTCGTGGGGAGTCACGCGAGGAGCGAGCGGCCCGTGGGCGCCAGCCTCAGTTCCTGGGGGGCCGCGGACTGCTCCCGATCGAGGGCGGGGAGGATCTCGTCCCGCACCCGGGCGTGCGCCCGTACCCCGGCCCGGTGCTTGTGGTGCGCGCCCTCGTCGGGGTACGAGGTGAAGAGCGCGGCGGTGTTCTCGCCGGTACGGACCGGCAGCCGGGGGAACGTGTTCGGCGCGTCCTCGGTGGTCAGGAAGGCGAAGGGCGCGGGACCCGTTTCCGCGAGCGCGGGCAGCATGCCGTCCCGGACCAGCGCCACGCCGTCCTGCCGGCCGGACGGGAAGGACCACACGGTGGCGGACACGAACCGGTCCGGCGCGGGCGCTCCCACCGGCGGCCGCCCGGAAGGGTCGTAGGAGAACCCGGCCTTCTCGGGGCGCAGCAGCAGGACGTCGTCGGAGTCGAGCATGGTGTCGTTGGCCCGCGGGCCGTGCTCGGCCCAGACGGGGCCGCCGTAGAAGTCGGTGAGCCCTCGGTGGCGGGCCGTCATGTCGGAGAAGCCGCGCAGCCAGACGAAGCGGTCCGGGTCGTCGAGGTCCCGGAACTGTCCGAGCACCATCATCCCCACCTCCTCCTGGGACTCCACGAACTCCCGGTCGAACAGCTCGATGAGCTCCTCGCGCCGCCCGGGACGCAGCGTGTACTGGCGAAGTTCGATCACGGCAGGCAGGCCGGCGAGGTCGGTCGAGGGCACGGCGGGGCTCCTGTTCGGTGCGCTGCGGGATACGCGATGCCGGCCACGGGCGCGCTGAGCCGGGCCGCGGACCGACGGTAGGGCAGCACTGTGACAGAACCTGTCAGGGTTTCCGGGGGAGAATGCCGCCATGTCCGCCGGCCGACTGCTGTCGGTGCTGCTGATGCTCCAGTCCCGGGGCCGCCTGACCGCACAGGCGATCGCCGAGGAGCTGGGGGTGTCCGTGCGCACCGCATACCGTGATCTGACCCGTCTGCAGGCCGCCGGGGTGCCGGTCTACGCGGAGCCGGGCCGCCGGGGCGGCTACCAGCTCCTCGACGGCTACCGCACCCGGCTGACCGGGCTGAGCGAGGGCGAGGCGCGGGCCCTGTTCCTCGCCGGACTGCCCGGCCCCGCCGCCGACTTGGGCCTCGCGGGCGAGGTCACGGCGGCCCGGCTGAAGCTGCTGGCCGCGCTGCCCGCCGGACTGCGCGAGGAGGCGGCACGGACCGCGGCGGTCTTCCATCTGGACGCCCCCGGCTGGTACCGGGAACCCGAAGGGGCACCGCACCTGCCCCTCCTCGTAGAGGCGGTGCTCACCCGGCGCGCGGTGGACGTGCGCTACCACCGCTGGCGCGCCCCGCAGGAGGTGAACCGCCGTCTGCACCCGTACGGGCTGGTCCTCAAATCGGGCACCTGGTACCTCGTGGCCGCCTCCCCGAAGGGCGTCGCGACCTACCGTGCCGCCCAGATCCTGGACGCGGCCCTGAGCGACGAACTGTTCGACCGGCCCGGCGACTTCGACCTGGGCGCCTACTGGAGCGCGTACCTCGACGACTTCCAGGCCCGCCGTCACACCGGTACCGCCACCGTCCGGCTGTCCCCCCGGGGCCGTGAACGCCTGCCCGACAACATGCCCCCGGAGGTGGTGCGGGCGGTCGACGCCACCGCCAGGGCCGTGGGCGACGACGGCTGGTGCGAGGCGGTCATCCCGACGGAGAGCGTCCCGCATGCCTGCGGTGAGCTGCTGCGGCTCGGCGCCGACGTCGAGGTGGTCGCGCCCGCGGAACTGCGGCAGGCCATGGCGTCCACCGTGGAGGTCCTCGCCCGGGCCTACGGCGTGATGTCCCGTGAGGCCGGCCGCTCGGAACAGCCGAAACCGACTGCACGACCCAGTTGACCAAGGCAATCGAGGTGCCCGATCCGGCCATTGGACCGGGCACCGAAACCGCCCCCCGCGCTCACCCCGTGATCTCCGGTCCTCGATGTCGGCCCCGGTCGAGAAGGCACGGACCACCTGCCCCTTCGCGACGCGTGGCCGTGATCGGAATTCCCGCCGGGGATCCCACGGAGAACGAGCGCGGACGCCAGTGACCGGGTGGCGTGAATTTGGCGGCCCTCCTGACCGGAGCGCCGCCAATGGGTTGACTCCCGAGTTGGCGCGAACCTAGGGTCAAAAACTCGGAGCACTCCCGAAATCGACGCCTTTCACGATGATATTGCGCGCAGCGAGTTATTCGAAGCGAAGGGGACGCAATGAAGAAAGTGCTCCTGGCGACAGCTCCGAAAGAAGCACTGGTCGAATCCGATGGCGTCGGCGGAAACTGGTACGACCGCACCGACACCTATATGGCCTGGACCTGCGCGGTCGACCTGGAGGACCGATTATCCGTCTCTTGTCCGCCGACCGGCCTGCGTTTCATCAAGCACAATGTGCCGGACGTCGAGATCCTGGAGTACCCGACCTGGCAGGAATACCTCGACGCGCTGCACGCCGAGGACTGGGACATGGTCGGCCTGAGCTTCTACACCTGGTCCACGCCGGTCGCGATCGAGATGGCCAAGTGCGCCCGGGAAGCCGGGGTGCCGGAGATCTGGGCGGGCAACTACGGGGTGCTCTCACCCGGCATCGACCAGTACTTCACCCGGCTGGTGAAGGGCGCCGGTGAGGCCCCGATCCACGAGTACGTCTACGGCACGCCGCTGCCGCGGGTGCGGCACCCCGCGATGCTGGGGGAGAGCGGCTTTCGCGGTATGAGTTCCCCGGTCGGTTATCTGTACTCCAAGCGCGGCTGCAACATCGGCTGCACCTTCTGCTCGACGCCGATCTTCAATCCCAAAGAAGAAGCCATCTTCATGGAGGACACGTACGCGGCGCTCGACGCGTACCGGGATGCCAAGGTCGCCCACGTCATCATCTACGACGAGAGCTTCTTCCTCACCAACCAGCTGGCCGAACAGGTCGTGGACGCCCTCGCGGAACGCGAGTTGCCCTGGATCTGCCTCACCCGCGCCGATCTGATCCGCGGACGGATACCCGAACTCACCGACCGCTGCATGGACGGCGCCATCGTCGGCATCGAGTCCTACCGGGACAAGAACGTCGCCGACGTGAAGAAGCGCGACGACGTCTACAACGTACGGCAGACCGTGCGCGAACTCATCGACAACGGCCGCCGGGCCCTCGGCACCTTCATGGTGGGCTTCGCCGAGGACACCATCGAGGACATGCGGTACGACATCGAGCAGCTCAGCCAAGAGGGCCTGTTCGCCTGCCAGTTGACGCTGCTCACCCCCTTCCACGGCACCCGGCTCTACCGCCGGATGGAGCACCTGATCGACGAGCCGGACCTCAGCAAGCACGATCTGTACAACCTGGTGTGGAAGCACCCGCACATGAACCGCACCGAAGCGCGCGACCTGCTCGCCTGGGCGCAGCGCCGGGTCAACGACCCGGACCGCATCGCCGCCCGGCTGAAGCAGGAGATGAAGACGAAGCTCCGCACCGAACTCGCGCGCCGGCACGCCGACCGGCAGGTCAGCCACTCCGGATCGCCGTCATGAGGACGCTGAACATCCTCTGCGTCCAGCTCGGCTTCCACGAGGCCTATCCCGACGCCTCCACGCTGGCGACGACGTACAACGACGGCATCTACTACGTCGCCTCCTTCGTCCAGCAGGAGTTCCCGGACGCCCGCGTCGAGATGTGCCAGATGTTCTGGGGCGAGCAGCCCGGCGACTTCCCGCTCGCCGAGTACGACTACATCCTCATCTCGGCGCTGGCCACCCACTTCTGGTCCAACCTCGAGGCGCTGGAGCTGATCAAGCGGCACAAGCGCGCCGACTGCGTGGTGATCATGGGCGGTCCGCACGCCGCGTTCGCGCCCTACGAGGCACTGCGCTACGCCGACTACGCGGTGATCGCCGAGGGCGAGATCCCGTCCGTCCAGCTGATCAGGGCGCTGGAGGCCGGCGACCCGGTCACCGGGGTCGACAACCTCGCCTACATCGGCGCGGAGGGCCGGTTGGTCCTCAGCCAGGTCGCCCGGTACGGCAACATCGCCAACGCCATCAACCCCCAACTCCTCGCCCGGGCGCCGAAACTGCACTGGGCGACGGTCTCCATGTCCCGGGGCTGCCCCTTCGACTGCTCGTTCTGCTACGCGATCCGCCTGCTCGGACGGAAGTTCCGCACCAAGACCGCCGAGGACGTCCGCAGCGAACTGGACGCCATCTACCAACAGACCGGCTGCAACCGCTTCTACGTCACCGACCTCAACTTCACCACCCGCAAGAAATACTGCCGGGAGATCGCCGAGACCTTCCGGGACCGGGGCTACAAGTTCATCGCCATGAGCCGGGTCAACCACGCCGACGACATGGACCTCGTCCTCGACCTCAAGCGCTCCGGGTTCGACGAGTACTGCCTGGGCGTGGAGTCGGAGGACCCGAGCGTCCTCAAGGCGTTCAACAAGCGCGTCGACCCCTCGGAACAGACCCGCCGGCTGCTGCGCTTCGCCGAGAACGACATCGCCATCCACTCGGCCATCATCTTCGGCCTCGACGTCCAGGACCGGTCGGCGATCGAGGCCACCGCCCGGTGGTGCGCGGAGGCCCGCATCATGCACCCGGTCTTCGTGTGCCTGGCCGAATACCCCTTCCAGGACCTGCTGTACGGGGCCCGGCAGGACGTCGAGGACCACCGGATCATCATGGAGGTGCCGACCTACCAGCACTACTCGTTCGTCGGCATCTTCCCTCGCGAGATGCGCCCCAGCGAACTCCAGCGGGGCATCCTCGACAGCTACGACATCTTCTTCGAGCGGGCCTTCGAGATCGAGCAACGCCCGCAACGGCGGGCCCGCCTGAAGTCCTACGCCCGCAGTGTCGACCGCGGACGGGCCGGCATGGAGCAGCACATCCGCTTCCTGGCGGACCTGGAGAAGCCGTACTACACCTCGTCCGGGACGCTGAAGGAGGAGCGCCTGAAAGCCGACTTCGACTCCCGGTACGGTGAACTCCGCCACTGGCTGGCGAAGTCGTCCAAGCGCACCGACGTCGAGTTCGTGAAGCGATACGCGCGATGACCGGCACCGTCGTCCACGCCCTGCTCGACAGCGCCCGGCGCACCCCGGACCGGCTCGCCTTCCGGGTGATCGAGCGCACCGAGGAGGAGTTCGCCCTCAGTTGCGCGGACGTGGCCCGCCTGCTCCGCGGGACCGCGGCCGGACTGAGCGCCCAGGGCCTCGGCGAGGGCGACCGGGTCATCCTCGTCCTGCCCACCTCCCGCGACTTCCTGGCCGCGTACCTCGGCTGTCTGTACGCCGGAATCGTGCCGGTCGTCGCCGCGGAACCGACGGGCGCCCCTAGCGCGCGCTACACCGAGAACCTGCGCAGACTCGCGGAGCACGCGCGGGCCCGCCGGATCATCGCGCCCCCGGAACTGGCACCGGCCCTCCAGATCCCGGTCACCACCCCCGACGCCGTCCGGGGCGCGGCTTCCGGACCCGACGGGCCACGCGCCCGGCCGGACACACTGGCGCATCTCCAGGCCACCTCCGGTTCGACCGGAGCCCCCAAACTCGCCATGGTCCGGCACGGCAACATCGTCGCCAACGTCCGCGCCATCGCCGAGGCGATCCGGGCCAGAGCGGACGACTCCCTGGTGAGCTGGCTGCCCCTGTTCCACGACATGGGCCTCATCGGGATCTCCTACGCGCTTCAGGCCCGTATCCCGATGGTGCTCGCGGACCCCGTCACCTTCCTGCGCAACCCCCTGTCCTGGCTGCGCTGGATCAGCCGGTACGGCGGAACCCTGTCGCCCGCGCCGAGCTCCGCGTTCCACATCTGCGCGCGGGTCGCGCGGCGCCGCCCGCCGGACGATCTCGACCTGTCGCGCTGGCGGGTCGCCCTGTGCGGCGCCGAACCGGTGCACGCCTCCACCCTGCGCGAGTTCCAGGACACCTTCGGCCCGTTCGGACTGCCCGAGACGACGCTGCTGCCCGTGTACGGACTCGCGGAGGCGACACTCGCGGTGACCATCCCCGACGTGGACCGCGCCTACACGGTGGACCGGGTGGACGCCGAGGCCGTCGCGGCCAAGGGCCATGCCGAGCCCCGGCCCGCCGACGACCCGCGCAGCGTCGCCATGACGTGCGTCGGCCCGGTGCTGCCCGGGCACCGCCTGCGGATCGTCGGCGAGGACGGCGCACCGGTGCCCGAACGGGCGATCGGGGAGATCGAGGTGGCCGGGCCCAGTGTGATCGACGGATACCTGCCGGAGCCGGGCCCGCAGGGGCAGGCCGACGACGCGTTGCGGACGCCGGACGGCTATCTCCGTACCGGAGACCTCGGTTACCAGGCCGACGGCGAGGTCTATGTCACCGGCCGTCGCAAGGACATCGTGATCATCGCCGGCCGCAACTACGTACCGGACCAGCTGGAGCGGTTCGTGGAAGCCGTCACCGAGTCCCCGCGCACCCCGGCCGTCGTGGCCGTCGGCGTCCCCGACCGGAGTCTGCCCACCGAGCAGCTCCATCTGCTGCTCGACGAGCGCCTCGCCGAGGAGGGCGAACGGCAGTCCGTCACGGACCGGGTGACCCGCGCCCTCGCGGAGGCGTTCGGGATCGCCGGCGTCACCTTCCACTGGATCGCCCGCTCGCAGCTTCCGCGCACCACCAGCGGCAAGATCCAGCGCCATCTGTGCCGAAAGATGATCGAGGAACAGCTCACCGCGCCCAGCCGACACGCATGACGATGGGGGAGGCCCACACGATGCAGGACGAGAAGCACGATCCGGAGCTGTTCGACAAACTCGTCATCCACATCGGCGAGTTCGTCGAGCGGGACGTCTCCCATCTGACTCCGCAGTCGCACGTCAACAACTCCATCGAGGGCATGAGCTCGCTGAAGATGATCGAGCTGCTGCTGTATCTGGAGGACTGCTTCGGCGTCGACTTCGAGGAGTCCGCCATGGACAAGCTGGAGACGATGCAGGACCTGGAGGACTACATCCGGCAGACCCTGGACGCCTCCCGGCAGCAGGCGTGACCCATTCGGAGACGTCGTGCCGCGCCACGTAGTGGTCACGGGAATGGGGGTGGTCTGCTCGCTCGGCGCGGACGCCGACGAACTGTGGAAGGGCCTGATCACCGCACGCTCCGGGATCGGCCCGGTGACCCGCTTCGACCCGGACCGGTTCCGCTCCCGCCATGCCGCCGAGATCGACGACACCCGGGTGGTCTTCGAGCCGGGTCCGCTCCGGTTCGAGATCACCCGGATGAGCGGGTTCGTGCGCTACGCGCTGTTCGCCGCCGACCGTGCGCTCAAGGACAGCTCGATCGCCGAACCGCGCGACGGCGGGGTCTACCTCGGTGTCGCCATGGGCGGACTGCCCAGCATCGAGGCGGGCGTGCTCCAGCAGGAGCGGCAGGGGACACGGAAGACCAGCCCCTTCCTGATCCCCTCCCTGATCCCCAACATGGCGGCGAGCATGATCGCTCTGCGGCACGGCATCGAGGGGGAGCAGGTGACGGTCGCCGGGGCCTGCGCGAGCGGCTGCCAGGCGCTGGGGCAGGCGATGCGCGCCATCCGCTCCGGGGCCCGGACCTGGGCGGTGGCGGGCGGGGCCGAGGCGGTGACGACGCCGATCACCTACTCCGGCTTCGAGGCGATGCGGGCGCTCAGCAGGCACCCGGACCCGGAGCTGACACCCCGTCCGTTCGACCGGCAGCGGGACGGCATGGTCGTCGGTGAGGCGGCCGCCGTCTTCGTCCTGGAGGAGCGGGCGCACGCCGAGGCGCGCGGCGCGGTGATCCACGGCGAGCTGAGCGGGTTCGCCTCCAACAGCGGTGGCGACGGGATCACGGGCCTGTCCAGCCACCACATCACCCGGTGCATGGCGGACGCGCTCGCCGACGCCGAGCTGGCACCGGAGGAGATCGACTGCGTCTTCGCGCAGGCGTCCGGCATGGTCCAGGGCGACGCGGCCGAACTGGCGGCGGTACGGGCCGCGACCGCGGGCGGGCGCAGGATGCCCGTGGTCACCTCGATCAAGGGACACACGGGCTACGCGTTCGCCGCGAACGGTCCCATGAACCTGGCCGCGGCGCTGCTGGCGCTGCGCCATCGGACCGTGCCGCCCACCGTGAAACTGGACCGCACCGAGCCGTCGTTCGCCGACGTCGACATCGCCCGCGAGCCACGTGCGGCAGACCTCCGACGTTGTCTGATCAACGCGTTCGGATTCGGTGGGATCAATGCCAGCCTGGTGGTGTCCCGCGCCTAGCCGTGCCACCGCACTCACAAGGAGCACCGTCTTGAGTTCCGCGTCCCCGAGCCCCGCCGCCACGCACTTCGAGAAGCTGACCCGCTGCTGCATGCGCTGCAAGATCTCCCGGTTCCTCGACAAGACCATCGAGATCGAGAAGGCCGGCGTCGCCCGGGTGGCGATTCCGTTCCAGCCGGAGCTGACGCAGAACGCGGACTTCCTGCACGCGGCCATGCTCTTCGAGGTCGCGGACACCGCCGGGTTCATGGCCGCCAACTCGATGGAGGAGACGTACAGCGTCCTGACGGTCGACTACCACATCAACCTGATCCGGCCGGTCCGCAAGGAGGGCGTGCATGCCGTCGGCGAGGTGGTGACCGCGGGCAGAACGATCTACGTCGCCCGCAGCGACGTCTACTCCGACAGCGGCAAACTCGTGGCGGCGGGACAGGGCACCTACACCGTCTCCCAGATCCTGCTGACCGACCTCGACGGCTACGACGAGGCCTGACCGACTTCCCCCGCGCGACGGCCCGTTCGATCATGATGGCGGTAACGCGCCGCACCCACGCCTCGCTCACCTCCTTTCCTTCGTGAACGAGGGCGCGGCGGGCGCCGACCTGACCGTGCTGAACTGCGGGACGGCGGATCCGGGGCAAGGCGGTGCTGGAGGTGGGCCGGGACCGAACGCTAGGTTCGGGTCATGCACACCACGCGGGTCTCCCGGCATGTGAACGCACCACGCGCCGCCGTGTACCGGGCGCTCCTGGACGCGGACGCGGTCGGCCGATGGCGGGTGCCGGACGGGATGACGGCGCGCGTCCACGTCTTCGAGACCCGGGTGGGCGGCGCGTTCCGGGTATCGCTCACCTACGACGTGCCGACCGGGGCCGGGAAGACGGCGGCGGACACCGACACCTACCACGGGCACTTCGCGGAGCTGGTGCCCGACGAGCGGGTGGTGGAGGTGCTCGAGTTCGAGGCCCCGGATCCGGCGCTGCGCGGCACGATGACGCTGACCACCATGCTCACCGACGCGGACGGCGGTGGCACGGAGGTCCTCGTGGTGCACGAGGGTCTGCCCGACGCGGTGCCCGCCGCGGACAACGAGACGGGCACGCGGATGGCCCTGGCCAGACTGGCCGGGCTCGTGGAGGGCGGTCAGGGCTTCCGCTGAGGGCCCGTCCCGCTCATCAGCGGGCGCCGGTCCAGTTGTGGGCGACGTCCAGGACGATCCGGTCGGTGAGCACCTGCACCCGGAACGGCAGCCGCGCGCGGACCCCGAGCCCGACGAGCGTCTCCCCTTCGAAGCTGCCGGCGAACCGGGTGTCCCGGAAGGTGCGGTACCCGGCGAGGTCGACCCCCGGCAGGGGCCTGCTCACCCGGCCCGGATAGGTGGGGGCGCCGGTCTCGGGGTCGTAGGCGGGCGCGGCCACCCTGACCTCCAGGACGGCACCTCCGGCGACGGGTATCTCACGGCCCGAGCCGTCCTGGTACAGCCGGTTCACGTACCGGACCGAGTAGCCGAGGCCGGCCTTGCCCGCGCCCGGCACGTCGACGACCATGCGGTCGTAGCAGGCGTGACGGCCGGTGCGGATGTTGTCGAGCGGTGTCGCGGTGGAGGTGGAGCGGACCTTGGCGGTGCTGCCCCAGCCGGTCGGGCAGACCGTGGTCTGCGCGGTGGCGGCCGAGGCGGTGGCGGCGGGCAGTGCCGGCACTCCCAGGGCGGCGACGGCGGCGAGTGTGACCCAGGTTGTTCTGCTTCTTCGCATTACGTCCCCCGACGGGTGCGTAGGTGTGTTATTAGGGGAGACACCCGAGTTGCGGGAATGGTTGCGGTACATCATGAAGAAACCCGAGGGCACTCCGGGGCGCTCCGCCCACCTGAGTCCCCGTCCATGAATGCTCTCCTCCGGATCGGGTACGCGGCCCCCACGACCACCGCCGCTACCAGGGGATTCGTCATGGAGACACCCGCCGACCGCCACACCGCCACCCCGGCCCGTCAGGCGCTGGACGCGCTGACCGCCGACCACGAGGACATCGCGGCGCTGAACATGCTCGCCGGGAGCGAGGTGCTGGTGCCCGTGCCGGACGACGCCGGTGAGGAGGACGCCACCGACCCGGGGGCCGTCGCGCTGCCCGTACTGGAGCAGCCGGACGGCGCTCCCGTGGTGCCGGTGTTCACCTCGGAGCCCGCGATGGCCGAGCTGCTGCCGTTCGTCGGCCGCTACCGGCTGGTGCCGCTGGGCGCGCTCGCCGCGCAGTGGCCCGCGGACGACCTGTCCCTGACGATCGACGCCGGCTCCCCGCATCCCCTCACGCTGACCTCCGAGGGTGTCCGGACGCTGCTGGCCAGGCCCTGAGTCACACGCCGGGGAGAGCCCGGCCACCAAAGTCGGTGGGGGAGCGGCCGGGCCCTCCCGGCGATGCGCTCGCGCAGGACCGAGTGGCACCGACTCCGCTCGGTCCGCGCGTCACGATCGCCGAACCCCCGACGATAGGGCCGTCCCGGGGCCGCGTCGCTCCTTCTTGCGCGGCGTCTGTCCGCAAAACGCGGGGGAACGGCGCGGCCCGGCTCAGTGCGGGGCACGCAGGGTCTGCGAGGGGCTTTCCCCGAACCGCTCCCGGTAGCGCCGCGCGAACCGGCCGAGATGCGCGAACCCCCACTGGTAGGCCACGGCCGCCACGGTCGTCGAGCCGGGCGCGCACACCCTGAGCTGGCCGTGCGCCCGGTCCAGCCGCACCTCACTGACGTACGTCATCGGCGACACCCCGACATGCTTGCGGAACGCCTCCTGCAGCGTGCGCACGCTCACCTGGGCGATGGCCGCGAGCCGCGCCGCGTCGTACGGCTCCGCGGGCCGTTCCTGTACGGCGTCCATCACCCGTTTCACCGTGGCCGGCCGCATCGGTGGCGGCGGGCCCTCCAGCTCGGCCCGGTAGGAGTGGTCGGCGGCCAGCAACAGCCCTTCGAGCAGGGCGTGTTCCAGGCGTCCGCGGATCAGCGGGCGGCGCAGCAGGCCGTGCGAGACCTCCTTGTCCAGCAGGAACCACCGCACCAGCCGGGCCCAGCTCAGGCCGGCTCCCCGGGTCACGTCGATGTACGGCTCGAACCGCGGCGGCCGGCGCACCGGTCTGCCGAGCAGGGCCTCCAGGCCGTGCAGCACGGACACCTGGTCGAGTTTCACGGTCAGCGCGTGACAGTCGGGCGACCAGTCGTCGATGCGGATGCCGTACCCGGGGTCGAAGAAGAGGGCCCGCCGCGGGTGGGTGAACAGGGCGGCGCCGCCGCCCTGCCGGAGGCCGAAGCCGCCCTCCAGGGGTACGGCCACGTGGTAGACGCCCGGTTCGCCGAAGCTCATGCGCATCCCGGTACCGAACGAGACATCGCCCACGACCACCCGGCCCAGGTCGACTACGCCGAGCGTGGTACGGAACTGGGCGACAGGACCGGCCACTTCCAGACGAAGGTCGTAGTAGTGGGTCGCTATCGCGTCGTGGCTCTCCTCCACCGAGCGCGTCGAGTAGGTGACGAACTCGGCGGTACGGTCATCGTCCACGGACAAGTCGGTGTCTCCCCGTCCCCTCACAGGGTTGTGGGAGTCATGATGCCCACGGGACCGGGAGGTCGAACGGTCTGCCGGACACCGGGTCAGCCGTGGAGCATCCGGGCCAGCACGCCCCGCTGGAGCGGCAGCACCTCGGCGTGCACCTCACGGCCCCTGGCGGTGAGGGTGACCCAGACGCCGCGCCGGTCCTCGGCGCAGATGGAGCGCTGCACCAGGCCGTCCTTCTCCAGTCTGCCGATCAGCCGGGACAGGGCGCTCTGACTCAGATGCACCCGCCCGACCAGGTTCTGCACCCGGCAGTGGTCACCCTCCTCGGGCGCGGCGGTGGCGAGGATGTCGAGCACTTCGAAATCGCTCGCGCCCAGCCCGTGGGGGTGCAGCACGCGGTCGATCTCGCACATCGTGCGCGCGTGCACCGACAGGATGTCCCGCCACCGTTCCTCAAGTCCGTTCCCGGCCGTCTTGGCTGCCATATCTGCACGGTAGCACCGACCCGGCCAGTTGTTTATCTTGCAACTATTGCGCGTGCAAGCTTACCGGCGGTTACTCGCCCGGGTCCTGCAGCAGCCCGATCAGATTCCCGTCCGCGTCCTTGACAAAGGCGATCTGGCGGCCCGCGCCGACCTCCTGGACGTCCTGGAGCACCTCCGCCCCTGCCTCCAGGAGTCCCGCGAGCGTGGTCCGGATGTCGTCGACGTGCCAGTACGGCACCGGTCCCGTCATGCCCTTGGCGTGGCCGTTGGGGTCGAGGCCGACATCCTGGCCGGCGTCCTTGTATCCGACGTAGTACGGGTCGTCCGCGTACGGCTCCACCCCGAGCAGGGCGCCGAACACGGCCTTCGCCCGGGCGAGGTCCTTCACGGGGTAGATGATGGTCCGAACACCGGCGGTCATGGCGTACTCCTTGCGTGAGACGGGTTCCGACGGGGTGCGTCGGTGGTTTCACGCTAGGGCGGGGGAGCCGTCTGGGGCTTCTTCGATCCTGACCGAGTGGGCCGGGTGGGCGCCGGGCGCGACGGCGTCACGTCGACTCGCGTTTGACCAGCTCGGTCGGGAGGATCACCGCCGCCGGGTCCTCGCCGCCTATCTGGGCCAGCAGCACCCGGACCATCTCCGAGCTGATGCGGTCCCACGGCTGCCGTATGGTCGTCAGCTCCGGGCGGGCCGCGAGCGCGGCGGGGGAGTCGTCGAAACCGCCGACCGCGACGTCCTGCGGGACCCGGCGCCCGGCCCGCTCCAGGGCCGTCAGCACGCCCTGGGCCATCAGGTCGGAGGCGACGAACACCGCGTCCATGTCCGGCGCCTGCGCGAGCAGCCGGTCGGCGCCCGCCTCGCCGCTGGCCCGGCTGTAGTCGCCGGAGACGATCAGCCGCTCGTCGATCCCGACGCCCGCCTCGGTGAGCACCTCCTGGTAGCCGGCCAGCCGCTCCACACCGCCCGGGGTGTCCGGCGGACCGGTCACCACACCGATCCGGCGCCGGCCCAGCGAGAGCAGATGGCGCACCATGTCGCGGGCGCCGTCCCGGTCGTCCGCCGCCACATAGCTCACCTTGGAAGCGAGCCCGAGCGGCTTGCCGCAGGCCACCAGCGGCACCCCGGCCTTGCGCAGCTGCTCGGCGACCGGGTCGCCGGAGTGGCTGGAGACCAGCAGCACTCCGTCGACATGGCCCGCGGTGATGTAGCGCGTGATGCGCCGCCGTTCGTCCTCGGTGCCGGCCAGCATCAGCAGCAGCGGAATGTCGTGCGCGGCCAGCGCCTGGGTGCAACCACGCAGCAGGACATTGAAGTTGGGGTCCTCGAAGAACCGCTCCTGCGGCTCGGTCAGCAGGAAGCCGACCGAGTCCGACCGCCCGGTGATCAGGGAACGGGCGTGCCGGTTCACGACGTAACCCGTCTTGCGGATCGCGGCCTTGACCGCATCCTGGGCCGCGGGGCTGACGTAGTGCCCGCCGTTGAGGACGCGCGAGACGGTGCCCCGTGAGACACCGGCCTCGCGCGCCACGTCGTGGATCGTCGGCGGTCTGCGCCGCGCCCCCGTGTTGCTCATGGTCATGACTTTACGGCTCCGGAGAGCAGATCGAGGCTCCAGAAGCGCTGGATGACCAGGAAGAGCACGATGAGCGGCAGCACCGCGAGCAGCGCCCCGGTGATCACCAGGGTGTAGAGCGCGGGGGTGTTGGCGCCCTGTTCGAGCAGCGTGTACAGACCGAGCGTGATCGGGAACTTCTCGTCGTCGCTCAGCATGATGTACGGCAGCAGGAAGTTGTTCCACACGGCCACGAACTGGAACAGGAAGACCGTCACCAGACCCGGCACCATCATCGGCAGCGCGACCCGGGTGAAGATGTGCCACTCGCTCGCGCCGTCCATGCGCCCTGCCTCGATCACGTCGGCGGGCACGGCGGCGGCCGCGTAGATGCGCGCGAGGTACACGCCGTACGGCGAGAGGACCAGCGGCAGCAGCACCGACAGATAGGAGTCGGTGAGGTCGACCTCCGCCAGCAGCAGGTACTGCGGGACGGCGAGGATCACCGGCGGCATCAGCACGCCCGCGAGCAGGACGTTGAAGAGGGTCTCGCGGCCGCGGAAGCGGTAGACGGCCAGCGCGTAACCGCTGAACGCCGACACGACCGTGGAGAGCAGGGCGCCGAGACCGGCGTAGAGGGCGGAGTTGCCCATCCACGTCCAGTACACGCCGTCGCGGTAGGCGTTGAGATCGCTGAGGTTCTCGGTGAAGCCGGTGCCCGGCAGGAAGGTGAAGGTGGAGAACAGTTCGCTGCCGGACTTGGTGGCCGCGACGACCACCCAGGCGACGGGCAGCAGACAGTACAGCGCGCCGATCAGCAGCGTGACGGTGGGCAGCAGGGCGATCCGGCGGCGCAGCGGCGGGCCCTGGGCGGTGCCGGGCGTGGTCCCGGCCGCCGGCGCGGCCTTGCGGACGGCAAGAGAACTCATCGTGCTGCCTCCTGCTTCTGACGACGGTTCGCGGCCCGCAGGAAGCCGAAGGAGAGCACCAGCGTGGCGAGGGCGATGATCACGGCCTGGGCGGCGGCCGCGTAGATGTCCCCCTTGCCGAAGGCGTCCTGGTACACCTTCATCAGCGGACTCCAGGTGGTGGACACGGAGTTGGTGAGCGGCTTGAGGGTGGTCGGCTCGTTGAACACCTGCAGCGTGGCGATGATCGAGAAGAAGAACGTCAGCACCAGCGAGGGCGCCACCATCGGGATCTTGATCCGCAGCGCGATCTGCGTCGGGGTGGCGCCGTCCAGCTTGGCCGCCTCGTACACCTCGGCCGGAATCGACTGGAGCGAGGTGTAGATGACGATCATGTTGAAGCCGGTGCCGCCCCAGACCGCGATGTTCGACAGGGCGAGATAGAGCGGACCGCCGTCCAGCAGGTCCGGCTGCGGCAGCCCCAGCCGGTCGAGCACGAAGTAGAACGGGCTGACGTCCGGCAGGTACAGAAAGCCCCACAGCAGGGCGGCCACCACGCCGGGGATGGCGTACGGCAGGAAGATCGCGAGCCGGGTGAAGGGGGCGAGCCGCACCTTGTCGGAGTCGAGCATCAGCGCGAACAGCAGGGCCAGGCCCAGCATCACCGGCACCACGATGCAGCCGTAGCCGAGCACGCGCAGCGCGCCGTCGACCAGTTCGCTGTCGGTGAGGGCGTCCGTGTAGTTCTGCAGGCCGGCCCACACCTCCGAGCGGGCGCCGGCGCCGAGACCGAGCCCGGAGACCTGCACCTTGCGGAAGCTGAGCCAGACCGCGTAGCCGATCGGCAGCGCGAAGAAGAGCAGGAACAGAATCGTCGCTGGGAGGAGGAAGGCGTACGGGGCCCCCTTGACCCCGTACGACGTCCGGCGGGCGCTGGTCACTCGGAGACCTCGAAGCCCTGCTTCTTCATGTCGGCGACGGTGTCGTCCTGCATGGTGTTCAGGGCGGCGACGAAGTCCGACTTGTTCTTGGCGGCGGCGCCGAACGCGTCCTTGAAGGTCGTGTAGGCGACGTTCACGTTCGGGCCCCAGGCGGAGGGGGCGGTGCTCTTGGCGATCTCGGCGGCCTGCGTGTAGAAGTCGGCCTGGTTCGAGAAGTACTCCGGCGGGCTGGTGAACGCGCCGGACGTCTGGGCGTTGGTGGCGGCGGGGTAGATGCCGCTCTCCTTGGCCAGCGCCTGCAGCGCGGCGTCGTCGGTGTTCAGCCAGGCGGCGAACTTGGCGGCGGCGGCCCGGTGGTCGGAGTCCGTGGTGACGGCGGTGGAGGAGCCGCCCCAGCTGCCGGTGACGTTCTCGCCCTCGGACCACTGGGGGAGCGGGGCCATGGCCCACTTGCCCTTGGTGTCGGGCGCGGCGGTGGTCAGCGTGCCGGGCGCCCACACGGCGGAGACCCAGGCGATCTGCTTGCCGGTGTTGAGCGCCTTGTTCCAGGCCGGGGTGTACATCGGCTGGTTGTCGACGGCGCCCTCCTTGACGAGGTCGCCCCAGAACGTGGCGACCTTCTGGGTCGCCGCGTCATTGATGCCGACCTTCCAGGTCTCGCCCTCGGTGGTCCACCAGCGGGCGCCGGCCTGCTGGGCCAGGCCCGCGAAGAGACCGGAGTCGTTGGCGGAGAAGGTGGTGAGGTCGGTTTCGGGAGACGCCTTCTTCAGCTTGCGGGCGGTCTCGGCGAACTCGTCCCAGGTCTTGGGGACCGTCAGCTCGTACTTCTTGAACAGGTCCTCGCGGTAGTAGAACATCATCGGGCCGATGTCCTGGGGTATCGCGTAGACCGCGTCCGTGCCCAGGGTGGTCTGCTGCCAGACGCCGTCGGCGAACTTGGTCTTCGCCTCGCCGGTGTCCCCCGAGATGTCCGCGAGCGCGTCATTGCTGACCAGGGTGGGAAGCGCCTGGTACTCGGCCTGGACCAGGTCGGGCGCCTTGCCGGCCTTGTGCGCGGTGAGAATCTTGGTGACCAGCGTGTCGCCGGACGCCTGCTTCTTCACCGTGACCTTGATCTGGTCCTTCTTGCCCGGGCCGCTGTTCCACAGGTCGACGACCTTGTCCATGCCGGGCGTCCAGGTCCAGTACGTCAGCGACACCGGACCGGACGCGGCCTCGGTGTCGTCGTCGGACGAGCCGCACGCGGCGAGGGCGGTGGCTCCGAGGACGACAGCGACGCTGGAGGCGGTGATTCGGCTGAGCCCGCTGCGCTTTGTGATGGGCATGGATCTCTCCCCTGACCTGGGGTTCCCGCCTGCTGCGAGAACCTGCCATGCTTCTGTGAGCGTTCACAGTAGAGAAACATCCCGGACACTTGTCAATGGTTGTTGCTGTGCGGTTATGTTGGGCTCGCACCACCGAGGATGTGTGTGCACGTTCCCAAATGATCGATTACCCGGGAGAGATTCCATGCCGGAGACCACCCCCAAGGGCCTCGCCAGGCTCGCCTTCGGTGGGGACTACAACCCCGAGCAGTGGCCGGAGAGCGTCTGGCAGGAGGACGTCCGGCTGATGCGGGAGGCCGGCGTCACCATGGCGAGCGCCGGGATCTTCTCCTGGGCGCTGCTGGAACCCGCGCGCGGGCAGTACGACTTCGGCTGGCTGGACCGCCTGCTCGACCTGCTGCACGCCAACGGCATCCGCGTGGACCTCGGCACCCCCACCGTCGTCCCGCCCGTCTGGTTCTACCGGGAGCACCCCGAGGCCCTGCCGGTGACCGCCGACGGCGTGCGCTACGAGTTCGGCTCCCGCGGCGCCATCTGCCCCAGTAACACCGACTACCGCGCCGCCGCCGCGAACATCACCACCCGGCTCGCCGAGCGCTACGCCGACCACCCCGCCCTGGCGATGTGGCACGTGCACAACGAGTACGGCGTCCCCGTCTCGGCCTGCTACTGCGACTCCTGCGCCGCCCACTTCCGCCGCTGGCTGGAGACGACGTACGGCACCCTGGAGGCGGTGAACGAGGCCTGGGGCACCGCCTTCTGGGGCCAGCGCTACACCGGCTTCGCGCAGATCAATCCGCCGCGCGCCACCCCGACCGTCGGCAACCCGGCCCAGGCGCTGGACTACCGCCGCTTCGCCGACGCCACCCTGCGCGAGAACTTCCTGATGGAGCGGGACATCCTGCACCGCCTCAGCCCCGGCGTCCCGGTGACCACCAACTTCATGACCGCCCTCAGCCAGTGCGACTCGATCGACTACTGGGCCTGGGGCCGCGAGGTCGACATCGTCACCAACGACCACTACCTGATCACCGACGGCCGCCGCACCCACGTCAACCTCGCCATGGCCGCCGACCTGACCCGCTCGGTGGCCGGGGGAGCGCCCTGGATCCTGCTGGAGCACTCCACCTCGGGCGTCAACTGGCAGCCCCGCAACCCCGCCAAGGCCCCCGGCCAGATGGCCCGCAACTCCCTCGCCCATGTGGCACGCGGCTCCGAGGGCGCCATGTTCTTCCAGTGGCGCCAGTCCCGGCGCGGCGCCGAGAAGTTCCACTCGGCGATGGTCCCGCACGGCGGCACCGACACCCGCATCTGGCGGGAGGTCGTCGAACTCGGCGCGTCCCTCGACGCGTTGAACCCGATCCGGGGCACCCGGACGCAGGCCGACGTGGCCGTCCTGTGGGACTGGCACTCCTGGTGGGCGCAGGGCCTCGACTGGCGCCCCAGCGAGGACCACGACGCACGCGAACGCGCCGACGCCTTCTACGAGGCCCTCTACGACCGCCACCTCACGGTCGACTTCGCCCACCCGGAGGCCGACCTGTCGGCCTACCCCCTGGTCGTCGTCCCCGCCCTCTACCTGCTGACGGAGGCGGCCGGGCGCAACCTCACGCAGTACGTCGACAACGGCGGCACCCTCGTCGTGTCGTACTTCTCCGGCATCGTCGACGAGCACGACGCCGTGCACGACGGCGCCTACCCCGGACCGCTGCGTGACGTCCTGGGCCTGACCGTCGAGGAGTTCTCGCCGCTGCTCCAGGGCGACACGGTCCGGGTCACCGGCCCGGACGGCGCCGAGCTCACCGGCGACGTGTGGAGCGAGGTCGTGGTGCCCCGCGAGGCCGAGACGGTGTGGACGTACGCCGACGGACTCGCCGCGGGCCGCCCGGCGGTCACCCGGCACCGGCGCGGCGAGGGCACCGCCTGGTACGTGTCCACCCGCCTCGACGCGCACGGCCTGGACGCCCTGCTCGGCCGGGCCGCCGAGGACGCGCGGATCGCCCCGCGCGCCGACCTCCCGCACGACGTCGAGGTGGTGCGCCGCACCGGCGAGTCGGGCAGCTACCTGTTCGCGATCAACCACAGCCCGTCGGACGCGAAGGTGCCGCTGGAGACGCACGGCACCGAACTGCTCACCGGCGAACGGGCCGCGGGACGCCTCGACGTGCCCGCCGGAGCCGTCCGGGTCGTCCGGCTCGACGGCTGAACCGACTCCCCTCCGCCCGCGCGTGCCACGAGAGCCGCGGGCGGAGGGGCGCCCCCGCCCGCTGATCCCGGGCGAGGGAACCCCCATCCCCATCCACGTCGAAGGGACGACGGACGAAGATGTTCCATCCCAGACGCACCCTAAAGGCCCTGCTGCTGCCGCTCGCGGCCGGGCTCGCCCTCACCGCACTTCCCGCGCAGAGCGCCCAGGCGGCGAGCACCCTCACCAACGGCGGTTTCGAGTCCGACGCCGCGGGCGCCGCCACCCCGTCCGGCTGGTCCGAGTACGGTTCGACCGCGGCCTCCTTCGTGGAGTCCGGCGGCCACGGCGGGAGTTACCGGCTGAGCCACTGGTCGTCCTCCGCCTACAAGGTGGAGACCTACCAGTACCTGTCCGGGCTCACCAACGGCAATTACAAGCTCACCGCCTGGGTCCGCTCCGGCGGCGGGCAGAACTCCGCCTACCTGGCCCTCAAGAACTGCGGCAGCGCGGAGCAGCGCACGAACCTGCCGGTGTCCGCCAGTGGGTGGATCCGGATCGTCGTGCCGGTCAAGGTGACGAGCAACCAGTGCACCATCAGCGTCAACAGTGACGCGAACGCGGGCAACTGGATCAATGTTGACGACCTGACCTTCACCTCCGGTACGTCCAGTACCTCGATCAAGGGTTCCGACGTCTCCTCGATCCCCAAGAGCGAAGCGCTGGGCGGCACTTACCGCACCAGCTCCGGCACGCTCGCCGATCCGCTCGCCGTCCTGAAGTCCGCCGGACAGAACTACGCCCGCGTGAAGGTCTGGGTGAACCCGGCCGACGGCTACAACAACAAGGCCCGGGTCCTCGCCCTGGCCAAGCGCGTCAAGGCGCAGGGCATGAAACTGCTGGTGGACTTCCACTACTCGGACACCTGGGCCGACCCGGGCGCCCAGAGCAAGCCGGCCGCCTGGGCGGGACACTCCTACAGTCAGCTCAAGACGGACGTCTACCACCACACGTACGACGTCCTCAACGCCCTCAAGGCGCAGGGCACCACCGCCGACATGGTCCAGGTCGGCAACGAGATCAACGGCGGCATGCTCTGGTCCGAGGGCTCCACCAGCAACTGGTCGCAGCTCGCCGGTCTGCTCAACTCCGGCTACGACGCGGTCAAGGCGGTCAACTCCGCCACCCAGGTGGCGCTGCACCTCGCCAAGGGCGGTGACCTCTCCGGCACCCGCTGGTGGTTCGACAGCGCGGTCGCGAACGGCGTCAAGTTCGACGTCATCGGCCTGTCCTACTACGGCTACTGGCACGGCACGCTGCACGACTTCCAGACCACCCTGGACGACGCGGCCGGGCGCTACGGCAAGCCCGTCTTCGTCGCTGAGACGGCCTACCCCTTCCGGCTGGACAGCGAGGACACGCACGAGAACATCATCGACCTCGACAGCGAACTGGTCCCCGGCTACCCGGCCACCCCGGCCGGCCAGACCCGCTGGATGAACGACATCGCGAGCATCGTGGAGGCCGTCCCGAACGGCCGCGGACTCGGCGTCTTCTACTGGGAGTCGACCTGGACCGCGGTCACCGGCAACGGCTGGGACCCCACCGACCCCGCCTCCGGCAACGGCTGGGAGAACCAGGCACTGTTCGGCTACGACGACAGGGCCCTCCCGGCGATGGCCTGGTTCAGCCACCGCTGACCCCACCGCAGAGAAACGGGGCCCGGCCGCGGGAACGCGCGGCCGGGCCTTGCTCGTACCAGCTCGCACGCCTCGGGATCGCACGACAGTTCGCTACCGGCCATTGCGCGGGGAGTGCCGGACATGTCGGCATCGACTGCGGAACAGTGGGGAACACGCGCTACGAGGAGGACCGGACGGAGGGGGCATGATGTTGAGGACACCGGTGAGCACGAAGCGCCTGGACATCCTGGAGTGGCTGAAGGATCCGGCCGCGCACTTCCCGCCCCAGCCGCACGGCGACCTCGTCGAGGACGGCGTCACCTCCGACGCCGTCGCCCGCAAACTCGGGGTGGCCCCGCCGGTCGCCGACACCCATCTGAGCCTGCTCGCCTGCGTCGGCCTGCTGCGCACCCGGCGGATCCGGCGGCGCACGTACTACCGGCGCGACGAGGTGCGCATCGCCGAGGTCGCGCGCATCTTCGAGAAGGGCTGGTAGAGGGAGCGCATGAACCGTCCCCGCACCCTCGTCCCGCACCGGTACATCGCGATCGGCGGCCGTGGCCCCGAGGACGTGGTCGCCGACTCCCGCGGCCGGGTCCTCACCGGCGTCGAGGACGGCCGCATCCTCGGGCTCGACGGACTGGCGGACCCCGGCCACGTCCGCGTCCGCGTGCTCGCCGAGACCGGCGGCCGCCCGCTCGGCCTGGAACTCCTCACCGACGACACGCTGCTGGTGTGCGACGCCGAACAGGGACTGCTCCGCGTCGACCTCACCGACGGCACCGTCCGCATCCTCGCCGACTCGGTGGCGGGGGAGCGGCTGCGCTTCGCCAGCAACGCCGTGGCGCTCGCCGACGGCAGCGTCTGCTTCACCGTCTCCAGCCGCCGCTACCCCCTGGAACACTGGATCGGCGACCTGACCGAAGACACCGGAACCGGCCGCCTCCTGCGCCTGGCACCCGGCGCGGACACCCCCGAAGTCCTCCTGGACGGACTGCGGTTCGCCAACGGCCTCGCCCCGAGCGCCGATGAGTCCTTCCTGGTCGTCGCCGAGACCGGCGCCTGCCGCCTGACCCGCTACTGGCTCACCGGACCGAAGGCGGGCCGCGCCGAACCCTTCGTCGAGCACCTCCCCGGCATGCCCGACAACCTCTGGCGCGGCACCTCGGACGGCCCCCTCTGGGTCGCCCTCGCCGGCCCGCGCGTGCCACCCCTCGATCTGCTGCACCGCGCCACCCCCGCCGTCCGCCGCGCCGCCGCCCGGGTCGCCGTCCGCGCCCCCTTCCGTCCCACCGGCACGATCGGCGTCCTCGCCGTCGACGACACCGGCGCGATCCGCCACCACCTGGCCCGCCGCCACTCCCGCTTCCGCATGGTGACCAGCGTCTGCGAGGCCGGGGGCCACCTCGTCCTGGGCAGCTTGTGGGAGCGCGGAGTCGCCCTGTGCGAGCCGCCCGCCGCGACCTGAGCCCGGCGTTACCCTGTTGACCGGCCCCTACCGGGCCGTCCCGGCAGGAGACGTACGACCATGTCAGCCTCGGACACCGAGCCGCGGGCCGCCCGCACCCCGAGACCGCCCGTTCTGCGCGGCCAGGCACCCGTCCTCGCCGTGATCGCGCTCGGCGGCGCCCTCGGGGCCACCGGCCGGTACGCCCTCTCCCTGTGGTGGCCACTGAGCCCCGGCGGATTCCCCTGGGCGACCTTCTGGACCAACGTCATCGGCTGCGCCGTGATCGGCGCCTTCATGGTGATCATCACCGAGGCGTGGAGCGCCCCTCGCCTGGTACGCCCCTTCGTCGCCACCGGCGTCCTCGGCGGCTTCACCACCTTCTCGACGTACGCCGTCGACATCCGGAAGCTGCTCGACTCCGGCCACCCCGGCACGGGCCTGGCCTACCTCGCCGCGACCCTCCTCGCGGCCCTGACGGCGGTCTGGCTCGGCGCGGCGACGACCCGCCGGATCGTGCGGCGGCACAGCGGCCGCGAGGGGTCGACCAGGGAGGACGAGGCCGGCCGCACCGAAGGGGGGAACCCCTCGTGAACTGGCTGCTCGTCGTCGCGGGCGCCATGGTCGGCGCCCCGCTGCGCTACCTCACCGACCGCGCGGTGCGGTCCCGGCACGACTCGGTGTTCCCCTGGGGCACCTTCGCGGTCAACATCACCGGCTGCCTGGCCCTCGGCCTGCTCACCGGCGCCGCGAGCCCTCACCTCCAGCTGCTGCTCGGCACCGGTCTGTGCGGGGCGCTGACCACGTACTCGACCTTCTCCTACGACACCCTGCGGCTGGCCGAGACGGGGGCCGGGCTGTACGCGCTGGGCAACGTCGCCGGGAGCCTGGTCCTCGGCCTCGGCGCCGCCTTCACGGGCGTATGGCTCGCCGGGGCGCTGTGGGGTTGACCCGCAGTGGGGGCGGGGGCGCCTTGACAGCACCCTCCGCCATCCGGACCATCACATCCGTGAACCTGTCAGACAGCCGGACAGCCGGACAGCCTCCCCGGCGCGTCAGCGCCATGGAGGCGGTGCTCGCGCATCTGCGCGCCGCCATCGAACGCGGCGAGTACGCCGTGGGCGACAAGCTCCCCTCCGAGGTGGAGCTGTGCCGCACCCTGGAGATCAGCCGACCCGTGCTGCGCGAGGCCCTCCGGGCACTGCAGACCATGGGCCTGACCGTCTCCAAGACCGGCAAGGGCACCTTCGTCGTCGCCTCCGCCGTCGAGGACCCGACCTTCGGCGACTACGCGGCCAGCGATCTGCTGGAGGTGCGCCGGCACGTCGAGATCCCGGTCGCCGGATACGCGGCCCGGCGCCGCACCCCGGACAACCTCGACCACCTGGCCCATCTGCTCGACCGTATGGAACGCGAGACGGACACCACCGCGTGGGTCGCGATGGACACCCTCTTCCACCTCGCCGTGGCCGAGGCCGCCCAGAACCCGGTCTTCCGCCGGGTCATCGAGGAGATCCGGGACGCCCTGGCACGCCAGTCGGCCTTCCTCAACGAACTCGGCGGCCGTCGCGAGCAGTCCAACCGTGAGCACCGGGCGATCGTCGAGGCACTCATCGCCGGTTCGGAGCAGGACGCCACCGAGGCGATGGCGCATCACCTCGACCGCGTCGCGACCACCCTCACGGACATCGTGCGCCCGGCGCGCACGGCATCCCGGCAGGCCGACGCGTGACCCGCGCCCCGGCCGCCGCCCACCACCCCAGGAAACAGGCAGTGATGTACAGCACCTCCCTCCCGGACGCACCCCTTCTCCGTGAGCCCTTGCACGCCCCCGTCGCCCACCTCATACGCGGCGGAGTCGTGGAAGGCATCCACTACGGCTCGGTCGTCGTGCTCGGCACCGGGGGCGAGGTCCGCTTCCAGGTCGGCGACATCGAGGCCGCGTTCTACCCCCGCTCGGCGCTCAAGCCCGTGCAGGCCGTCGCCATGGTCCGCGCCGGGCTGCCGCTCGACGGCGAGCTGCTCTCGCTCGCCGCGGCCAGCCACTCGGGCGAGGAGCGGCACCTCGCCGGTACCCGGCGGATCCTCGAGCTGGCCGGTGTCTCCGAGAGCGCCCTGCGCAACGTGCCGGACATGCCGTTCGACCCGGTGGTCCGCGACGCCTGGGTACGGGAGGGGCGGCTGCCCTCGCGCCTGGCCCAGAACTGCTCCGGCAAGCACGCGGCGATGCTGTACACCTGCCGGTTGAACGGGTGGCCGCTGGAGGGATACCTCGACCCTGGGCACCCGCTTCAGCAGGCGATCGCCGAGATCGTCGAGGACCTCACCGGCCAGCGCATCGCGCAGGTGACGGTGGACGGCTGCGGGGCTCCGCTGTTCTCCGTCTCGCTGCACGGGCTGGCCCGGGCCGCGGCCCGGATCACGGCCGCCGCGCCGGGTACGCCCGAGGCACGGGTCGCCGACGCCATGCGGGAGCACGCGGAGATGGCCTCCGGCAGCGGGCGGGACGTGGCGGCGCTGATGCGGGCCGTGCCGGGGCTGCTGGCGAAGGACGGCTTCGAGGGCGTGCAGGTCGCCGCACTGCCCGACGGGCGGGCGGTCGCCGTGAAGATCTCCGACGGGGCGAACCGGGCGCGGGTCCCGGTCGCGGCGGCGGCGCTCGCGCGGGCCGGGGTCGATCCGTCGCTCCTCACCGAGTTCCAGGGCGAGGCGCTTCTCGGGGGCGGCCGGGCGGTGGGGTGTGTGCGGCCGGTGCGGTCCCTGGAGCCGGTCGCTGTCGCGCCGTGCGCCTAGGGACGCGGCTCGCTTCTGGGGCGTGCGGGTGAGGTGTGCGGGCCGTGTGTGGCCGTCGCTTCTGGGGCGTGCGGGTGCGGGCCGTGTGTGGCCGTCGCCTCTGGGGGCGTGTGGGTGCGGGCCGTGTGCGGCCGGTCGGGCGGCTCCCCGAGCCGGTGTCGCAGGAGACCGCGGTCGGCCTGCCCGGGCCGCGAGCTTCGGCGTCAGTCCGAACTCGCTGCGCCCCCCGGCCGGCGCCCCCTGCCCGCCGCGGCCGGCTGACTGACGTCCGGTACGGCCGCCCCGGCCTCGTCGACCGACCCGGAGGCACAATGGTGATCATGAGCGTTGCACCCTCGTCCCAGACCTTCCAGCCGGTCCTGGAGCGCATCGCCGACGAGATCGGGCGCACCCCGGGCCGCGGCCGCGCCGCCGACTACATCCCGGCGCTCGCGGCCTGCGACCCGCGCAGTTTCGGCATGGCCGTCGCCGAACTCGACGGCACGGTGTACGGGGTGGGGGAGTGGCGCCGACCCTTCTCCACCCAGTCCATCACCAAGGTCTTCACCCTCGCCCTGGACCTGGCCCGCGAGGGTGACGAACTGTGGGAGCACGTGGGCCGAGAGCCCTCCGGCAACCCCTTCAACTCGCTGGTGCAGCTGGAGTACGAGAACGGCATCCCGCGCAACCCGTTCATCAACGCCGGCGCCCTCGTCGTCACCGATCGCCTCCAGACCCGTACCGGCGACGCGGCGGGCGAACTCCTGTCCTTCCTGCGCGCGGAGAGCGGCGACCCGACGCTGGACTTCGACACGGACGTCGCCGCCTCCGAGGCCGCGCACGGCGACCGCAACGCCGCCCTGGCCCACTTCATGGCCTCCTACGGCAACATCGACAACCCCGTACCGGCCCTGCTCGACCAGTACTTCCGCCAGTGCTCGATCCGCGCCTCCTGCGCCGCCCTTGCCCTGGCCACCGGCTTCCTCGCCCGGCACGGCGTCCGCGCCGACGGCTCCCGGCTGCTGACCCGCAGCCAGGCCAAGCAGGTCAACGCCGTGATGCTGACCTGCGGGACGTACGACGCGGCGGGCGACTTCGCCTACCGCGTGGGCCTGCCCGGCAAGAGCGGGGTGGGCGGCGGCATCATCGCCGTCGTGCCCGGGCGCTGCACGCTGTGCGTATGGAGCCCGGGCCTCGACGAGCGCGGCAACTCGGTGGCGGGCGTCGCGGCGCTGGACCGCTTCACGACGCTGACGGGGCTGTCGGTGTTCTGACCGGCGCGGTCCGCTGTGCCGCCAGGTCGGCCAGGTCTTCCTCGGCGAGGACGATCGATCCGGCCGCGGTGTTCTCCTCCAGGTGGGCGAGGGAGCCGGTGCCGGGGATGGCCAGGGTGACGGGGGAGCGGGCGAGCAGCCAGGCCAGGGCGATCTGCGGAACCGTGGCCCCGTGCCGGCCGGCGACCCTGGCCATGCGCTCCCCGTTGAGGTCGCTCACGCCACCACCCAGGGGGAAGAACGGCACATAGGCGATGCCCGCCCGCTCGCAGGCGGCCAGCACCTCGGTGTCGTCGCGCCGGGCGGCGTGGAAGTGGTTCTGCACCGCGGCGACGGGCGCGATGGCTCGGGCCTCGGCGAGATGGGCGGCGTCCACATGGCTCAGGCCGAGGTGGCGGATCAGCCCTTCCTCCCGCAGCGCGGCCAGCGCGGTGAAGCGCGCGGCGACCGACTCACCGCGCGGCGGGGGTGCGAGGCCGCCGATGCGCAGATAGACCAAGTCGAGGCGGTCCAGGCCGAGTCCGGTGACATTCTCCTCGACCAGTGCGCGCAGGGCACCAGGGTCGGACGTGGCGGCCAGGCCCCCGTCGGCGGTGAAGACGGGGCCGACCTTGGTCGCGATGACCAGGCCGCCGGGGTAGGGGTGAAGGGCTTCACGGATCAGGGTGTTGGCCCGGACCGTGCCGTCGCCGCTGGTGTAGAAGGCGGCGGTGTCGATGTGGTCGACGCCGAGTTCGACTGCTCGGCGCAGGACGGCCCGGCCGGCTTCGGGATCGCGGGCCGGGCCGTGGAAGGAGTTCGTGGGCAGGCGCATGGCTCCGAAGCCCATCCGGTTGATCAACAGGTCGCCGCCGAGGCGGAAGTCATCGCTCATGAACCCAGCTTGGGAGGCGGGGCGTCGGTGCCGCGAGCCCGTGGCAGCTTGCTGCCATCGGGCAGAATGAGCGCGTGGCAGAGATCGTGACGATCCACGGCGACCTGGAGCTGCTCGCCCGCACCGCGCACCTGTTCTCCGCGGTTCGCGAGGAGTTCGTCTGCGCCGCCCGCGACCTCGGCACCTGGCCGCACCACGGCGCCCGGCAGGCGGCCCGGGACCGGGTCCGACGCAGCGGCACCCTGCGGGTGCGCAAGCTGTACAGCCCCGCCGCGCTGGCCGACGAGCACAGCCGCGCGCACCTGGGCGACATCGTCGCCGAGGGCGGCCAGGTACGGATCGCCGCCGCCGCTCTGCCGCACGAGACGATCATCATCGACCGGCAGTACGCGATCCTCGCCGGGGCCGGCACCCCCGGCGGCCGTGAGTACACCGTGACCAGCGCGCCCACGCTGGTCGGCGGCGTCCACGCGCTGTACGAGGCCGCCTGGGAGGCCGCCACCGGTCTTGAGGAGTTCCTGCGCGCGGAGCGGCCCCGGCTCGACGCGGGGAGCCGGACGGTCCTGCGCGCGCTGGGCTCGGGCGTCACCGACGTGACCGCGGCGCGCGAACTCGGTATGTCCCTGCGCACCTACCGACGCCGGGTCGCCGAACTGCTCGACACCCTCGACGCCGGGTCCCGCTTCCAGGCCGGGATGCGCGCGGGCGAACTCGGCTTGAACCGCTGAGCGGGCGGGTGCGTGGGTGGGCTGGGTTTGAACCGCTGAGCGGGCGGGTGCGTGGGTGGGCTGGGTTTGAACCGCTGAGCGGGCGGGTGCGTGGGTGGGCGGGGTGGGGATCGCTGTAGCGGGCGGGCGGGCGCGTGGGTGAGCCGGGCTCGTATCGCGGAGCACGCGGTCGCACGGGGGAGCAGGGTCTGAACCGCTGAGCGGGCGCGCGGCGCCTAATCCGGTTGAGACCCTGCCCCGCCCCGGGCGAAGATCGCCCTCATGTTCTCGCGCAAGTCTCGTCGCCCGAAGTCCCCCGAACTCCTCAAGGCCTGGGAGTCCCTGGACGCCGGGGACGTCCCCGGCGCCCTGCGCCACCTGCGGTCCGGCACGGACGAACTGCCCCTCGGCGAGCTGGCCCTCGTCATCGCCCGGGCGGCCGGTTCCGCCGGGTTCGACGACCTCCGGCAAGCGGCCGAGGCCCTCGCCTCCCGTCCCGACCGGCCGCAGGAGCTCTACGACTTCGGGTACGCGTGCGTGGAGCGCGGCGTCGCCCATCTGGCGATACCCGCCCTGCGCGAGGCCCTGCGCCTGGTGCCGGACTCCAAGGCGGCGCTGCGCGAGCTGGTCTCCGCCTACGAGGGCGAGGAGCGGCACGGCGAGGCCGTACAGGTACTGGCCGCGCACGAAAGCACCCTCGACGCCTGGCCGGACCGCTATCTCCTGGTCCACAACGCCCTCATGTCCGGCGACCTCGCCCTGGCCCGCCGTCAGCACGCGCTGCTCACGGACCCGGAGGACGAGCAGTGGCTGTCCGCGCAGGCCCGTCAGCGCCGCATGCTGGAGCGCGCGGCGAGCGTGGAGACGGGCGGCGCGCTGGACCGCTCGGATCTGCGGGGCTGGCAGTACGTCCTGGGCGGCACCGTCCTCGGCACGCTGTCCCCCTACGGTTTCGACGCGGGCATGACGGGGCGGTACGCCTGGCTCCAGGACACCTACGACCAGTGCCTGCACGGCCTGCTCCGGCTGAGGACGGTGCTGGCCGCCGCCGGCGCACGGCCCACGTCGGTGTCCCTGCTGCCCGACCGCGGCAGCCGGATCCTGGGCCTGGCCGTGGCCGAGGTGCTCGGACTTCCGGCACTGCCCTTCGCCCCCGAGCGGGCGGACACCGTGGTCGTGGCGTACGACCTGAACGAGGTGCGCCCCGAGATCATCGGCCATCTCTTCGAGCGGACGCCCGGCCAGATCCTGCACGAGCACGCCAGTTGCTGGACCGACCCGCCGGCCGTCACCGCCGACAGCGTCACCCTGCTCCACCAGTCGGCGACAGCACCCTGGGACGGAGTGCTCCAGCAGGCGCAGGACGGCGGAGTGGAGCGCACCGCCGCCGACGCCCGCCCCGAGTCCGAGATCGCCGCGGACATCGTCGCCGCCGACCCGGCCCCGGACGAGGGGGACGGCGAGTCGCCCGCGGACCCGGACGAACGGTTCACGCGGTTCGTGACGGCCGTACGCGACACCTGGCTCCAGGGCGACCGCGCCCACCTGCCGTCCTCGGGCCCGGTACCCAGCTCCCGCTTCCGGTGAGCGGGGCCTACCGTTCGGCGTCGCCCCACTCCTGGACGACCACCTCGTCGCCGACGGACAGCTTTCCCGGCCGCAGCACGGAGAACTTGGCGCCGAACACCACTCCTCCGCTCGCCGCGCGCCGGTAGGCCGCGAGCGTGCGCAGCGGTTCCTTGCCCTGCCGGGCGCCGGTCTCCTGGTCGACGAGGGTGACCGCGCAGCGCACCGCGAGCTTGGCGTAACCGAGTTCGGTCCCGCCGATCGTGATGCGGCGCGCGCGGTCCTCGGCATGAGGATCGGCCGCCCAACCGTCGCCGCCGACGACGATGTTCGGCCGGAAGCGGTTCATCGGCAGCGGCTCGGGCAGCCGCTGGTCGAGCAGGGCGAGGGAGGACCGGGTCAGCAGGTGCACGGCGCTGCTGTCGGCGTAGCCCGACGGGCCCGGCGTCCAGCCGTCGGCGATCCGGTCATGTTCCGGAGGCACCCGGACCAGACGGCTGGGGGTGCCGAGCACCTCCGAGAGCCAGTCGGCGACTTCGTCGCCCTGGTCGATCCCTTGGAAGGCCTCGCCGAACAGGTCGACGTCGCGTCGCGGCGCGGAGGTGGTGACGTCGATGTGCACGGTCGAGCCGCGCGCGTCGAGGGTGAGCCGGCTGCCGTCGGCGCTGACGGAGGGCCGGATCAGAGCGAGGCGGGGATGGCGGCGCTGGGTGCGGTGGACACCGTCCTCGCCGATGACCATGAAGCTGCGGTCGTGCGCCGGCCCCGCCGGGGTGAGGAGCGCGTCACTCACCGACGTACCCGCGCAGCCCTTGACGGGGTAGCAGAAGAGTTCCAGGACATCGGCCATGCGCCGCCTCCTCCGGTCGGTGGCCAGGCTGCCACGCGCCGGACACACGTCGGCTTCCCACCGGAGGGAACCGCGTCGATTTCCGGCCACCCGACGTTGACACGCTGACCGCGTGTTGGCCACGGCTTTTCCCGTCGATCTCCGCCGCTGCCAGGTGCTCGGACTGGCCGGTACCGCCTTCCTCGCGGCAGGCGGCGGCACCGCCGGAGCACTGCCCGTCCGGGACCTCCTCGCCCCTTCCTCCGCCGAGGCCGCCCTCGGCCTGATCGGTGTGTACTTCGGCGTCGTCCTGCTGATAGCGGCCTGGGCACTGCTGGGCCGTCTCCTGCTCGGCGACGGACCGCCGGCACCCCGCGCCCTGCTGGTCACCCTCGCCGTGTGGGCGGCCCCGCTGCTGCTCGCCCCGCCGCTGTTCAGCCGGGACGTGTACAGCTATCTCGCGCAGGGCGCCATGGTGGAAGCCCACCTCGACGTCTACACCCACGGGCCGTCCCGGCTCGGCGGTCCGCTCGCCGACGAGGTCGCCCCGCTGTGGCAGCACACGGGAGCGCCGTACGGCCCGGTCTTCCTCGCCCTGGCCTCCGGGCTGTCGGCGCTGACCAGCGGTGAACTCCCCGCGGGGCTCTTCGGGATGCGGCTCGTCGCCCTCCTCGGGGTGGCCCTGATGGCGGCCGCCCTGCCCCCTCTGGCCCGGCACAGCGGCGCCGATCCGGCCGCCGCCCTGTGGCTCGGCGCGCTCAACCCGCTGGTCCTGCTGCACCTGATCGCCGGGGCCCACAACGACGCCGTCATGCTCGGCCTGCTCGGGCTCGGCCTGGTCGCCGCGCTCGGCCGGTGGCCGGTCCTGGGCGCCGTACTCGTCACCCTCGCCGCCCTGGTCAAGGCGCCCGCGGTGCTCGGCCTGGCCGCCGTCGTCGTCCTCCAGGTGCGGGCGGGCCGCCCGCCGGCCCGGGCCGTGCTGACGACCGCGGCGGCCACCGCCGCCACGACGGTCGCAGCGACCGCCGTCGCCGGTACCGGATACGGCTGGATCGGCGCCCTCGACACCCCGGTCTCGCCGCACAACTGGGCGCTCACCAGCCTCCTCGGCCGCGCCACCCGCGCTCTCCTGGAAGGGCTCGGCAGCGACCTGGCACCCCTGGCCGTGCCCGCGTGGCACGCGCTCGGGGTCGCCGCGGCCGTGGTCGCCGTCGCGGTCATCTGGCTGCGGCTGAGACCGCGCCCGGTGTACGCGCTCGGCCTGAGCCTCGCCGCCGTGGCCGCCCTCGGTCCCGCGATCCGCCCCTGGTACGCCCTGTGGGGCCTGTTCCTCATCGCTGCCGCGGCGCCCAGCGCCTCGGTGCGGCACCGGGTGGCGGCCGTGACGGGCGTACTGGCGCTCGCCACCCTGCCCAGCGGGGGCCCGGCGGACACCGGCCAGTTGGTGCTGGCCGTCTCCGGCGGGGTGCTCGCGGTGGTCGTGCTGTTCCAGGCCCACCAGGCGGAACTCGCGCCGGGCCGGGGGCGTACCGCATGAGACTGCCCCGCTCCGACCGCGGACGGCTGCCGCTCGCGCTGCTCCTCGTCGCCGCCGTGACGGTGTTCACCGCGACCGTGCCGCTGTTGCGCGACTGGTTCGACCTGCGCGTCTACCACGGCACCGTGGACAGCTGGATCCACCACGGCGGACGCATCTACGACTACCTGGTCCCCGGCACGACGTACGGCTTCACCTACCCGCCGTTCGCCGCCGTCGTCATGCTGCCCATGGCCCTGCTGGACCTGCCCGCCGCCGTCGTCGTCACTCTGCTGCTCAACCTTGCGGCGCTGGCCGTGGTGGTGCGCATCCTGGCCGGACGGGACTGGCGGCGGCACGGCTGGTTCGGCTGCGTGCTCGGCGTCTGCGCGCTCGCCCTGTTCGAGCCGCTGCGCGACACGTTCAGCTTCGGCCAGGTCAACGTGGTGCTGCTCGCCCTGGTGCTGACGGACGCCTGGCTCCTGGCCACCGGACGGGGGCGCCGGGCGGGCTACGGCATCGGGCTGGCCGCCGCGATCAAACTCACGCCCGCCGTCTTCATCGGCCTGCTCCTGCTGGCCCGCCGGTGGCGGGCGGCCGCGGTCGCCACGGCCGTGGCCCTCGGAGCGACGGCCCTGGCGGCCTGGGTGGCCCCGGACGCCTCGCGCTTCTACTGGACCCGGGCCCTGTGGGACACCACCCGTATCGGCCGCCTGGAGTACGTCTCCAACCAGTCCCTGCAAGGTGTCCTGGCCCGGCTCGGCGCACCGGACCGCGCGCTGTGGGCGGTCGCCGTGCTGCTGGTGCTGTGCGTGTGGGCGTGGCGGGCGAGCCGGGCGGTCGCCGCGGGGGAGTGGATCGCGGCCTTCGCCCTGACGGGCCTGACGGCGTGTCTGGTCAGCCCCATCACCTGGGTGCACCATCTGGTGTGGCTGCTGCCCTCGTTCGCCGTGCTGATCCGCGCCGGGCACCCGCGCATCGCGGGCACCCTGTACGCGGTGCTGTGCACGAGCGTGGTGTGGCTGTGGTTCGACGACGCCTCCGGCATCGACGGTTTCCTCGGCTCCAACGCCTACGTCTGGATCACGCTGGGGCTGCTGCTGTGGCTGCCGGTGGGTCAACTCCCCGCAGTTCGGCCCTTCCTTAGCCGCAGGGCGACCGCGACGGCCCCGGCGCCGAGCACGGCGGCGGCCGCCACCAGTCCGGCCTCGGCCCAGCCCGGGCCCGCCTCCGCCGGCGCCGCGACGGCCCCTGCGGACACCGGCTCGGGCCCCGGCCGGGGCCTGGCCCGCAGCGCGTCCAGCGAGCCCACCGGTTCCACCCGGCCCGCCGCGGCGAAACCCCAGTCCAGCAGCTCCCGGGCCTCCTCGTAGACGGCCAGTCCGCCGCCGTACTGAGGGTTCATCACCGTGACGACGAGGGTCCGGTTCCCCTTCCGGGCGGCCGACACCAGCGTGTGGCCGGCCCGGCTGGTGTAGCCGTTCTTGACGCCGATCAGGCCGGGGTAGGGGGCGACGCCGTCGGCGCCGGTCAGCAGCCGGTTGGTGTTGCGGATGGGGTACGACCATCCGCCGCGGCCCGGGAACCTGGCCTCGACTGTGGCGCAGTACCGCGCGAAGTCCTTGTTGCGCAGCCCCGCCCGGCCGAACACCGCGAGGTCGTACGCCGAGGACACCTGGCCCGGTGTGTCGTAGCCGTCCGGCGACAGCACCCGGGTGTCGAGGGCGCCGAGCGCCCGGGCCTTGGCCTGCATCCGGGCGGCCGTGGCGCGCCAGCCGCCGGTCAGCCGCGCAAGGACGTGCACGGCGTCGTTCCCGGAGTTGAGGAACACCCCGTTCCACAGATCGGTGACCCGGTAGGTGCGCCCCTCGGCGACCCCGACCAGGCTGCTGCCCGCACCGACGCCCGCCAGCTCCTCCTCGTCGACCGTGTGCCGGATCCCGCCGGGCAGGGCGGGCAGCAGGGTGAGGGCGAAGAGCGCCTTGAGGGTGCTGGCGGGCGGCAGTCTGCGGTGCGCGTCGTGCGCGGCGAGCACCTCACCGGTACCGGCGTCGGCGACCACCCACGACAGCGCCGAGACCCGGGGCACCCGGGGCGCCCCCGCGCGCAGCCGCACCTGCGTACCGGGACGGTGCAGCAACGACGCCGGCGGAACCGCCACCCCCCGACCCCGCTCCGTCCCACCGGGGCCGGCGTCGCCCCGGTCGGCCGCCGCGGCGGGGCCCGTGTCGCCCCGGTCGGCCGCCGCGGTGGGCGTGAGCCCCCACAGGCCCGCCACACAGAGCACGCAGGCCGAGACGGTCACCCGGTAAGAGAATCCGATCTTCATATGATCAACGTAGAAAGCGCTCGGCGACACACCGCGCTGCCCGGACGGAGCGTCGCCCGCGAGCACCCGGATGCCGCACGCGGTCCGGGTCGGTCAGGCGGGATCCGCGGGCAGCGTCGGCTGGATCCGGCGCAGGAAGGTCGCGTTGTCCGGGGTCTCGCGCATCCGCTGCAGGAGGGTGTCCAGGGCGTCCTTGCCCTGGAGGACCCGGCGCAGACCGCGCACGGCGGTCAACTCGGCCGGGCTCAGGAGCAGTTCCTCGCGGCGGGTGCCGGAGGGGTTGAGGTCGACGGCCGGGAAGACGCGGCGGAAGGCGAGGTCGCGGCTGAGCCGCAGCTCCATGTTGCCGGTGCCCTTGAGCTCCTCGAAGAAGTAGTCGTCGGCGCGTGAGCCGGTCTCGACCAGGGCGGTGGCGAGGATGGTGAGCGAGCCGCCCTCCTCGGCCGCGCGGGCGGCGCCGAAGAAGCGCTTGGGGCCGATCAGCGCGGAAGCGTCGACGCCGCCGCTGAGGGTGCGGCCACCGGCGGCGGCCGCGTTGTTGTGCGCCCGGCACAGCCGGGTCAGCGAGTCGAGCAGGATCACCACGTCCTCGCCCGCCTCGACGAGCCGCTTGGCCCGCTCGATGACGAGGTCGGCGAGCGCGATGTGGTCCTTGGGCGCCCGGTCGAACGTCGAGGCGTACACCTCGCCGCGCACGGAGCGCCGCATGTCGGTGACTTCCTCGGGGCGTTCGTCGAGCAGCACCACCATCAGGCGGGCCTCGGGGTGGTTGCCGGCGACCGCGGCGGCGATCTGCTGGAGCAGGACCGTCTTGCCGGTCTTGGGCGGGGCGACGATCAGCCCGCGCTGGCCCTTGCCGACGGGGGCGATCAGGTCGGCGACGCGCCCGGTGAGCCCGGCCGCCGGGTGTTCGAGCCGGAGCCGCTCGCTCGGGTGCAGCGGCGTCAGGTCGCCGAAGTTCCGGCGGTCGCGTTCGGGGGCGCGGCCGTTGACGCGGGCGACCTCGGTGAGGGTCCGCCGGTCGCCCCGTACGCCTTCGACGAGGTCGCCCTTGCGCAGGCCGTGACGGCGGATCAGGGCGGGGGAGACCTGGAGGTCGGAGGAGGCGGCGAGCAGGCTTCCGGCGCGCAGAAACCCCTTCCCGCCTGCGTCGATGTCGAGCACACCGGTGACGGTCTGCGGGGCGGTCTGCTGTACGGGGGGTTCGAGTGTGGTGGTCATGATGGGTGTCCTTTCACGGACGTACGGCATGGGACATGCGAGGAAGGGGGAGCCGCGAGAACGGGGCGGACGAAGCGCCTCCGGGCGGCGGGAAACAGCACCTCGGGTACGACGGAACCGCTGGTCACGAGGTGGCGAGGAGGCCGGTACGACACCGGCCGGCTGAAGGAGAACTGGCACCGGCGCCCTGGACAGGGCGTGCACAAGTGCTGACGGGACGGTACCACGCCGGTTCAGCGCCTGGCGAGGGTTGCGTGGAGCAGGGGGAGGCGCGGCCGAACCAGCAAGCCGCGGGGCGGCCACTCCTGCTTGCGTCAACGCGGCGCCGCCCTCGCCTGTTCCGCGCGTGGCGGACGGCGAGGGCGGCGGAAAAGCCGGTCGGCCCCAGGGCTGAGGCTCAGACGGAACGTGCCTCCGCGTCCTTGGCGATCTGCTCGAACTGCGCGGCCATGGCGGCCTGGAGCGCCTGGGCGGCCGACAGGGGGCGGACCATGACGGTGAACTCGTCGATCAGGCCGTCCTCGTTGACGTGGAGGAAGTCGCAGCCCTGGATCTCGCGGTCGCCCACGCGCGCGGTGAAGACCAGCGCGTGGTCCCGGCCGCCCGCGTCGTCGATCTCCCGGATGTAGCGGAAGTCCTCGAAGACCCGCGCCACCCCGCGCAGGATCGCGGCCGTGAGCGCCTTGCCGGGGTACGGCTTGAACACCACCGGGCTGGTGAAGACGACGTCCTCGGCCAGCAGTGCCTCGGCGGCGTCGAGGTCCCATGCCTCGATCGCCTCGCGGAACGCCTTCATCGCGGCCTCCATGGTCAATTTTTTGAGTAGGTGCAGAAGAGATTAGTCACCCCCTGCTAGCGTTGTCCATATGTCGCTGAAGTACGCCGTCCTCGCCGCCCTCCTGGAGGGGGAGGCGTCGGGATACGAGCTGTCCAAGGTGTTCGACGTGTCCTTCGCGAACTTCTGGGCCTCGACCCCCCAGCAGCTCTACCGGGAGCTGGAGCGCCTGACACAGGACGGCCTGATCGAGGCCCGGGTGGTGCAGCAGGAACGGCGGCCCAACAAACGGATGTTCACCCTCACCGAGGCGGGCCGGGAGGAGCTGGGCTCCTTCGCCGCCGAGCCGGTGCGCCGCCCGGCGGCCCTGCGCGACGAACTCATGATCAAGATCCAGGCCCTGGACGACGCGGACCCCGGCCCCGCCCGCGCGCTGATCGAGGAGCGGATGAGCTGGTCCCAGGGCAAACTCGCCCGCTACGAGCGGGTGCGCGAACGGCTGCTGGCCGGGCGGTCCGAGGAGGAGTACCTGCGCGTGAGCGACCGCGTCGGGCCCTATCTCACCCTGCTCGCCGGCATCGACTACGAGCGCGGCAACGTGGGCTGGTGCGAGCGCGTTCTCGCCGTACTGAAGCAGCGGAGTCCTCTAGGCTGACGCGGATGTTCAGCCCCGAAGGCCCCTCCCTGCGCGAACTCGCCGTCCAGGCGCTGTCGTCCGTCGAACGCGGCTACGACCTGCTCGCCCCGAAGTTCGACCACACCCCCTTCCGCACCCCGGACTCGGTGCTCGACGCCGTCGCCGCGGCACTGGAGCGCAAAGGGCCCTTCGGCACCGGGCTCGACCTGTGCTGCGGCACCGGCGCCGGGACCGACGTCCTCACGCGCGTGTGCCGCCGCGCAGTCGTCGGCCTCGACTTCAGCGCGGGCATGCTCACCGTCGCCCGCGAGCGCCCCCGCCCCGCCGCCGCGCCGCCGGTGTCCTACGTCCGCGCCGACGCCCGCGCCCTGCCGTTCGCGCCCGCCTTCGACCTCGCGGTGAGCTTCGGCGCCTTCGGACACTTCCTGCCCCGCGAACTGCCGGGCCTGTTCGCCCAGGTGCGCTCCGTCCTGCGGCCCGGCGGGGCGTTCGTCTTCCCGGTCGTCGCCCCGCCCGGCCCCGGATCGCGGGCGTACTGGACGCTGCTCGGCTTCGACGCGGTGATGCGGGTCCGCAACGCCGTGTGGCGCCCGCCGTTCGTCATGTACTACCGGGCGTTCCGGCTGGGCGAGGTGGTCCCGGAGCTGGGGCGCGCCGGATTCTCCGTCACCCTGGAGCCCCTGCCCGAGTTCGGCCGGCGGCGGGACGGGAGCCCGAGGGTCCGAATGATCGTGGCGCGCCGGCCGACGTGACGGGCGATCCTGCTCAGACGGCCGCCGGCAGCGTGAACTCGTAGACCAGCGCGTCCTGTCGGGCGTCCACGACCAGTTCGGTGATCTCCAGCGGACGGGCGTACTGGTCGTGCACGCGTCGCGTGACCCGTACCGACGCCGCGCCCGCGAGCGGGGTGATGGAGTCCCGGTGGTGAAGGTCCAGGCCCGCCTTGCGCATCCAGTCGTAGGCGCGGTGCAGTTGGGCCGAGGTGGAGCCGTCGGCGCGGTCCCGGTAGCGGGCCAGTTCCGCCACCTCGGCCACGGCCACGTCGGAGAAGGACGTGACGGCCATGCGGCGGCCGCCCCCGTCGGCGCCCGCGGACTCGTAGCGGTGCACGAGGGTCCGGCGGTGCGGGGCCAGGCCCAGGGCCTCGGCGTGGCCCGGCGGGGGCGTCTCCCACGCCACCGTCGCCCGGTCGACGGCGCCCGGATCGGCCGCCCGGGCGCCGACCGGGAAGGTGAGCGCCGCGGGATTCTCGACCGGCAGACCGGGCAGTGTGGCGTGGCTGCCGCGCCGGTCGGTGGCGACCAGGCCGTCGTGCCGCAGCACCTCCAGCGCCTGCCGTACGGTCTCCCTGCTGACCCCGAAGTGCCGGGCCAAGTGCCGCTCGCCCGGCAGCCGTTCGCCGGGCGGGATCGTGCCGTCGCGCAGCTCGCCGAGCAACTGCGTCGCGATCCGCCAGTAGAGGGGCTGTGCCTCGGTGAGCGAGTGGTCGTGCGGGGCGGTGCGGGCCATGCCGCGCCCTCCTGTTGGTGACGTGCCGTAGCCATGCCGACTCATTGCGCCACCAGATCTACCATTGGTCTAAACCAGCAGGGAAGGCCGTCGGGCCGGTTCGGCCGAAACCGGCCCACGGATCACCGCACGCGTCAGACGTACGACCCCAGCCAGCGCATCTTGGCCGCCTCGTGATACGGCCCGCCGCCCTCGTGGTCGTTGAACTCGTACACCTCGATCGCCTTGTCGTCGTGCGCCCAGGCGTTGTAGGCCGCGAAGACGGTTGAGGGCGGGCAGGTCTGGTCCTCCAGGGCGGCCGAGAACAGGGCGGGGGCCGTGCCGCGGGCGGCGAAGTGGACGCCGTCGAAGTAGGAGAGCGTGCGCAGCACGTCCTCGCCGCGGCCGCGGTGCGTCTTGAGGTAGAGGCCGATCTCGCGGTACGGGTGCCGGTCGGTCAGCGTCGCGGCGCGCGGGTAGTCGCACAGGAACGGCACGTCCGGGGCGACGGCCGTCAGGTCCGGCACCAGACCGCCCACGGCGATCGTGATCCCGCCACCCTGGCTGGCGCCCACCGCCACGGTCCGCGAGGCATCCGTCAGCGGATGCGAACGGGCCGCCTCCACCGCGCGCACCGCGTCCGTGAACACCCGCCGGTAGTAGTAGTTCTCGGGTGCGTCGACACCGCGCGTCATGAAGCCGGGGTAGGCGGGCGCCCCGCCCACCGGGTCCGCCGTACCGCCGCCACCGCCCCAGGCGCTGCCCTGGCCGCGGGTGTCCATCACGAAGTGCGCGCGCCCGGTGGACGCCCACAGCAGATGCTCGTGCGGCAGCCCGCGCCCGCCCCCGTACCCGACGAACTCCACCACCAGCGGCACCGGTTCCTCAGCAGCCGCGGGCAGCGTCAGCCAGCCCTTCACCGGATGACCGCCGAACCCCGCGAACGTCACGTCGTACACCGTCACCGTGGCCAGCCCCGTGTCGACCGGCTCGAAGCGGGCGTCCAGATCGTGTGCGCGGGCCTCCTGGAGTGTCTTGGACCAGAAGGAGTCGAAGTCCTCGGGCACGACGGAGTCACTGCGGTACTCCCGCAGTTCGTCGAGCGGAAGGTCGAACAGGGCCATGGAAGACCGCCTTTGGGAGGAGGGCCTGCGGATGATCACACGGTACGGGGGTGATCGGACCTTTCGCCAGATCATCCCGGGGTCCGCGTCCCGTGCCGACGCCGTGGCGAGTCCGGTCGGCGGCCCGGCCGCAGGGCAGAAGTGCTGGTCGGGGCGGCCGAGTTGGCAGCCGGGCATGCCGGGCGGGAGATCGCCGGCGACGGGCCCATCCTCCCTGGTGGTCGGGTCACCGCCCGCTCTTCAGGCGTCCCGTCGGCTCCACTGCGGCTCGACGCGGGCCCACTCCCGCTCCCACTCCGTGAGCCGGTGCGCGGTCGTGACGCGGCGGAACAGGGCGTGTCCGAGAAGGACGAGGCCCGCAGTACCGGCCGTCGCGCAGACGCCGATCGTCACGGTGTGCTGCCAGATCGTCGCCCCGGTCGTCGGTGGGGAGACGCTGCGGCCAGCGGAGTCGAGCCACACGTCGACCCGCTCACCGCGGAGGGCGCCGGCCGGGACCAGGGCCGTGTCCGTGCGGCGCGTGCCGTCCGGGTCCGTCCAGCGCACCGTCACCCGTTGCTTGCGCTCGGTGCTCTGCACGGTGGGGAGGGATCCCGAGGCCGCCGCGCCGGTCACCTGCGCGCGGATCCGGTGGCGGTCGGCGCGCTGGGCCGCCGCCGTGGCCCGGGCGTCGTCATGGGCCCACCAGCCCGCCACCACCCCGGCCAGCGGCGCGGCCAGGAACAGCAGGACGGCCACCACCACTAGCGCCCACGCCTCCATGACATCGGACCGGAGCCGCAGCGGGTTGTCCCGGCGGCGCCGGCCGGGTGCTCGCGTCCTCGTCACGCCGGCCGGGTACCCGCCGAGGCGCGCGGAAGTCAGCCGAAGCGCTCGATGCGGATCCGGTCGACCGGCTGGCCCGCCTCCACGAGCAGCCGCGAGGCGTGCTCGGCGAACCCGTTGGAGCCGCACACATAGGCCTCCCACCCACCAGGCGGCCGCTCGGCCAGGAGCGGCGCCACATGTGCGGCCGACACACGTCCGACCGGCACGCCCTCCGGCGCGCTCCGCGTGAACACGGGCGTCGTCTCCGCGCCGTACTCCCGCGCGTAGATCAGCTCCTCGGGGCTGCGCGCCGACACCAGCAGCCGCAGCGGCACGTCCAGGCCGCGCGCCCGGTGGTGGCGGACCATCGACATCAGCGGGACGACCCCGGATCCGGCGCCGATCAGCAGCGCCGGCCGGTCACCGGGCCAGGCGAAGAAGCCGCTGACCGGTCCGCGGACCTCGACCCGGTCGCCGGGCCGGGCGACGGTGTGGAACCAGCCGGAGACCTCGCCGCCCTCGACATGGTCCAGGGTCAGCTCGATGCGCCCGGAGTCGTCGGGCGCGGACGCGATCGAATAGTGGCGCTGGGCCGCGTAGCCGTCCTCGGCGGTCAGCCGCAGCATCAGATGCTGGCCGGGCAGATGCCCCGCCCAGGCGGGCACCGCGAGCCGGACGGTGGCCGCGCGCGGGGTCTCGCGCCGGATCTCGGCGATGGTGGCGGTCTGCCACACCGTCGCCGTCTGCTGACTCACCGCGATACGTCCCGGCACGGCGAAGCGGGTCGGGGGAGTGAAGGTCTCAGTCACCGGAGTACCGCTGCTCCTCCCACGGGTTGCCCCGCTCGTGGTAGCCGTTCTGCTCCCAGAAGCCCGGCTCGTCGTGGTCGAGGATCCGCAGGCCCGCGATCCACTTGGCGCTCTTCCAGAAGTACAGATGCGGCACCAGCAGCCGCGCCGGGCCGCCGTGCTCCGGGGCGAGGGGCCGGCCGTCGTACTCCCAGGCGATCCAGGCGCGCCCGCCGGTGAGGTCCGCGAGCGGGAGGTTCGTGGTGTACCCGGTGTGTGAGTAGGCCACGGCATGGGTGGCGCAGGCATGGGGCCGGACCACACTGAGGAAGGCGTCCAGGGAGACGCCCCCGAACCGCACCCCGAACTTCGACCAGCTCGTCACGCAGTGGATGTCGCCCTCGTAGACCGATCCGGGCAGCGCGTGGGCCTCGTCCCAGGTCCAGGTGCGGGGTTCGTCGACCAGGCCGTCGACGCGGAACGTCCACTCTGCGGGCGCGAGATCGGGCGTGACCTCGGCGGACAGGACGGGCCAGTCGTCGCCGGCGTCGTACTGGCCGGGTGGCAGTCCGGGGTCGGGGACGCGTGGGCGTCCGGTGAAGCCTCGGGTGACGTTCATGCGGGAGGTGCCTCCAGACCGCCGGGACGGCCGTGATCAGTACGTTGCTCATTCAACCGTACTGGTCCGGCCGGGCGGGAATAGCCGCCCGCCGATCTTGCTTGGTTTCTGTGGCGGCGAAGGAGAGAGGGAGCAGATGTCCAAGGCGTACGAGCAGGTCCTCGACAACCCGGCCTGGACCGCGCTGACCGGCCCGCAGGCCCGGCTCGCCGAGCAGCGGGGCCGGGTCCTGCGCTACCCCGCCGAGGTGGCGCCCTGGGTGGCGCTTCCCGAGGACCCGGAGCCCGCCGACTGGGCCGACATCGCCGCTCTCGCCGGTCCCGGCAACGAGGCCCTGCTGATCGGCTTCCGGGGCCCGGCGCCCGAGGGCTGGGAGACCGTCTTCCGCGCCGAGGGCGTGCAGCTCGTCGGCCCGGACGTGGCGGGCGCACCGGACCCCGAGGCGGTCCGCCTCGGCCCGGCCGACGTGCCCGAGATGCTCGACCTGGTCGCCCGCACCCGCCCGGGACCGTTCCGGGCCCGCACCCTCGAACTCGGCACCTACCTCGGCATACGCCGGGACGGTGCCCTGGTCGCCATGGCGGGGGAGCGGCTGCGGCCGCCGGGCTGGACGGAGATCAGCGCGGTGTGCACCGACCCTTCCGTCCGGGGCCAGGGCCTGGCCGGACGGCTGGTGCTCGCCGTCGCCCACGGCATCCAGGAGCGCGGCGAGACGCCCTTCCTGCAGGCAGCCGCGGACAACACCGGCGCGATCCGGCTGTACGAGGCGCTGGGCTTCCGTCTGCACCGCAGCACCGTCTTCCTCGGCACCCGCGTCCCGGAGGACCTTCTGGAACCGGCGGCTCAACCGGCGTTGTAGCGCACCAGGTACTCGGCGAACCGCTCCAGATCCTCGTCCGGCCAGTCGGCCGGCCGCTCCCGCACCACCGTCCGCCGCCGCTCGGTGACCTGGGCGAGGAGCCGCCGCCCGGCGTCCGCCAGGTGCAGCACCTGCACCCGGTGGTCGTCCGGGTCGAGGCTGCGCCCGATGAGGCCGTCGCGCTCCAGGGCGGCCACCTGGCGGCTCACGGTGGACTTGTCCAGGGCGTAGCGCGCCGCGAGGTCGGTGGCCCGGCAGCCGCCGTTCATCACAACTCGGCAGACATCGGCGGAGATCACTGGGTAGGCTGACGGCCGTCCGCGGAGCGTCCCGGACGTGTCGCACCGAGGGGGTGAGACCCATTACCGCAGTGTCAGGTCGGGTGCTCTCCCCGCGCGTCGGTGCCGTCGCCGTTCGCCGGTGACCCGAGGAGCGCCCTTCGGATTCCGAGAGGCCCCCTTTGTCTTTCCTGTCTCCCCTTTCCCTCTCCCGTGACGCCGTCGTCGCCACGTTGCGCGCCGCGGGCTGTGTCTTCGCCGAGGACGAGGCACGGTTGCTGCTGACCACCGCCGGCTCCGGGCCCGAGCTCGCCGCCCTGGTGGACCGGCGTGCGGCCGGCCAACCCCTCGAACTGGTCCTCGGCTGGGCCGAGTTCCGCGGACTGCGCATCGCCGTCGAACCCGGCGTCTTCGTCCCCCGCCGCCGTACCGAGTTCCTGGTCGAGCAGGCCCTCGCCCAAGTCCCGGAGGCCCGTGTGGTGGTGGACCTGTGCTGCGGCTCAGGCGCCGTCGGGGCCGTGCTCGCCGCGGCGCTGGGCCCGGTCGCCCTGCACGCCGCCGACATCGACCCGGCCGCGGTGCGCTGCGCCCGCCGTAACGTCGCCGCGTACGGCGGCCAGGTCCACACCGGTGACCTGTTCGGGGCGCTGCCCCCGGCCCTGCGCGGCCGTGTCGACATCCTCGCCGCCAACGTCCCCTACGTGCCCACCGGCGAGGTCGCCCTGCTGCCCGCCGAGGCACGTGACCACGAGCCGCTGACCGCCCTCGACGGCGGCGCCGACGGCCTGGACCTGCTGCGCAGGGTCGCCGGTGAGGCGGCGCGCTGGCTGGCGCCGGGCGGCTGCCTGCTCGTCGAGACGAGCGAGCGGCAGACCGCGGCCGCCGTCGAGGCCTTCACCCGCGGCGGCCTGACAGCCCGCCCGGCGGTGTGCGAGGAGCGGTACGCCCAAGTCGTGCTCGGCACGGTGTCTTTGGCCGTCCCAGGGCCGCCCGGGGCCTAACCCGGCGTCGCCACCCGTGCGATGAGCAGGGCGACGTCGTCGGAGTTGTCGGGCTGGTGCAGTGTGCGCAGCAGGAGGTCGCAGACCTCCTCCAGGGGGCGGTCGGGGCCGTCGAGGAGGCGCAGCAGGGCGTCGAGGCGTTCGTCCAGCGGGTGTTGGCGGGTCTCGACGAGGCCGTCGGTGTAGAACACCAGCCGGTCGCCGGGCTCCAGCGACACGGTGGTGGTGGAGAAGGCCACTCCGCCCACCCCCAGTGGTGCCCCGGTGGGCAGTTCGAGCAGTTCCGGGGCGTGGCCGTCGCGCAGGCGGACCGGTGGCAGGTGCCCGGCGTTGGCGATCCTGCACTGCCGCAGCTGCGGGTCGTGGACCGCGTACACACAGGTGGCGATGGCCTGGTCCAGGCCCTCCGTGGTCCTGTCCAGGTGTTCCAGCAGCCGGGCGGGGTCGAGGTCGAGGGAGGCGAGGGTGTTGGTCGCGGTCCGCAGCCGGCCCATGGTCGCGGCGGCGTTCACCCCGCTGCCCATCACGTCACCGACGACCAGCGCGGTCTTGCCGCCGTCCAGCGGGATCACGTCGAACCAGTCGCCGCCGACCTCCGCCGTGGCGCCCGCGGGCTGGTAGCGGGAGGCGACCTCCAGGCCGCCCGTCATCGGCGGATGGCTCGGCAGCAGACTGCGCTGGAGGGTGAGGGCGGTGTTGCGGGCGTTCTGGTACCAGCGGGCGTTGTCGATCTGTACGGCAGCGCGGGCCGCCAACTCCCGGGCCAGCAGCAGGTCGTCGTCCCCGAAGGGCAGGGGGTTGGTCATCCGCTTCAGGTCGAGGGCGCCCAGCACCTCGCCGCGGGCGATCAGCGGCACGGCCAGATAGGAGTGCACCCCCGCGCGGGCCAGCTGCTCGGCGGCCTCGGGGGAACGGGCGATGCGGGGCAGGTCCGCGGGCTCGACCTCGGCCAGCATCACCGGGCTGCCGGTGCGCACGCACTCGGTGACCAGCCGGTCGGGTGCGTACCGCGCGATCTGGCCGGGCGGATCGGCGGCATCGAGCGCCTCCGACGGATGCTCCGCCTGGACGGCCAGGGCGCGGATCACGGCCGGTTCGGTGGGGCCGAGGATGCTGCGTCTGCCCTCCACCACCGCCTCCAGCAGGTCCACGGCCGCGATGTCGGCGAGCTCGGGGACGGCGACATCGGCCAGTTCGCGTGCCGTGCGGTCCAGGTCGAGGGTGGTGCCGATACGGGTGGACGCGTCGGCGATCACCGCGAGGCGCCGGCGTGCCGCCTCGGCCTCGGTCTGCGCCCGGTGCTGCTCGGTGATGTCCACGACCATGCAGGTCACGCCCAGCACGGTGCCGAGCGCGTCCTCGAGCCGGTACAGCGACACCGACCAGGCGTGCTCCTCGTCAGGATCGGCCGGAGTGCGTCCTACGAGGGCCTGGTCGACCAGCGCCGCCCCGCTGTCCAGCACCCGCCGCACCGCGGACTCCAGGGCGTCGGTGTCCAGGTCGGGCAGGACCTCGGGGACGGTACGGCCCAGATGCGCCTCGGCCGGCATGCCGTTGATCCGCTCCAGCGCGGGATTGACGGAGACGAACCGCAGATCGGTGTCGAGGACGGCGAGTCCGGTCGGCGACTGCGCGACCATCCGGGTGGACAGCGCGACGTCCCGCTCCAGTCGCCGCACGGTCGACTGGTCGGCGGCCAGACCGAGCGCGTAGACGTCACCCAGGTCGTCCAGCAGCCGCTGGTTGCGGAACTCCACCAGCCGGGTGCTGCCGTCCTTGTGCCGGATCGGAAAGGCCCCGGCCCAGCTCTCGCCGGTCTCCAGGACATCGGCGAACAGCTTCACCACCAGGTCGTAGTGCTGTTCGTGGATCATCAGCCGGGCGGCGGACCGGCCCAGCGCCTCCTGTGCGGAGTAGCCGAAGAGCTGCTCGGCCTGGGGACTCCACAGCACGATCCGGCCGTCGGTGTCCAGGACGACGGAGGCCACGCCCAGCACATCGAGCAGCCCGGTGGGCCGCACGGGTCCCCGCACGGGTTCATCGCCGGCCGGGGGAGCGGGCTTGTCGCCTCCGGCCGGGGGTGGGTCGGCGGCGTGCGCGGGCTGGTCGCCCCGGGCCGGGGGTGGTGTGGGGGTGTGCACGGGCTTGTCGCCTCCGGCCGGGGGTGGCGTGGGGGTGTGCGCGGGCTGGTCACCCGCTACCGGCTCGCCGCCGCGCCCCATGAGTCGCGCGGCGGCGCGCACGGGCTCGTCATCCGGTACCGGTTCGTCACCCCCGGCCGCGGTTGGCGTGGGCGCGTGCGCGGGCTTGTCGCCTCCGGCCAGGGGCGGCGTGGGTGCGGGCACGGGCTCGTCATCCGGCACCGGCTCGTCGCCGCGGTCCCCGGGTCGCGCGGCGCCCACCGGCTCGTCGCTCCCGCCCGCGGGTGGCGCAGGGGCCCGTACCGCCTCGTCACCCCCTGCCAGGGATGGCGTAACGGCCCGCACCGCCTCGTCACCCCCGGCCAGGGGCACCGCGGCGCGCGTGGGCTCCTCGCCCGGTGGCGGTTCGTCGTCCCGGGCCACGGGAGATCCGGCTGCAGTCATCCCACGCACCGCCTTCGCCCTTTCACGCGGCACGCCGTCCCCCGTGCCGACTCCGCCAGTTGTACCGCGCTCAACCGTCTCCGCGACCTCTCGCGTCGCTCACCTCCACCATCCCTCAACACGGGGCCGGGCGTCCGGGCGAGCGCCACGAAGACGACCACTGCCGTTCCGCTGTTGGTCTGTACATGACCATCTCGGCGCGCCACACTGTCCGCCGAGCACCCGCACCCCACCCCCCCGATCGAGGAGTCGGCCCATGCCCCTGCATGCCCGGCAACGTTGTCACGCCGTCCTGACCGGACTCGTCGCCCTCGCCAGTGCCGCCGCCGTCCTGTCCGCCGCCCCGCCCGCGTCCGCCGCCGAGACCTGGACCGAGGTCGGCTCCGACCGCGCCGACCCGCTGACCGAGAGCCAGGGTCTGGCCTCCGTGGAGGTCCCGGCCGGCAGTCCCAACCGCTACACCGGTATCGGCACCATCCCCTTGGGCGTGAGCAGCCGGGGCTGGAACCACGTCGGCGACCCGGACGCCACCCGCGACGGCTATTACATCGAGCCGTACCAGGCCGACTCCGGCACCGCGAAGATGTTCCGGGTGCAGGCACCGGGCGGCGCCTGGTCGGAGTACGTGCACACGCTCGGCCCCGGAGAGGCGCTGAACAACTCCTGGGTCGCCGTCGCGCCCTCCGGCCAGTGGATGCTGGCCGGCGAGTACGGCACCATGAACCGGCTGCTCGTCTTCCCGACCCCGGGCGCCAACCCGAGCACCTCCCCGTCGGTCAACCTCCCGCAGGTCTCCACCGTCCGCCTGGACCGGCCCGTACGGGACGTGCAGGGCTGCGACTTCTCCGGTCCGACCACCCTGCTGTGCTCCTCGGACGACCCGGCCGGGACCCTGTTCGGCGTGACCAAGCCGCTGCTCCGGATCGACCTGTCCGCCCAGCCGGGCAGTACCGACGTCACCGGCCAGGTCACCGCCCTGCGCCAGCTCCCCCTGCGCAGCCGCTGCTCGGGCACCTTCGAGACGGAGGGCGTCGACTACGACCGCCGTACCGGCAGCCTGCGGGTGATCGTCCTGTCGCCGGGCTTCTGCATCCTGACCGACAGCAAGACCTACCGCTTCACCCGCGGCTGAGCCGGGCCTCTCGGGGCTGTGCATCCCGGAATGTGGTGCTTTTCTGGGAGTGCGACACGGTGTCGCGGGGGAACCCGCGCTGTGACGCTGCACGGCCTCGAGAGGAGTGACCACGATGGACACTGAGCGACAGCACCCGGAATCCGTTTCCGTGGAACTGAGCGGATGCAGCAAGGAGGATGCCCGGATCGTGTTCGACGCCCTGTGCGCGCACTTCGACTCGGACCGGTGCTCCGACGACGTACCGCAGGACTGGCACGAGTCCCGGCCGACGGTGTGGCTGGGCACGTTCGACGTCTCCGACCCGCGCCCGGCCGAGCGGCGGCCCGACGGGCGGCTGTCCTCGTCCGTGGAGGCCGATGTGCAGGGCGGCTACTGGGCGATCGAGCGCTTCCGCTCCACCTTGGACGACCTGTTCACGGTGCATGACCTCAGCACCTCCTCCGGTGATCAGGAGCGCGAGCTGCACGTACGGCTGGAAAGTCGGTGACCTGGGTCTCTTCTATTGTGCAACTAGTTGCATAAGCCGTGCGCGGTCCTCTACAACAGGGGTGACGACGCCGCGCACGGAGGGGCCCGATGAGCCGTTACCCGCATCTGCTGAACCCGCTCGACCTGGGCTTCACCACGCTGCCCAACCGTGTCCTCATGGGCTCCATGCACGTCGGCCTGGAAGAGGCCGAGCACGGCTTCGAGCGGATGGCCGCCTTCTACGCGGAGCGGGCGCGCGGCGGCGTCGGCCTGATCGTCACCGGCGGTATCGCGCCCAACGACGAGGGCCGCCCCTACGAGGGCGGCGCGAAGCTCACCACCGAGGCGGAGGCCGAGCAGCACCGGCAGATCACCGACGCCGTGCACCGCGAGGGCGGCCGGATCGCGCTGCAGATCCTGCACTTCGGCCGCTACGCCTACCACCAGGACCTCGTCGCGCCGAGCCCGCTGCAGGCCCCGATCAGCCCCTTCCCGCCGCGCGAGCTCACCGACGCCGACATCGAGCGGACCATCGAGGACTACACCCGCACCGCCCGGCTCGCCCGCCGGGCGGGTTACGACGGCGTCGAGATCATGGGCTCCGAGGGCTACCTCATCAACGAGTTCATCGCCGCCCCGACCAACCGTCGCACCGACCGCTGGGGCGGCTCGTACGAGAACCGCATGCGGTTCCCGGTCGAGATCGTGCGCCGGGTCCGCGAGGCCGTCGGCGAGGACTTCATCATCGTCTACCGGCTCTCCATGCTGGACCTGATCCCGGGCGGCTCCACGCTGGACGAGGTGATCACCCTCGCCCGGGCCGTGGAGGCCGCCGGGGCGACCCTCATCAACACCGGCATCGGCTGGCACGAGGCCCGCATCCCCACCATCGCCACCTCCGTTCCGCGCGGCGCGTACACCTGGGTCACCAAGCGGCTGATGGGCGAGGTGTCGGTCCCGCTGGTGACCACCAACCGCATCAACACCCCCGAACTCGCCGAGGAACTGCTCGCCGGGGGATACGCGGACATGGTCTCCATGGCCCGCCCGATGCTCGCCGACCCGGAGTTCGTGAAGAAGGCCGCCGAGGGCCGGCCCGAGGCCATCAACACCTGCATCGGCTGCAACCAGGCCTGCCTCGACCACACCTTCAGCGGCAAGATCACCTCCTGCCTGGTCAACCCGCGTGCCTGCCACGAGACGGAGCTGGTCCTGGCGCCGGCCCGGCTGCGCAAGCGGGTCGCGGTCGTGGGCGCGGGCCCGGCCGGTCTGGCCTGCGCGGTCTCGGCCGCCGAGCGCGGCCACGAGGTCACCCTGTACGACGCCGGGGGCGAGATCGGCGGCCAGCTCAACGTCGCCCGCCAGGTCCCCGGCAAGCAGGAATTCGACGAGACCCTGCGCTACTTCCGACACCAGCTCGACGCGCGGGGTGTCGACGTACGCCTGAACACGTCCGTCGAGGCCACCGATCTGGAGGGCTACGACGAGGTCGTCGTCGCCACCGGCGTCACCCCGCGCACCCCGGACATCCCCGGCGTCGACCACCCCAGCGTCGTCGGCTACCTCGACGTCCTGCGCGACCGGGTGCCGGTCGGCGAGCGGGTCGCGATCCTCGGCGCGGGCGGCATCGGCTTCGACGTCGCCGAGTTCCTCACCGACGGCGGCGACAAGGCGAGCGAGGACCCCGAGACGTACTTCCGCCACTGGGGCGTCGACATGGCGTACGCCGGCCCCGGCGGGCTGGCGGCGCCCGAGCGGCCCGCCCCGCCGCGCACCGTCCACCTGCTCCAGCGCAAGACCACCAAGGTCGGCGCGGGCCTTGGCAAGACCACCGGCTGGATCCACCGCACCGAGCTCAAGCACCGCGGCGTGCGCATGGTCCCGGGCGTGCGCTACGACCGGATCGACGATGCCGGGCTGCATGTCACGGTGGGCGAGGAGAGCACAGTCCTGAAGGTCGACACCATCGTCCTGTGCACCGGCCAGGAGCCGCGCCGCGACCTGTACCGGGAGCTGGTGGCCGCGGGCCGCAGCGCGCACCTGATCGGCGGCGCGGACGTGGCCGCGGAACTCGACGCCAAGCGGGCCATCAAGCAGGGCACGGAGGTCGCGGCGGCCCTGTAGGGGCCGTCCCGGGCCGTCCCTAGGATGACGTCATGTCACTCCCGCACGCGATCCTCACCGCCCTGCTCGAAAAGCCGTCCTCGGGGCTGGAGCTGACCCGTCGCTTCGACAAGTCGATCGGCTACTTCTGGTCGGCGACGCATCAGCAGATCTATCGCGAGCTGGGAAAGCTGGAGGCGGACGGGCTGATCCGCGCGCTCGCGTCCGAGCAGCCCGTCCGCGGCCAGAAGAAGAGCTACGAGGTCCTGCCGGCGGGCCGCGCCGAACTGGCCCGCTGGAGCGCCGCCCCCCAGGACCCCAAGCCGCTGCGGGACACGCTGCTGCTGCGGCTGCGCGCGGCGGCCGTGGTCGGCACCGAGGGCATCGCGGCCGATTTGCGCCGCCATCTCGACCTGCACGCCCGGCAGCTGGCCGAGTACCGGGAGATCGAGGAGCGCGACTTCCCGCCCGGAAAGGACGGCCCCGAGGACCGGCTGCGCCATCTGGTGCTGCGGGCGGGCATCGATCTGGAGACCTTCTGGACCCAGTGGCTCACCCACGCGCTGGAGGAGTTCGCCGAGCTGCCCGGCGCCGAGCCTCAGAGGCGGTAGGGCTTGGAGCGGCGGCGCAGGAACCAGACGGTCGCCGCGGCGCCGATCGCCAGCAGTCCGCCGCCCGCGGCGAGGGTCAGCGTGCCGTAGTCCTTGGTGCCGCCGCCGACGCCGCCCATGACCCCGCGGGACGGGGAGGCCGTCGCGGAGACGGTGGGCGTGGGGGCCGAGGAGACGACGACGGCCTGGGTGCCCGCGGTCTGGTTGTTGAACGTGCACTGCACCACGACGGTGTACGTGCCCGGGCTGACGCTCGACCAGGCCGCCGACTGCTGGGTGGTCGTGCCCGAGAGCGCCACCTGACGGCCCTGGGCGAAGTCGGCCTGGCTGCTGGTGAGCAGCGAGGCGGTGCCCCAGCTGCCGGTGGAGCTGGTCTGGCTGCACGCGCTGGTGGTGACCGAGACCGTGTTGCCGCTGGTGCTCACGGAGATCCCGGACTGCGCGCCGGCCGTCGGGGTGGTCAGGGCGAGCGGAAGCGCGGCGACGGCCGCCACGGTCAGCCCCGAGCGGACGATTGGCGATGTGTTGCGCATGTGGACTGCCCTCCAGCGGCACGGTTGGCGGTACATCCCTTGCGCCGCCGAGGGTCGGGAAAGGCCCGTGCTGCCTCGGGGTCAGCCAACGTCCTCTGGGCCCGACGCGCATGCGGACGGCACCCGGGCAGGTGACGCGGTCCATCGTCCGGCCCATGGCGAGGCCTCGCTCACGGTGCCGGGTCCGGCCGGTGCCCGGGCCTCGCTCACCGTGCCGGGTCCGGCCCATTGCCGGGCCTTGCTCACCGTGCCGCGTCGCCCGTGGTGACCGTGCGCTCGACCGAGAAGCCGCCCCACGTCCCGTCGGGCAGCCGCGCCCGCAGCCGTACCCGGTGGCGCACGCCCGCCTCCTCGCCCGCGTAGAAGCTGTACGTGGCCTTCTCGAGCGGTTCGTCGCCACCGAACACCACCGAGGTGGCGGGCTTGCCGTCCAGGTGCACCTGGTACTCCGTGATCCGGCCGTCGGCGCGCGGCGGGACCCAGCTCAGGTCGATGTAGTAGGCCCCGTCCTCCTGGTCGCGGTGGCTGGTGGCGCGGAAGCCGGACGGTGCCGTGCCGCGGCCGTCGTCGGTGCCGGGGGTGGTCAGGCGGACGGGCGTGCCCGGCGCGGAGCGGTTGTCGGCGGCGTCCCGGGCACGGACGGTGAAGGTGTAGCGGGTGCCCGGCCGCAGTCCGGTCACGACGGCCGCGGTCTGGTTCCCGCCCACACTGTGGATCTTCGTATCGCCCTGATGGATGTCGTACGACACCACCTCCTGGTCGTCCTTCGCCGGGGACCAGGACAGCTGGACGGCCCGGCTGCCCACCGCGCGGCCCCGGAGGCCGCCCGGCGCGCTCGGGGCCGCGCGGTCCGGGGCGGCCGAGGCGGGTGTCGTCGCGCGGACCTTCTCGCTGGGCGGTCCGAGGCGGCCGTCGGCGTCGCGGGCCCGCACGGTGAAGGTGTAGGTGGTGGACGGGCGGAGCCGGGTGACGTCCACCATGTGTGCGTCACCCGGCACGTCCTTGACCTTTGTGGGGCCGCGATACACCTCGTAACCGTCGATGCCCTGGCTCACCGCCACCGCGTTCCACATCACGTGCACGCTGGTCGCGCTGCCCGCCTCGGCCGTGACGCCCCTCGGCGCGCCGGGCAGCGGGACCTGCTCGGCCTGCCCCTGCCCGCCGCAGGAGGCGACCAGGGCGAGGGCGCCGCAGAACAGGGCGCGTCGGTGCGGGCGGGCGGGGACCGGAGCGCGTCGCACGGCTGAGCCTCCTGTGGGGGGAACCGGGGCCGCGGCGGCACTCCCGGCGCCGGCACGGCAATGGTCCGGACCAATATGGCGTGACTGACGCGATCACATCAAGAGGGCGGTGGGGGTGACCGTTCGCGGCAGTTACATATGCTGGCCCCTCGACGGCTGAACTCCCCCGGGGGAATCGGGAGTTCACGCCGGGGGCGCGGACCGCTGTCGTCGCTGATGCCGCGCCGGCCGTGCGCGGCCGGGAGGACGGGCCGACCCAGGCTCAGACTCCCGGCCGCTGCCGGAGATTCGGTCCACCCGTCGCCGAAGGGCGCGCCGGGACACCCCGTCTGGCCCTCGAATGGTGGCTCCTTGATCGGCCAGGTACCAGATTGGGCTGAGTGTTCGTCAGTGTCCCCCCGGAGAGGGTCCCTTATCCATGCGTGTCCAGTCGCTGACGCTGGTCGCGGCAAGCGCCGCCCTGCTCGCCCCGACCACCTCGCCCACCACCACCCCGCCGCGCGCCGAGGAGAGGCCGGCGGTGCGGCCCGCGATGGGGCCCCAGGGCGACGTCCGCGCCGCCGAACTGCTGGCCCAGACGCGCCGCTGCGCCCAGATCTCCCGCGGTCGCTACCGCACGGACGACGGCCGCTTCCCGACGGTCCCCGTCTGCGGAACCCCGGACGCCGTCTTCTGGAAGGCCGACCTGGACATCGACTGCGACGGCCGCCCGGGCCCCCGCTGCAACGGCCGCACCGACCCCTGGTTCAGTGACGCCACCGCCTTCACCCAGTCCGACGGCCGTTACCTGGACGCCGAACGCCTCCCGTACGTCGTCGTGCCCACGCCGAGCCGCATCTGGGACTACCGGGACCACGGGATCCGCGGCGGCTCGGTGGTCGCCCTCGTGCACCGGGACCGTGTGCGGTACGCGGTCGTCGGCGACGTGGGTCCGCGGGACATCATCGGCGAGGCGTCCTACGCCGCCGCCGAGGCCCTCGGCATCCCCGCCGACCCGCACGGCGGCGGCACGGACTCCGAGGTCACCTACATCCTCTTCAAGGACACCCGGGTGGACCCGATCGAGGACCGTGAGGCCGCCGTGGCGGTGGGGGAGCGGCTGGCGCGCACGTTCGCGCGCGGCGGCTGACCGCCTGTCAGACCGCCGACCAGCCGTCGTCCACGGGCAGCACCACGCCGTTGATGTTGCTCGCCGCGTCCGAGGCGAGGAACACGATGGCCCCGGCACTGGAGGTGGCCTCCCGGGGCATCGCCTAGACCCCGTCGCCGGTCGCACCGTGCGGGAGGTTCACACCTTGCGGTAGGTGTACGCCTCCTCCGCGGCCGCCTGTACCGCCGCGAGGTCGGCGCCGGTGGCCGCCGTGACGACCGCGGCGATCGCGCCCTCGACGAAGGGCGCGTCCACCAGCCGCGTGCCGTCGGGGAGTTCGTCGCCCTCGGCGAGCAGCGCCTTCACGGTCAGCACCGCGCTGCCGAGGTCGGTGAGGACGGCCACCCCGGCCCCCTGGTCCACGGCCGCGGCCGCCGCCGCGATCAGCTCGGAACTGGTGCCGAGGCCGCCGTCCTCGGTGCCGCCCGCCGGCGCCACCGGCACCGACGTCCCGCCGCCCGCGAGGCTCTTCGCCAGCTCGGCCACCGACGCGGCCACCTCGGCGCTGTGCGACACCAGCACGATCCCGACCCGCCGGTCGTCACTCACCGTTCGCCTCCGCCAGCGCCGCGACGAGCAGGGCCGAGGAGGTGGCACCGGGATCCTGGTGCCCGATGCTGCGCTCGCCGAGATAGCTCGCCCGCCCCTTGCGCGCCTGGAGCGGTGTCGTGGCCCGGGCCCCGTCCTCGGCGGCGGCCCGCGCGGCGGCGAAACCGGAGCCGAGCGCGTCCACGGCCGGCACCAGCGCGTCGATCATCGTCTTGTCGCCCGGCGCGGCACCCCCGAGCGTCATCACCGCGTCCACTCCGGCACGGAACGCCTCCGCGAACTGTGCCTCGTCGACCTCGGCCGCCTCCCCGAGCGCCTTGCCGGTGCGCCGCAGCAGCGTCCCGTACAGCGGCCCCGAGGCGCCGCCCACCGTCGAGATCAGCTGCCGTCCGGCGAGGGTCAGCACCGCGCCGGGCGTGTCCGGGGACTCCTTGTCCAGGACCGCGGTCACGGCGTGGAAGCCACGCACCAGGTTGCTGCCGTGATCGGCGTCCCCGATCGGCGAGTCGAGGGAGGTGAGCCGCTCCGCCTCACGGGCGACGGACGCGGCGGTCGCGGTCATCCAGCGGCGGAAGAAGTCGGCGTCGAGCACAAGATCTCCTTGCGTGGTAGGTACGTTGACACCCGGGGGCCGCCCGCTCACATGCCCCAGCGCAGTCCGGCCGTCCGCACCGGCGCGTCCCACAGGCGCAGCAGTTCCTCGTCGATCTGGCACAGGGTGACCGAGGCGCCGGCCATGTCGAGGGACGTGACGTAGTTGCCGACGAGGGTGCGGGCCACGGCCACCCCGCGGGCGGCGAGCACCCGCTGGACCTCGGCGCTGAAGCCGTACAGCTCCAGCAGCGGGGTCGAGCCCATGCCGTTGACCAGGACCAGGACGGGGTTGCGCGGGGCCATGTCGTCCAGGATCGCGTGCACCGCGAAGTCGGCGATCTCGCCCGAGGTCATCATGGGCCGCCGCTCCCGGCCCGGTTCGCCGTGGATGCCGATGCCGAGCTCCAGCTCACCGGGGGGCAGGTCGAAGGTGGGGCTGCCCTTGGCGGGGGTGGTGCAGGCGCTGAGCGCCACGCCGAAGCTGCGGGCGCTGTCATTGACCTGCCGCGCGATCGCCTCCACCCGCTCCAGCGGCATGCCCTCCTCGGCCGCCGCACCCGCGATCTTCTCCACGAACAGGGTCGCGCCGGTGCCGCGGCGTCCCGCGGTGTAGAGGCTGTCGGTGACCGCCACGTCGTCGTCGACGAGCACCTTCGCCACCTGGATGCCCTCGTCCTCGGCGAGTTCGGCCGCCATGTCGAAGTTGAGGACGTCGCCGGTGTAGTTCTTCACGATGAACAGCACGCCCGCGCCGCTGTCCACGGCCGCCGCGGCGCGCACCATCTGGTCCGGCACCGGAGAGGTGAACACCTCGCCCGGACAGGCCGCCGACAGCATCCCGGGCCCCACGAACCCGCCGTGCAGCGGCTCGTGCCCCGAACCGCCGCCGGAGACGAGGGCGACCTTTCCGGGCACCGGGGCGTCCCGCCGTACGATCACCCGGTTCTCGACATCCACGGTCAGTTCGGGGTGAGCGGCCGCCATACCGCGCAGGGCGTCGGTGACGACGGTCTCCGGGACGTTGATGAGCATCCTCATGGGTGCCTCCTGGTGAGGTGGGCAGACAGCTTCCGGACCGCTGTCGGCAGTATCGACCTTGGGACGAGGAAGGTCACGTGCGGGGGAGGACCCGTCGGCGCCCGGGGCGCCCCGGCTCAGTCGGCCACCCGCAGCACCAGCTTGCCCGTCGACGTACGGCTCCCCATCAGCCGGTGCGCCCCGGCCGCGTCCGACAGCGGGAACTCCGCGGTGACCGGCAGCCGCACGGTGCCGTCGGCGACCGTACGGAAGGCCCGCTCGGCGAGCGAGCGCAGCGCGTCCGGTGCCGACTGGGCCAGGGCGAGTATGGAGAAGCCCGCGACCGAGCGGCCCTGCGCGTACAGCTCGGGCTGGCCCACCTGCCACGGCTCCGATCCGCTCGCGTTGCCGAAGGACACCAGGCGTCCGTAGACCGCCAGCGCGTCCAGGCCGCGGCGCAGGGTGTCCCCGCCGAACGGGTCCAGGACCAGGTCCACGCCCCGGCCGCCGGTGGCACGGCGGACGTCCTCGGGGAAGGTCTCGGCGGTGAACACCGCGTCGTAGCCGTGCCCGCGGGCGTACTCGGCCTTGCCCGCCGAGGAGGCGACGCCGTACACCGCCCCGGCGCCCGCCGCCCGGGCCAGCTGCCCGGCCACGGTGCCGATGCCGCCCGCCGCGCCGTGCACCAGCACGCTCTCCCCGGCGCGCAACCGGCCCACCTCGTGCAGCAGGGCGTACGCCGTCGGCACGACCGTGGGGAGCGTGGCCGCCGTCCGCAGGTCCATGCCCTCGGGGAGCGGGAAGACGGTCGCCGCGTCGGCGACCACCACCTCGGCGTAGGCGCCGCCGCCGACCAGCGCGGCGACCTCCTGCCCGGGCCGCAGGCCCTCGACACCCTCGCCGACGGCCCTGACACGCCCGGAGACCTCCAGACCCGGGCGGTAGGGCAGCGCGTCCACCCGGTACCCCTCGGCCCGCGCCTTGAGGTCCGCGAAGTTCACCCCGGCGTAGGCGGTCTCGACGGTCACCCGGCCCGGCCCCGGCTCCGGGACGTCAACCTCCACGACCTTCAGCACCTCGGGATCGCCGTACTCCTCGAACTCCACTGCGCGCATGACGGATGGCCCCTTCTGTGACGTGTCGACCGTGACGTGCCGACCTGACTGTTCGACGGGAAGCGAACACTCGGACTGTAAGATACAGATCGAACACTCGGCAAGCGGCACGGGAGCGGAACATGGCGAACCAGGTGGCGGGCGGCGGTCATCGCGCCGCGCCGGTGCACACGGATCCCGAGGACGTCTCGGTGCAGACCGCACTGTCCGCGGTCGCCGACCCGGTACGCATGCAGCTCATCCGCGAGCTGGCCGACTCCGCGGACTGGACGCGCAGTTGCGGCAGCTTCGACGTGCCGGTCGGCAAGGCAGCGCTCAGCCACCACTTCTCGGTGCTGCGCGGCGCGGGGCTGGTCGAGCAGCGCGACGAGGGGCCGAAGCGGGTGAACCGGCTGCGGCGCGAGGAGTTCGACGCACGCTTTCCGGGGCTCCTGGCTCTGGTACTGCGGGATTGAACGGCAAGTACCAGGCCGTACCCGAGGACGACACAGGAAGGCGAACGCCATGACCGACAGGCTCACCGTGGCGGTGCTGGGCACCGGGATCATGGGGGCCGCGATGGCCCGCAACCTCGCCCGCGCCGGACACACCGTCCGCGCCTGGAACCGCACCCGCGCCAAGGCCGAGCCGCTCACCTCCGACGGCGCTTCCGTCGCGGACACCCCCGCCGAGGCCGCCCAGGACGCCGATGTCGTCCTGACGGTCCTGCACGACGGCCCCGCCGCCCTGGACGTGATGCGCCAGGCCGCCCCCGCCCTGGGTCCCGGCACCGCCTGGGTGCAGTCCACCACCGTCGGCCTCGACGGCCTCCCCGCCCTGGCGGACCTCGCCGGTGAGCACCGGCTGGCCTTCTACGACGCCCCCGTGCTCGGCACCCGCGGGCCCGCCGAGGCGGGACAGCTGACCGTGCTGGCGGCCGGGCCCGCCGACGGCCGGGACAAGGTCACACCGGTCTTCGAGGCGATCGGCGCCCGCACGGTGTGGACCGGCGAGGACGGCGCGGCGGGGACCGCGACCCGGCTGAAGCTGGTCGCCAACAGCTGGGTCATCGCGGCCACCGCGGCGGCGGGGGAGACGCTCGCCCTGGCACGGGCCCTCGACGTGGACCCGCGCACGTTCTTCGACCTGATCGAGGGTGGCCCGCTGGACATGGGGTACCTGCGCGCCAAGTCCGGGCTGATCATCGAGGAGCGGCTGTCCCCGGCCCAGTTCGCGGTGTCCACCGCCGCCAAGGACGCGCGGCTGATCGTCGAGGCGGGCGAGCGGGGCGGGGTGCGTCTGGACGTGGCCGAGGCGGGCGCCGCCCGTCTGGAGCGGGCCGTCGCCCTCGGCCACGGCGACGAGGACATGGCCGCCGCCTACTTCGCCAGCTTTGACGACACCGTCGGCAAGCAGAGCTGACCGCACCGGACCTTCGACACCGTCGACGACCCGAGCCGACCGCACCGAACCGAGGAGGAACCCCAGATGTCCAAGCCCCCGCTGCCCGACGAGGCGCAGGAACTGCTGCGCCGCCCCAACCCGGCCGTGATGGCCACCCTGCGCTCGGACGGCACGCCCGTCTCCACGCCCACCTGGTACCTGTGGGAGGACGGCCGCGTGCTGATCAGCCTGGACGACGGCCGCGTACGCCTGAAACACCTGGGCCGCGACCCGCGCGTGACGCTCACCGTGCTCGACGGCGAGGACTGGTACACCCACGTCACCCTCATCGGACGCGTCGTCGAGACGTACGGCGACGAAGGGCTCGCCGACATCGACCGGATCGCCTCGCACTACACCGGCAAGCCCTACGCCAACCGCGTCCGCCCCCGCACCAGCGCCTGGATCGAGGTCGAGCGCTGGCACGGCTGGGGCGCGCACAAGGACAGCGATCAGGCCTCCGCCTGAGGCACGCGCGAGGTCAGGATGCTCATCGCGTTCGCGGCCACGATCGCCCCGATGCTCGCCCACTCCGCCCACCCGAGGCCCTGCCCGAGTCCGACCAGGCCGACGAGCGCGGCGAGCACCGGGTTGACGCTCATGAACAGCCCGAACGCCCGGGCCGGGACCCGGCGCAGGGTGAGCAGGTCCGCGAGGTAGGGGACGGCCGACGACAGCACCCCGGCGGCCACGGCGCAGGCCACGGCCGCGGCCGTCGGGGGCTGCCGTACGACGAGGACGACCCCGGCCGGCAGGAACAGCAGAGCGGACAGCGCGGCCGCGGCGGCCGCACCCTGCGCGCCGGGCAGGCGCTGTCCCACGGTGCGGTTGAGCAGGATGTACGACGCCCAGCAGACGGCGGCCAGCAGGCCCAGGCCCAGACCGACATAGTCGGCGGACGGGCCCGGACGCAGCAGCGCGATCACCCCCGCCGCCGCGATCACCGCGCACAGCGCGTCCAGCCGCCGCCGGGACGAAGCCAGCGCGATGGCGAGCGGACCCAGGAACTCCAAGGTCACCGCCAGCCCCAGACCGATCCGGTCGATGGCGGTGTACAGCGACAGGTTCATGGTGCCGAAGACCACCGCCAGCAGGGCGACCGGCCACCACTGGTGCCGGGTGAAGGCACGCGGCCGGGGCCTGGCGACGGCCAGCAGGACGAGGGCGGCGACGTACTGACGTACCGCCACCACACCGATCGGACCGAGCACGGGGAAGGCGAGCGAACCGATCGCGGCACCGGTCTGGTTCGACAGCCCGCTGGCGACCATGGTGGCCACACCCGCGAGCCTGCCGGGCGCGGACTCGACGTGGGGGAGGGCGGCTTCGGCGGCTTCGGCGGCGGAGGCGGAGCACATGCGGACAGCGTGGAGCCGACCGTCGTATGCGCAAAATGCGTACGCCGAGCCATCTATACGCTTGAGTCATGGATGTGGAACTCCGCCAGCTGCGCTGCCTGGTCGCCATCGTCGACGAGGGCAGCTTCACCGACGCCGCCCTGACGCTCGGCGTCTCCCAGGCGGCCGTCTCCCGGACCCTCGCCTCCCTCGAACGCAGCCTGGGCGTACGGCTGTTGCGCCGGACCTCCCGGGAGGTGACCCCGACCGGCACGGGGCTGCGGGTACTGGCGCACGCCCGCCGCGTGCTGGGGGAGGTCGACGACCTGGTCCGGGAGGCCACCTCCGGCCACGCGCGGCTGCGGATCGGCTACGCCTGGGCGGCGCTCGGCCGGCACACCCCGCCGTTTCTGCGCCGCTGGGCCGCCGCGCACCCCGGAACCGACCTGCAGCTGGTGCGCGTCAACTCGGCCACCGCCGGTCTCGCGGAGGGCGCCTCGGACCTGGCCGTCGTCCGCAGGGTGCTGGACGACCGCAGGTTCGACTCCGCGATCGTCGGTCTGGAGCGGCGGCTGTGCGCGGTGGCCGCCGACGATCCGCTGGCCCGCCGCCGTTCGGTCCGGCTCGCCGACCTGGGCGGGCGCACCCTGCTCGTCGACCGGCGCACGGGCACGACCACCGCGGACCTGTGGCCCCCGGACGCCCGCCCGGCGACGGAGGAGACCCACGACGTCGACGACTGGCTCACCGTGATCGCCACCGGCCGCTGCGTCGGCGTGACCGCCGAGGCGACCGCCAACCAGTACCCGCGCCCCGGCGTGGTCTACCGCCCGGTGCGGGACGCCGAACCCATCGCCGTACGGCTCGGCTGGTGGCGGGAGGACCCGCATCCGGCGACCCAGGCGGTGATCGAACTCATGACGGGCCTGTACCGCGACGAGTGAACCGCGATCAGCTGACGCACAGCACCAGCAGGCAGAGCCCCGACGGGGAGGTCGCCGAGGGTGAGGGGGCCGTCGGTGCGGGCGTGCTCTCGGTGGGCGTGGGCGTGGGCGTGGCCGTCGGTTCGGGGGCCGGGTCGGTGGCGGCGGGGAGTGCCTGGGACTGGGCGGCCGGGGGCGCCGTGGCGGGCGGAGCGGCGGGGGTGTGCGGCTGGGCCGTGGCCGGGGCGGTGGCGACGTCCTGCTCGCGCGGGGCGTGGGTGGCCGAGGGCCGCGCGGGCGGGGTGTCGGGCCGGGAACGGGGCGCGTCCGGCGGTGTCGACGCCGCCGGGGCCGGCTCATCGGCCGCACCGGCCTGCTCCTCGCCGGTGCCCATGGCGGTGGTGTCGGGCGCCGTGGCCGCCTGAGCCCGGTCCCCGGACTGCTGGCCCAGCGAGGCGAGGGTCAGCCCGCCGCCGACCAGCGCCACCGCGGTGGCCACCACGGCCTTGCGCTGGTTCTTCTTCCAGCGCGCCCGTCGGCGTCGGCGCGCCGCCCGGCCCGAGGGCGCGTCGGGCAGGGGCTGCGGCTCCTCGTGCGGGTCCTGGTCCTCCGCGGGGGTTTCCACGGCGGGGGTCTCCACGGCGGGCCAGATGGTGTCGGAGCGGGCCGCCGAGGGAGCCTGCGCGATCGGGGGAGCGATGTCCGGGGCGTAGGCGCCGCACCCGGGGCACACCAGGGCACCGTTGAGATGCCGACGGCATGTGGAGCAGTAGTCCATCCGCGGTCTTTCTGACTCGGCGTTCGCACGGGGGATCGATCGGCCAGAACCGTAGCGAGCCTTTCCAGAGGCCGTGTGCAGCCTGTGTGCCGCTCCTGCACAGAAGTCGTGCACCGGCCGTGGCCGACCCGCCCGCCTGCGGTTTCCCGGGCACCCGTGCGACCGTGGAGACGGAGCAGCGCGGCACGGCGCTGCCCCGCCCCGGCCGCACCGTGCCGTCCGCCCCGTCGCCGTCGTACCCCAGCGGGAGTGACCATGGAGCGCCTCGCCCCCACGCTGACCGGCGTCCGAGCCGTCGTCTTCGACACCGACGGGGTGATCACGGACTCCGCGCGGGTGCACGCGGCGGCCTGGAAGGAGGCGTTCGACGCCTTCCTCGACGCGCATCCGCCCGAGGATCCCGGGCAGCGGCGGCCCTTCGACGTGCAGGACGACTACCTGCGGTTCGTGGACGGCAGGTCCCGCCTCGACGGGGCCGCCGCCTTCCTCGCCTCCCGCGCCGTCGAGGCCTCGGACGACACCGTGCACGCCGTCGCCGCCCACAAGGAGGAACTGTTCACCCGGCGCCTGCGCGAGCACGGCGTGGCGGCCTACCCCGGCACCGTGCGACTGGTGCGCGCCCTGCGCCGGGCAGGGATCCCCGTCGCGGCGGCCTCGGCCTCCCGGCACGCCGGAGAACTGCTCACCGGGGCCGGTGTGCGCGACCTGTTCGACGTCCTGGTGGACGGCGGCGAGGCGGCCCGCCTCGGCCTGCCGGGCAAGCCCGAGCCCGATCTGTTCCGCACCGCCGCCGGCCGGCTCGGCGTCCCCACCGGCCGCTGCGCCGTCGTGGAGGACGCCCTGGCGGGCGTGGAGGCGGGCAGACGGGGCGGGTTCGCCCTGGTGGTGGGCGTGGACCGGACCGCCTCGGGGGACTCGGCGGACAGACTGCGCAGCCACGGTGCCGACATCGTCGTACGAGATCTCGCGGAACTGCTCGGTGAGGAGCCGACGTGACGGGATGGACCTGGGAGTACGAGGGCTACGAGCCCACGGACGAGCGGCTGCGCGAGTCCCTGTGCACCCTGGGCAACGGCTACTTCGCCACCCGGGGCGCGCTGCCGGAGTGCACGGCCGACGACATCCACTACCCGGGCACGTACGTCGCGGGCTGCTACAACCGGCTCACCTCCGGCGTGGCGGGACGCCAGGTCGAGAACGAGGACATGGTCAACGTCCCCAACTGGCTGCCGCTGCGCTTCCGGCTGCGCGGCGGGCCCTGGCTCACCCCCGACACCGCCCCGCTGGTGGAGCACCGCATGGGGCTGCTCCTGGCTTCCGGGATGCTGGAGCGGCGCACCCGCTACGACCTCGGTGCGGGACGCGTCCTGGCGGTCCACCAGCAGCGGATCGTGCACATGGCGGACCCGCATCTGGCCGCGCTGCGCACCGAGTTCACCGCCGAGGGCTTCTCCGGCGAACTGGAGGTGGAGGCGTCCCTCGACGGCGGCGTCACCAACTCCGGCGTACCGCGCTACCGGGACCTGGACGGCCACCACCTCATCCATGCGCAGACGGGCACCGCCACCCCGGAGACCGTGTGGCTGCGCTGCCGCACCCGCACCTCGGACGTCCGCATCGGCATGGCCGCCCGGCTGACCTCCGACGGGCTGGTCGCCGTCCGCAACAAGAACCGCCGCACCACCCAGCACACCGTCCTGGCGCTCACCGACGGCCGCGCCCGCACCGTCGACAAGATCGTCGCCCTGTACACCTCGCGCGACCCGGCCATCAGCGATCCGCTGCACGCCGCCGTCGACCGGGTCGGCCGTGCGCCCGGTTTCGACGACCTGCTCACCTCGCACTTCACGGCCTGGGACCAGCTCTGGCGGCGGGCCGCCCTGGAGGTCGCCGGGGAGTCCGGCCGCATCCTGCGGCTGCACCTGTTCCATGTGCTGCAGACGCTCTCCCCGCACACCGCCGACCTCGACGTGGGCGTGCCCGCGCGGGGACTGCACGGCGAGGCCTACCGGGGGCATGTCTTCTGGGACGAGCTGTTCGTGCTGCCGTTCCTCAATCTGCACTTCCCCGAGGTCTCCCGGGCCCTGCTGCGCTACCGCCACCGCCGCCTGGCGAGAGCCTGCACCTCGGCGCGGGCCGTCGGCCGGCGGGGCGCCCTGTTCCCGTGGCAGAGCGGCAGTGACGGCCGCGAGGAGACCCAGCAGCTGCATCTCAACCCGCGCTCGGGGCGCTGGCTGCCCGACCACTCGCATCTGCAGTACCACGTCGGTTCGGCCATCGCGTACAACGTGTGGCAGTACTGCGAGGCCAGCGGCGACATGGAGTTCCAGCACACCAAGGGCGCCGAGATGATGCTCCAGATCGCCCGCTTCTGGGCGGACGCCGCCGAGTACGACGACGGCCTCGGCCGGTACCGCATCACGGGTGTGGTCGGCCCCGACGAGTACCACGACGCCTACCCCGGCGCGAGCGCCCCCGGCCTCGACGACAACGCCTACACCAACGTCACGGCCGCCTGGGTGCTCATGCGCGCCCTGGAACTGATCGACGCCCTGCCGGAACCGAGACGCCGCGAGCTCGCCGAGCGCACGGGCCTGGACGGAACCGAACTGGAGCTGTGGCAGGAGGTCTCGCGCACGCTTCACGTGCCCTTTCACGCCGGTGTCATCAGCCAGTTCGACGGCTACGGCGAGCTGGCCGAGCTGCCCTGGAACGACTACCGGCAGCGGTACGGCGACATCCGCCGCCTGGACCGGATCCTGGAGGCGGAGGGCGACAGCGTCAACCGCTACCAGGCCTCCAAGCAGGCGGACGTGCTGATGCTCGGCTACCTCTTCGCCCCGGCCGAACTGCGGGGCCTGTTCCGCCGGCTGGGTCTGCGGCTCGACGACGAGATCTGGCACCGTACCGTCGACTACTACCTGCACCGCACCAGCCACGGGTCCACCCTCAGCGGCCTGGTGCACGGCTGGGTGCTGGCCCGGGCCCGCCGCGCGGAGGCGTGGACGTTCTGCCAGGAGGCCCTGCAGGGTGACATCGCGGACGTCCAGGGCGGGACCACCGGCGAGGGCATCCACCTCGGCGCCATGGCGGGCACCCTCGACCTGGTGCAGCGCGGGCTGACCGGCCTGGAGACGCGTGACGGGGCGCTGTGGCTGGACCCGGTGCCGCTGCCGGAGGTGTCCGCGTACGGCTTCGGCCTGCGCTACCAGGGGCACTGGGGCGTGCGGCTGCATCTGGAGCAGGGCCAGCTGGACATCTCCGTGCCGTTCTCCGACGCGCCCCCGATCGACCTGCGGCTGCCGGACCGCACGGTCGTCCTGGAACCGGGGGAGTCGACGCGGCTGAAGCTGCCGGACTGAGAAGGGAGACCGGAGATGAACGGTCCTGGCGTCGTGAACGGTCCGGTCGTCGTGGGCGTGGACGGCTCGGAGGCGAGCCTGACCGCGGTGCGGGTCGCCGCGCGGGAGGCCGCGCTGCGCGGCGTGGGGCTGCGGCTGGTGCACGCCTTCGGGGGGCCGTCGGTCCATGTGCCGCCCTGGAGTCCGGCCAGTGCCGGGGTGCGCGAACTGGTCGACGGCACCCTCGCCGAGGCGGAACGCCGGGCGCGCACGGCCGCACCGCACCTGGAGATCTCCCGTGACGTCGTCGTCGGCGAGCCGGTGATGGTGCTGGAGCTGGAGACGAGGACCGCGTCCCTGGCGGTCGTCGGCAGCCGGGGCCTGAGCCGCTTCGGCAGCCTGCTGCTCGGGTCCACGGCCGCGCACCTGGCCGCCCACGCGGGCTGTCCGGTTCTGGTCGTGCGCGGCCGGCCGGATCCCGCGGGACCGGTCCTGCTGGCCGTGGACGGCTCGCCCCATGCCGAGCCCGCCGTCGAGTTCGCCTTCGCGCACGCCTCGCGGCACGGCACGGACCTGGTGGCGCTGCACGCCTGGAACACCCACACCGAGCGGGTCTACGACGCCCCGGGCGACCCGCCCTTCGTCACCTACGACGAGGAGCGGCTGCGCCACGAGGAGGAGCGGGTGCTCGCCGAAGCGCTCGTCGGGCCGGGCAAGAAGTACCCGGACGTCGAGGTGCGGCGCCGCCTCGTGCGCGGCCGGGTCCGGCACACGCTGATCGAGGCCAGCGCGGACGCCGGGCTCGTCGTGGTCGGGGCGCGCGGCCGGGGCGGCTTCACCGGGCTGCTGCTCGGCTCGGTGAGCCAGGCCGTGCTGCACCACGCGGACTGCCCGGTCGCCGTCGTACGCGCCGCGGAAAAGTAGCCGGCGCCGTACGTCACCGGGTCACGCGAGGTCCGGTCCCAGGCTCGCCGCGTGGTCCGGCACGTAGTTCTGGAGGTCGCGCGGCGGGCGCTCGTAGCCGGTCGACGGCGGCCGTTCCGGCAGTTCGAGCACCTGGGGCGGTACGTCCTGGTAGGGGACCGAGTCCAGCAGATGGGCGATCATGCTCAGCCGGGCGCGGCGCTTGTCGTCGCTCTCCACCACGAACCAGGGCGCCTCGACGATGTCGGTGTGGACCAGCATGTCGTCCTTGGCCCGGGAGTAGTCCTCCCAGTGGGTGATCGACTCCAGGTCCATCGGCGACAGCTTCCAACGCCGCAGCGGATCCGCCAGTCGGCGCCGGAGGCGGTCCTGCTGCTCGGCGTCGCTGACCGAGAACCAGTACTTGCGCAGCAGGATCCCGTCCTCCACGAGCATCCGCTCGAAAATGGGGCATTGCCTCAGGAAGATCTGGTACTCCGCCTTGGTGCAGAAGCCCATCACATGCTCGACGCCGGCCCGGTTGTACCAGCTGCGGTCGAACAGCACGATCTCCCCGGCGGCGGGGAGCTGTTCCACGTACCGCTGGAAGTACCACTGGGTGCGCTGCCGCTCGGTCGGCCTGGGCAGGGCCGCGATCCGCGCCACGCGGGGATTGAGGTGCTCCGTGACTCGTTTGATGGTGCCGCCCTTGCCCGCCGCGTCCCGTCCCTCGAAGATGACGACAAGACGGGCGCCCTGCGCACGCACCCACTCCTGCATCTGCACCAAGTCGGTCTGCAGCCGCAGCAGTTCCTGCTCGTACGCCTTGCGCGGCAGCTTCTTCGCCTTGTCACCGGCCATGCCGCCTCCCACCGCCCGTCACCCTGTCGATGACCCAGGAGTCACCGTATGTCCACGGTCGAACACCAGAACAGCACCGTACTGACCGACGACGAGCTGCGCACCCTGGACGCCCACTGGCGGGCGGCCAACTATCTGGCCGCCGGACAGATCTACCTGCTCGCCAACCCGCTGCTGCGCGAGCCGCTGAGCCCCGAGCACATCAAGCCACGTCTGCTCGGGCACTGGGGCACCTCGCCCGGTCTGAACCTCGTGTACACCCACCTCAACCGGGTGATCAAGGCCCGCGGCCTCGACGCGCTGTGCGTGTGGGGCCCCGGACACGGCGGGCCGTCGGTGGTCGCCAACTCCTGGCTGGAGGGGAGCTACAGCGAGACGTACCCCGACATCGGCCGCGACGCGGAGGGCATGCGCCGGCTGTTCCGGCAGTTCTCCTTCCCGGGCGGGGTGCCCAGCCATGTGGCGCCCGAGACCCCCGGCTCCCTCCACGAGGGCGGCGAGCTGGGCTACGCGCTCTCCCACGCCTACGGCGCCGCCTTCGACAACCCCGGTCTGGTCGTCGCCTGCGTGATCGGCGACGGCGAGGCGGAGACCGGCCCGCTGGCCGCCTCCTGGCACTCCAACAAGTTCCTCGACCCGGTCCACGACGGCGCCGTCCTGCCGATCCTGCACCTCAACGGCTACAAGATCGCCAACCCCGCCGTGCTCGCCCGGCTGCCCGAGCCGGAACTCGACGAGCTGCTGCGCGGCTACGGCCACGACCCGCTGTACGTCTCCGGCGACGACCCCGCCGCCGTGCACCGCGCCATGGCCCAGGCTCTGGACACCGCCCTGGACCGCATCGCCGGACTCCAGCGCGGCGCCCGCGAGGATGGGGCGACCGAGCGCCCGCGGTGGCCCGTCATCGTGCTGCGCACCCCCAAGGGCTGGACCGGGCCCGCCGAGGTCGACGGTCTCCCGGTCGAGGGCACCTGGCGCGCTCACCAGGTCCCGCTCTCCGGCGTCCGCGAGAACCCCGAGCACCTGCGCCGGCTGGAGCAGTGGCTGCGTTCCTACCGGCCCGAGGAACTGTTCGACGACGACGGGCGGCCCGTCCCGGACGTCCTGGCCTGTCTGCCGGAGGGCACCCGCCGGCTGGGCTCCACCCCACGCGCCAACGGCGGCCTGCTGGTGCGGGAGCTGCCGATCGGCTCACCCGACCGGTTCGCCGTGCCCGTCGACAAGCCCGGCACCACCCTGCACGAACCCACCCGGGTCCTCGGCGACCTCCTCGCCCAGATCATGAAGGACACCGCGGAGCGCCGGGACTTCCGGGTCGTCGGCCCGGACGAGACCGCCTCCAACCGGCTGCAGGCCGTCTTCGACAGCAGCGGCAAGGCATGGCAGGCCGGCATCCTGCCCGTCGACGAGCACCTCGACCGGCACGGCCGGGTCCTGGAGATCCTCTCCGAGCACACCTGCCAGGGCTGGCTGGAGGGGTACCTGCTGACCGGCAGGCACGGGCTGTTCTCCTGCTACGAGGCGTTCGTGCACATCGTCGACTCGATGGTCAACCAGCACATCAAGTGGCTGAAGACCTCGCGGGAACTGCCGTGGCGGGCGCCCATCGCCTCCCTCAACTACCTGCTGACCTCCCATGTGTGGCGCCAGGACCACAACGGCTTCTCGCACCAGGACCCCGGCTTCGTCGACCACGTCCTGAACAAGAGCCCCGAGGTTGTCCGGGTCTACCTCCCGCCGGACGCCAACACCCTGCTCTCGGTGGCCGACCACGTGCTGCGCAGCCGCGACTACGTCAACGTCATCGTCGCCGGAAAACAGCCCTGCTTCGACTGGCTCTCGATGGACGAGGCCCGCGCCCACTGCGCCCGGGGCGCCGGCATCTGGGACTGGGCGGGCAGCGAGAACGGCGGCGAGCCGGACGTGGTCCTCGCCTGCGCCGGTGACGTCCCCACCCAGGAGGTCCTGGCCGCCGCCCAGCTGCTGCGCCGCCATCTGCCCCAGCTCGCGGTCCGCGTGGTCAACGTCGTCGACATCGCCCGGCTGATGCCCGAGGAGGAGCACCCGCACGGCATGGGCGACCGCGAGTACGACGGCCTGTTCACCGCCGACAAGCCGGTGATCTTCGCCTACCACGGCTACCCGTGGCTGATCCACCGCCTCGCCTACCGCCGCAACGGCCACCAGCACCTGCACGTGCGCGGCTACAAGGAGTACGGCACCACGACCACACCGTTCGACATGGTCGTCCGCAACGACCTCGACCGCTACCGCCTGGTCATGGACGTCATCGACCGCGTCCCCGGTCTCGCGGTGCGCGCCGCGGCCGTACGCCAGGAGATGGCCGACGCCCGCACCCGCCACCACGCCTGGATCCGGGAGCACGGCAGTGACATGCCGGAGATCGCGGAGTGGAGCTGGAGCGCCTGAGAAAACAGAACCTCCCCCTCAGGGCCCATCGGCCCTGAGGGGGAGGCGTTCCGCCCAGCCCTGGTCTACGGGCGTCAGGTGCCGCCCGGGCCGCCGCTGCCGAAGGAGCCGCCACTGTCCTGGTTCCAGCGCGGGCGCTCCTTCTCAGGGTTCGAGCGGGAGGGCATGTTGCCGTGCCCGGGCATCTCGTGCGGGGTCAGGCGGTGGTCGCTGCGGGGCATCTCGTTCGGCTCGCGGGTCTCCCGTACCTCGCGCACCGGGCCGTCGGCGGGCATCCGCGGCTGCTCCTCGGGGCTCGGCGGCCCGGGCTCCCGGCGCCTGATCCGGGAGCCCAGCACAAAGGCGCCGAGGAGCAGCGCCACGACGACCACGCCAGCGACGATCAGTCCGATTCCGAGGGCGCCGCTCTCGGCGGCCAAGTCCAGCCAGGTCGTATTCATGAGCTCGCGAGTACCCCTGGCGCTCGAATTCAACCGGGTTTGACCCCCCGAGCGGCGGCTACCCGCACCCTGTGACCTCGACTACTTCGCAGCAGGAGCTCTTCCAGTACCTGGAGGACCGCTTCGCGTGCGCCCAGGCGTGCACCGAGTGTGCGCGGGCCTGCGCGCTGCGCGCGAGCCTGGCGGAACCCGACGGGACGGCGGAAGAAGAACGCGTACGGCGTAAGGGCATCATGTGCGCGGAGGTGTGCGACGCGACCTGCCGCATGCTCTCCGAGCAGGGCCTGACGGACGAGGAGAGCGTCCGCGTCCAGTTGGAGTGGTGCCGCACGGTGTGCCTGGAGACCGCGCAGGTGTTCGACGACTGGCTGGGCGCGGAGGACGGCGCGAAGGCGTGCCGCGAGTGCGCCCAGGCGTGCACGGACTTCTTGGAGACGCTGACGTGAGACACCCCCACGCGCGGGCGAGACGCAGGTGAGGCGTCCCCGGCATTCCCTATTTCTGTAACACGTTCTACGGTGTGCGCCGTCAGGACCGGCCAAGGGCAACCCTGGAGGCGCCGTGCATCTCGACTACACGCCCGAGCAGCAACGGCTGCGCACCGACCTGCGCGCCTACTTCGCCGAGCTGGTGCCGGACACGGCCCACGCCCGCCACGCGGACCCCGCCGCCCACAAACGCTTCTACCGCGAGACCATCCGGCGCCTCGGCGCCGACGGCTGGCTCGGCGTGGGCTGGCCCGAGGAGTACGGTGGCCGCGGCCTGGGCGCGATGGACCAGTTCATCTTCTTCGACGAGGCCGCCCAGGCGGGCGTACCGCTGCCCCTGATGGCGCTGAACACCGTCGGCCCGACGATCATGCAGTTCGGCACCGACGAGCAGAAGGCGTACTTCCTGCCGCGGATCCTCTCCGGCGAACTCGACTTCGCGATCGGCTACAGCGAGCCCGACGCCGGTACCGACCTCGCCTCGCTGCGCACCCGCGCCGTGCGCGACGGCGACGAGTACGTCGTCAACGGGCAGAAGATCTGGACGACCAACGGCGACACCGCGGACTGGGTGTGGCTCGCCGTGCGCACCGACCCGGCCGCCCCGCCGCACAAGGGCATCACCATGCTCCTGGTACCGACCAGTGACCCCGGCTACTCCTGCACCCTGATCAACACCCTCGCCGGCCACGACACCACCGCCAGTTACTACGAGAACGTCCGCGTCCCCGTCTCCCGGCGCGTCGGCGCCGAGAACCAGGGCTGGCGGCTGATCACCAACCAGCTCAACCACGAGCGCGTCACCCTCGCCGCCCACGGCACCATGGCGATCCGCGCCCTGCACGACGTCCAGCGCTGGGCGACGCAGACCAAGCTCGCCGACGGCAGCCGCGTCGTCGACCTGCCCTGGGTGCGGCGCCTGCTCGCGCGGACCCATGTCCGCCTCGACGCCCTGAAACTCCTCAACTGGCAGATGGTGCAGGCCGTCCAGGATGGCACCCTCACCCCGCAGGACGCCTCCGCCGTCAAGGTCTACGGCTCCGAGGCGCGCCGCGACGCCTACGCCTGGCTGATGGAGATCGTCGCCGCACCCGGCGCCCTGAAGGAGGGCTCGGCGGGCGCGGTCCTCCACGGCGAACTGGAGCGCGGCTACCGCTCCGCCGTCATCTTCACCTTCGGCGGCGGCAACAACGAGATCCAGCGCGAGATCATCTCCTGGATCGGCCTGGGCATGCCACGCGTGCGGCGCTAGCCCTCTCACCCCCCCGCTCGGCACCGTACAAAGTCGGACGACAGCTCGCCATACTGGACGAGCCAGGGGCCGGCGGGGGACCACAGCGACGGGGGCGGGCGCGGGAGATGGGGGACAGCAGGCTGATCCAGGGCCGGTACCGGCTCCTGGACCTGATCGGACGCGGCGGCATGGGCGAGGTGTGGCGGGCGCGCGACGAGTCGCTCGGCCGTCAGGTCGCCGTGAAGTGCCTCAAACCGCTGGGCCCGCACCACGACCAGCAGTTCACCCGCGTGCTCAGGGAACGGTTCCGCCGGGAGGCCCGGGTGGCCGCGGCCCTCCAGCACCGCGGCGTCACCGTCGTCCACGACTTCGGGGAGTCCGACGGCGTCCTCTACCTCGTCATGGAACTGCTGGAGGGCCGCAACCTCAGTCAGCTCCTGGAGGACAACGACCACCGTCCGCTGCCGGTGCCCGCCGTCGTGGACATCGCCGACCAGGTCACCGCCGCTCTCGCCTACACCCACCAGCAGGGCATCGTGCACCGCGACCTGAAGCCCGCGAACATCGTGCGCCTGACCGAAGGCACCGTGAAGATCTGCGACTTCGGCATCGCCCGCCTCGGCGCCGACATCGGCTTCACCTCCCGGCTCACCGGCACCGGCATCGCCATGGGCACCCCGCACTACATGTCCCCCGAACAGATCGGCGGCGCGGAGGTCGACCGGCGCAGCGACCTGTACTCGCTGGGCTGTGTCCTCTACGAGATCGCCACCGGCGCACCGCCCTTCGACCTCGACGACGCCTGGGCGGTCCTCGTCGGGCACCGCGACACCCCGCCGCGCCCGCCCCGCGAACACCGCCCCGACCTCCCCGAGTTCATGGAGCGGATCGTCCTGGACCTGCTGGCCAAAGGCCCCGAGGACCGGCCGCGCGACGCACGCGAGGTGGGCCGCCGCATCGTCCTGGGCCGCGGCACGCCGACGTACGTGCCGACCGTCCTCAGCCCGCGCCCGGCGCTCCGGCCACCCGAGCACACCGGCCGCGAGGTCCGGCTGCCGTCCTGGACCCGGGGCATGACCACCGGCCACAAGGCCACCGGCGCCGGACTGCGCACCACGCCCCCGGACGCCGGAGCCGGACTCACCGGCGAGTGGATCCCGCGCCCCGCCCCGGGCCGGCCCGACCCCGCCCCCGAGGATCCGCCCGTCCCCGACCCGGCGGTGCTCACCGCACTGGCCGGCCGGCACAACGCCGGGCTCAGCCTCGGCCGGCTCGGCCGCTGGGCGGAGGCCGGGGAGGTGCACCGGGCGGTCGCCGCCGAACGGGAGCACCTGCTCGGACCCGAGCACCCCGACACCCTCGCCAGCCGCTACGAGGTCGCCTTCACCCTCAGCCGCACCGGCCGCGCGGCCGACGCCCTGCGCGCGTACAAGCACGTCGCCCGCGCCAGAAGCCTCGCCCTCGGCCCGGACCACCCCGAGACGCTCGCCGCCCGCCAGGAAATGGCGTACGTACTGGGCCAGTTGGGCCGCCACTTCGACGCCCACCAGGTCTACAACTCGGTGCTCGCCGCCCGCGAGCGGACCATGGGCGCCGAGCACCCCGACACCCTGCGCTGCCGCCACAACCTCGCCTTCAACCTCAGCCGCCTCGGCCGCCTGGAGGACTCGTACCGCATGGCCCGCGAGGTGGCCGAGGCCCGCGCCCGGGTGCTGGGCCCCGACCATCCGGAAACCCTGGTCACCCGCTACGAAGTCGCCTACGCGCTCGGCCGGTCGGGCCGCTGGGCGGAGGCCCTGCACACCTACCGGGAGGTCGCCGAGGCCCGCGCCCGGGCGCTTGGCCCCGACCACGCCGACACCCTCGCCGCCCGCTACGAGGTCGGCATCAGCCTCGGCCGGCTCGGCCGCAGCGAAGAGGCCCGCCGGCTGTACCGCGAACTGATCACCGACCGCACCCGGGTGCACGGCCCCACCCACCCCGAGACCCTGCGCGCCCGCCACGGCCTCGGCGTCAACCTCGGCCGCCTGGGCCGCTGGGAGGAGGCCCTTGCCGAGTCCCGTGACGTGTGCGCGATCCGCGAGCGGGTCCTCGGCCCCGACCATCCGGACACCCTCGTCAGCCGCCGCGAGGTCGCCGTCGGCCTCGGCTGGCTGGGCCGCTGGTCCGACGCGCTCACCGAGTACCGCAAGGTGGCCGCGGCCCGCGAACGCGTCCTGGGCCCCGCCCACCCCGACACCCTGGCCGGCCGCGACGACGAGGCCCACTGCCTGGAACAGCTCGGCCGAATGGCCGAGGCGGTCGAGCTGTACCGTCAGGTCGCGGCGCTGCGGCAGCGGGGAGCGACCGGCGGCCCCTGACCGGTCCAGAGCGCTGCCCAGCCCTGGCCGACCTGGATCAGCCCGTGTTACCAAGAACCATGCCTGCACACGAGGGACACCCGGGACATCGCGCGTACGACGCCGTCATCGTCGGAGGCGGGCACAACGGCCTGGTCGCCGCCGCTTATCTGGCCCGGGCCGGCCGGTCCGTGCTGGTGCTGGAGCGGCTGGACCGCACCGGCGGCGCCGCCGTCTCCAGCCGTCCCTTCGCGGGCGTCGACGCCCGGCTGTCCCGCTACTCGTACCTGGTCAGCCTGCTGCCCAAGAAGATCGTGCGGGACCTCAACCTGACCTTCCGGGTCCGCGCCCGCACGATCTCCTCGTACACCCCGGCCGAACGCGCCGGACAGGCCACCGGTCTGCTGGTCGGCGGCGGCGAGCGGCGCACCCGGGAGGCGTTCGCGAAGCTCACCGGCGACGAGCGCGAGTACGCCGCCTGGCAGCGCTTCTACGGCCTGACCGGCGAGGTCGCCAAGCGGGTCTTCCCCACGCTCACCGAACCGCTGCCCACCCGCGAGGAGCTGCGCCGCCGGGTGGACGACGAGGAGGCCTGGCGGATCCTGTTCGAGGAGCCCATCGGCGCCGCGATCGAGGACCGCTTCTCGGACGACCTGGTGCGCGGCGTCGTCCTCACCGACGCCCTGATCGGCACCTTCGCCGACGCCCACGACACGTCCCTGAAGCAGAACCGCTGCTTCCTCTACCACGTCATCGGCGGCGGCACCGGCGCCTGGGACGTGCCCGTCGGCGGCATGGGCGCCCTCACCGACGCCATCGCGGCGGCGGCGCGGGCGGCCGGCGCCGTCCTCGCCACCGGCCACGAGGCCGTACGCATCGACACGGACGGCGCAACCGCCGAGGTCAGGTACCGCACCGCCGGAGGGGAGGGCGTCGTCGCCGCCCGGCATGTCCTGGTGAACGCCTCCCCGCGGGACCTGGCCGAGCTGACCGGCGGCACCTCACCGGAGCCCGCCGAGGGCGCCCAACTCAAGGTGAACATGCTGCTCAAGCGGCTGCCCAGGCTCAAGGACAGCTCCGTCGACCCGCGCGAGGCGTTCTCCGGCACCTTCCACATCGCCGAGGGCTACGAGCAGTTGGCCGCCGCCCACGCGCAGGCCGCCGCGGGTGAACTGCCCGCCGCCCCGCCCTCGGAGATCTACTGCCACTCCCTCACCGACCCCACGATCCTCGGCCCGGGTCTCGTCGACCGCGGCTACCACACGCTCACCCTCTTCGGCCTGCACACCCCGGCCCGGCTCTTCGCGCGGGACAACGACGCCGTACGCGAGGAACTGCTCAAGTCGACGCTGGCGCAGCTCGACGCGCACCTGGCCGAACCGCTCGCCGAGCTGCTGGCGACGGATGCCGAGGGACGGCCCTGTATCGAGGCGAAGACCCCGCTCGACCTGGAGCGCGACCTGCGCCTGCCGGGCGGCAACATCTTCCACCGCGACCTGTCCTGGCCCCACACCCAGGACGGCACCGGCCGCTGGGGCGTGGCGACGGAGCATCCGAACGTCCTGCTCTGCGGAGCGGGCGCGGTGCGCGGCGGGGGAGTGAGCGGGGTGCCCGGACACAACGCGGCGATGGCGGTGCTGGAACAGGGCGGCGCCTGAGCGTCAGGCCGCCCTGCCCCAGGACCTGAGGTGGTCGATGACGCCGGGCGCCCGCGCGTCCCGCTGAACCGGCGATCGGAGCAGCACCTCGTGCGCCCCGGCCGCCCTACCGGCACGCTGGCCTCATGGCCACCGATCACCCCGTCGCAGTCCTCCCGCCCACCGCGGACGGTGGTCGGCGCGTCCGCATCGACGGCCGGTACGTCGGCATCGCCTACCGGCTGCTCGACGTCACGGCGTTCCTCCAGGAGGCCGGGTTGCAGGACTGGGACGAGATGGACGTCGTGCAGTCCTCGCTGATCGACTGGCAGGGCGGCGGTCCCGAGGTGTGGGAGGGCTGATACGGCGTTCACCGGCCCGTCAGTCCCCTGACGCCGTCCAGCCGGATGCCGTGATGCGGGTCGCGTCCGCCGGGCGGGCCTCGTCGAACAGGACGCCGTCCGGGTCCGCGACCCGCAGGCCGTCCACATAGGCGCCCCGGCCCACGTACAGCCGGTCCGTGGCGTACCGCCAGCGCAGGGCCAGTTGCCGTGCGGCCGGGAGGTCCGCGGTCAGGCGGTGCCAGACGCGGCCGGACCAGCCGGTGACCGTTCCCGCCGGGCGCTCCTGGGGTTCCCCGCCGGGGAGTGCGGTGGTGAAGGGCACCGGCTGCCAGGTCGCCCCGCCGTCCGCGCTGGCCTCCAGGACGAGGGCGTCCGCCTGCGGCTCGGTGTCCCACCACAGGGCGCAGCGCAGCCGGGCCCCGCCCGCCGAGGTGTCCAGCGCGGGCAGCGCGAGGGTGGCGGTGGCGGAGGCGGTCATGCCGGAGAACCAGGCGGTACGGCCATGGCGTGGGCGGACCGGGACGGCCCGCGCCAGGTTGTTGGCGGCGGCCACCCGGGGCGCCGACCCGGACCGCCAACTGCGCACCGGGTGCACCGAGTTGCCGAGCACCACCAGGAACGAGTCGGTCGTCGGGTCGAGGACCAGCGAGGTGCCGGTGAACCCGGTGTGGCCCGCGGTGCGCGGCGTGGCCATCGCGCCCATGTACCAGTGCTGGTAGAGCTCGAAGCCGAGACCGTGCTCGTCGCCGGGGAAGGCGGTGTTGAAGTCGGTGAACATCAGCTCCACCGACTCCGGGTCGAGGATCCGCGTCCGGCCGTAGGTGCCGCCGTTGAGCAGCGTCCGGCCGAGCACCGCCAGGTCCCAGGCGCAGGAGAAGACGCCCGCGTGCCCGGCGACCCCGCCGAGGCCGAAGGCGTTCTCGTCGTGCACCTCTCCCCACACCAGGCCCCGGTCCAGCCCCGACCAGGGCTTGCGGGCGTCCTCCGTGGCGGCGATCCCGGGTTTCCAGGAGGCGGGTGGGTTGTAGCGGGTGCGGTCCATGCCGAGCGGACCGGTGATGTCGTCGTGGAGCAGGACGTCCAGCGGGCGGCCGGTGATCTCCTCCAGGACGAGCTGGAGCGAGATCAGGTTCAGGTCGGAGTACAGGTAGCGGGTGCCCGGCGGATTCAGCGGGGCCTCGTTCCAGATGAGCCGGAGCTTGTCCTCGTAGGTGGGCGCGTTGTAGAGGGGAATCCAGGCGCGGAAGCCCGAGGTGTGCGTCAGGAGTTGACGGATCGTCATCTCGCTCTTGCCCGCCGAGCCGAACTCCGGCAGGTAGGAGGCCACCTTCGCCTCCAGCTCCAGCGCGCCCCGCTCGATCTGCTGCACGGCGAGCATCGAGGTGAACAGCTTGGACACCGAGGCGAGATCGAAGACGGTGTCCTCGGCCATCGGGATCTGCCGGTCGGCGGGGAACTCGACGCCGGTGTCGGTCTTCTCGTCGTACGCGGAGTAGCGCACCGCCATCCCGATCGGCTCGTGCAGCGCCACGGTGCCGCCCCGCCCGGCGAGCAGCACGGCGCCCGCGTACCAGGGGTGCTTGGGGGAGGGGCCGAGGAAGGCGCGGGCGTCGGTGACGAGTTGGCGGAGGTGGGCGGGGAGGAGTCCGGCCCGCTCGGGTGAGCCGTACCGCAGGGTGCTGCGGCCGGTGGACGCGGCCGCCGGTCCCGCCGGGAAGGGGACGAGGGCCAGGGCGCCGCCCAGGGCCAGGGCTCTTCGGGCCAGTTGACGCCGGGTCAGGCCGTGTCGGTCGTCGGTCATCGGGTTCCTCCCGCGAGTCCGCCTGAAAGTATCTTTCCGGGATCGCTGTGCGCGCTGAAACTTTCCTGTCAGGCGGGGGTCGTGTCAACCAGGCGTTCGGCGCAACAAATCTGACAGTCCATCAGGAATACTCTTCCGTCCTCCGGAGGACTCCGGCATCCTGCGCCCATGCAGACGGAGCTGAGCAAGCATCTGGGAGTCGAGCACGCCGTCTTCGGGTTCACGCCGTTCCCCGCCGTCGCCGCGGCCATCAGCCGGGCCGGCGGCTTCGGGGTGCTCGGCGCGGTCCGCTACACCGCCCCCGACGAGCTCAAACGCGACCTCGACTGGATCGAGCAGCACATCGACGGCAAGCCCTACGGGCTGGACGTCGTCATGCCCGCGAAGAAGGTGGAAGGGGTCACGGAGGCCGACGTCGAGGCGATGATCCCCGACGAGCACCGCGCGTTCGTCCAGGACACCCTCGCCAAGCACGGCGTGCCCGAGCTGGCCGAGGGCGAGGCGTCCGGCTGGCGGATCACCGGCTGGATGGAGCAGGTCGCCCGCACCCAGCTCGACGTCGCCTTCGACTACCCGATCGCCCTGCTCGCCAACGCCCTCGGCTCACCGCCCGCGGACGTCGTGGACCGGGCCCACGACCAGGACGTCCTGGTCGCCGCCCTCGCGGGCAGCGCCCGGCACGCCCGCAAGCACCAGGAGGCCGGCATCGACATCGTGGTCGCCCAGGGCTACGAGGCCGGCGGCCACACCGGCGAGATCGCCTCCATGGTGCTCACCCCCGAGGTCGTCGAGGCCGTCACCCCGCTGCCCGTGCTGGCCGCCGGCGGCATCGGCAGCGGGGAGCAGGCCGCCGCGGCACTCGCCCTCGGCGCCCAGGGCGTATGGCTGGGCTCCCTGTGGCTGACCACCACGGAGGCCGACCTGCACTCGCGGGCGCTGACCCGCAAGCTCCTCGCCGCGGGCTCCGGTGACACCGTCCGCTCCCGCGCGCTGACCGGCAAACCGGCCCGCCAGTTGCGCACCGAGTGGACCGACGCCTGGGACGACCCGGCCGGACCCGGCACCCTCCCCATGCCCCTCCAGGGGCTCCTCGTGGCCGACGCGGTCTCCCGCATCCAGCGGTACGAGGTCGAACCGCTGCTCGGCACGCCCGTCGGCCAGATCGTCGGCCGGATGAACAGCGAACGCAGCGTCCAGGCCGTCTTCGACGACCTCACCCGGGGTTTCGAGCGGGCGGTGAACCGCATCAACCGCATCGCCGGAAGGAGCGTCCAGTGACCGGCACCCCGCCCGTGGGCTTCTGGGCCCAGGCGACCCAGGATCCCGACCGCACGGTTCTCGTCGCCCCGGACGGCGAGGAGTGGACCGCGGGGCGACTGCACTCCGCCGCCAACCGCTTGGTCCACGGCCTGCGGGCCGCGGGGCTCGAGCGCGGGGACGCCTTCGCGGTCGTCCTCCCCAACGGCGTCGAGTTCCTCACCGCGTATCTCGCCGCCAGCCAGGCCGGGTTCTACCTCGTGCCGGTCAACCACCACTTCGTGGGCCCGGAGATCGCCTGGATCGTCGCCGACTCCGGCGCCAAGGTGCTGATCGCCCACGAACGGTTCACCGAACCGGTCCGCCGAGCGGCCGACGAGGCCGGGCTCCCGGCCACCCACCGGTACGCCGTCGGCACGGTCGCGGGATTCCGGTCGTACGCCGAACTCCTCGCCGGGCAATCGGAGTCACCGCCCGCCGACCGCACCCTCGGCTGGGTCATGAACTACACCTCGGGCACCACGGGACGCCCGCGCGGCATCCGCCGCCCGCTGCCCGGCAAGCTCCCCGAGGAAGCCTACCTCGGCGGTTTCCTCGGCATCTTCGGCATCAAGCCCTACGACGGCAATGTGCACCTCGTCTGCTCCCCGCTGTACCACACGGCGGTCCTGCAGTTCGCGGGCGCGTCCCTGCACATCGGGCACCGACTGGTGCTGATGGACAAGTGGACCCCGGAGGAGATGCTCCGCCTGATGGACACCCACCGGTGCACCCACACCCACATGGTCCCCACCCAGTTCCACCGCCTGCTGGCCCTGCCCGACCCGGTGAAGTCCCGCTACGACGTCTCCGCGATGCGGCACGCCATCCACGGCGCCGCGCCCTGCCCCGACCATGTGAAACGGGCGATGATCGACTGGTGGGGCCACTGCGTGGAGGAGTACTACGCGGCCAGCGAGGGCGGCGGCGCCTTCGCCACGGCGGAGGACTGGCTGAAGAAGCCCGGGACCGTCGGCAAGGCCTGGCCCATCAGCGAACTGGCCGTCTTCGACGACGACGGCAACCGCCTCCCACCGGGCCAACTGGGCACCGTCTACATGAAGATGACCACCGGCGGCTTCGCCTACCACAAGGACGAACACAAGACGAAGAAGAACCGCATAGGCGACTTCTTCACGGTAGGAGACCTCGGCTATCTGGACGAGGACGGCTACCTCTTCCTCCGCGACCGCAAGATCGACATGATCATCTCCGGCGGGGTCAACATCTACCCGGCCGAAATCGAGTCAGCCCTCCTCGCCCACCCCGCGGTCGCCGACGCGGCCGTCTTCGGCGTACCGCACGAGGACTGGGGCGAGGAGGTGAAGGCGGTGATCGAACCGGCCCCGGGCCACGAGCCGGGACCCGACCTCGCCGCGACTCTCCTCACCCACTGCGCCGACCACCTGGCCCCCTACAAACGCCCCAAGTCCATCGACTTCACCCCAGAAATGCCCCGCGACCCGAACGGCAAGCTGTACAAGCGGAAGCTGAGGGACCCGTACTGGGAGGGGCGGACGCGGGGGGTGTGATGCCCCAGCCGCGCTGCCGGACAGTCACTCCCCCCGGCTCAAAGGGCGTTGATCCGCCAAGCGACCACGCCGATAGCCCCTTTGGCGCCGTCCACGTCGATCCGCACGAAGTCACCCCCGGTGATGCGCTGCTGCACCACTGACTCATCACAGGGCACTGCCGCCTCCGCACCCGCCTTCGAGGGCACGAACGCCAGTCGCGCGGTCCCGCTGCCGACACACACCAGGTTGAGCCGGTAATCCTTCCCCTCGCTCAGCCCGGGCTCGGTATGGATCCCCTCTCCCACACGCTCCACACCGGCTTCGACCAACGTCCCGCCGCCCTCACCACAGCACACCCGGCGAGCCGGGAACGGTACGTAGGGCAGGTGCGTGGCAACGAGATGATCATTCTCCGCGGGGAACCAGAAAGTCCGAGTGGCTGACGGTCGGGGGCATTCAGGAGACACGAACCGCCGCGACCCAAGCGGGGCCACGGCGGTCCATGTCACCGCCGTACGCGATCAGGCGCCCTCACCGGCGCTCCCGTGCCACCACCCACCGGAGGGACGGTGATGTCAGGATGTCCTTCTCGCAGAAGCGGGACGTCACCCACTTCTCGGCTGAGAACAGCTTCGTCTGGTCGCTGTAGTGGGGCGAGTCGGGGTTCGAGGACTGGGAGTAGGACAGCAGCGTGCGGGCCACCGGGCAGCGGGTGCCGTTCCAGCCGACCGCCTGGATGTAGCTGGAGCCCGTCGTCACCTCCGGGTAGCCGCCCTTCGCCGCGTCCCACACCGGCTCGATCTTGTTCCAGATGCCCAGCGACTCGGTACCGCCCGGGACGGGGATGCGCTTGCCGTTCCGTACGACGAACTGGTGCTCACCGAGGGGGGAGTCGAGCGGGATGCCCGCCGCCCGGAGTTCGGCGACCGCGTCCGCCAGGGCGGTGGTGAAGCCCGGCGCCGCGGTGTTCAGGGTGTTCGGGGTGCCCACCGGGTCGGACGCCGAGAACGGCACCTTCCACAGCTGGGCCGACGGGACCGTGGCCGTCAGCTTGCGCCAGAAGCGGTCGAAGAGCAGGGCGCCCCGGCTGCCGGTGTCGGTCGTGCGGTCCCAGGCGGCCAGGACCGCGCAGGCGGCCGAGACGTCAACCGCCTTGCCGTCACCGGCCGTTGCCGTGCCACCGGGCAGAGCCGCACAGGCCGCCGCCGCGTCCTTCGCCGCCAGATCACCCGCCGGTGCCCGGTTGGCGAACTGCTGCCGCTGAAGATCCCGTACGGTCAGCTCACCGCGGTTCGCCAGCGCCGCGACGTCCTCGATCGCGCCGCGCGTCCGCAACGAGCGCTGCGTGCCGATCGTGCCGAAGACCCGCTCGTACCCCGTCAGCGGCCGGTCCGCGTTGGACAGCCAGGCGCTGTCGTTGGAGTTCTCCGCGTACGGGGCGTCCGTGAGCGTCGGCAGCTTCGCGGGCCCGAAGATCCCCGGCTGCACGGCGTCGGGGTCGGCGCCGAGCGCGCAGGCGCCGCGCGAGCCGTCGAGGATCGCAAGACCCGCGGAGGGGTAGGTGACCTTGCCGAGCGGGGTGGAGCAGGTCTGCGCCAGCTCGTCGGTGATCCGGGGCAGCACCTGCGACTGCGTGAACAGGGTGTGCCCGGAGGAGTCCGCGGCGATGGTGTTCACCCAGGGCAGACCCTGGCTGCGCCGCAGCGAGCCGAGGACGTCCGCGGTGCCGCGGGCCTTGCTGAAGCCGAGCGCGGTGTCGGAGCCGCGCAGATTGACGGCGTTGGGGTCGTGGACGGCGTACGCCGTGGTGGCCGTCCACGGCAGCGGCAGCGCGGCGCCGAGCGAGGTGACGACCGGCCCGTACCGCGTCCACCACTGCGTCCGCGTCACCGGCGCGCCGTCCTTCACCGCCACCGTGACCGTGCGCTGCGTCATGCGCTCCGGCTTCCCGTCGACGAGGTACACCGTCGGATCCGCCGGATCGAGCGTCAACTGGTGGAGGTTGAGCGGGACGCCCGTCGCGACGGTGTGGCTCCAGGCCACATGGGCGTTGTGTCCTATCGAGATCGTCGCGCTGCCGAGCAGCGAACCGCCCGCCACGTTCAGCTCGCCCGGGATGGTCTGCTGCGACTGCCAGAAGCGGCGGCCGCCCTGCCACGGGTAGTGCGGGTTGCCCAGCAGCAGCCCGCGGCCGTTCGCCGTCGTGGCGCCGCTGAAGGCGACGGCGTTGGAGCCCATGTCGGCGGTGTCGGCGGCGAGGAGTTCGCGCGCGGCGCGGGCGGTGTCCTGGGCGTCGGGCGCCGATGCCGCCGCGCCCGTCGGCGGCTGCGCGGCCGTGATGCCGTCCACCGCCCGGCCCTGACCGCCCAGCACCGACAGGGCGAAGCCGCGCGTGGCCACGTCGAGCGTGGTGACCGGGCGCACCCAGGCGGCGCCCTTGCACGCCGGATCGGTGATCTCGTTCTGGCGCAGCCAGGCGTTGTACCCGGCCGCGAAGCCCCGCATCAGCTCCTCCACCTGGCGGCTGGGACCGCGTGGCGCCGGTTCGGCGAGCAGCTTCTCGACCGTCTTCGCCTCCCGCACGCCACGGAAGTACAGATCGCTGGAGAGGTTCCGGGTCGCCGAGGACAGCGAGGAGTCGCTCGCCGCGTCGGGGCCGAAGAAGCGGGAGCGCTCGCCGCGCACGGTCACGAAACCGTCGGCCAGTATGCACACCTGGTCGGCGGCCTGCGCCCATCCGGTGCCGAAGCCGAGGTTCGCGTAATCCTTCGCGAGAATGTGCGGAATGCCGTACTCGGTGTAGCGGATCACGGCCGACAGGCCGCCGTGCGAAGGGTGGTCACGACGGTCCTGGCGGTCGGCCGCGGCCGCCGGCAGTGTGGCCGTGGCGGTGAGCAGGGCCAGGGCCGCGACGGCGAGCCGTCTCGGGCGGATGCGCATCAAGCCTCCCAACGTCTGTGGGCGGGAAGGGGCGGTTGAGCGTACCAACCGGTATGTGTCCAGGGGGGCGTGTCGTCGTCGGCTGTCTTGACCCCCTTTCGGCGGGGGCCGAGGATCACCTGTCATGACGCCCGGACACGGCAGCACGGTCGACGGGGTGCTGCGGCGCAGCGCCCGCCGCACCCCGGCACGCGTCGCGGTGGAGTACCGCGACCGGACATGGACGTACGACGAGTTCGACACGGCCGTCTCCCGCGCGGCGAGCGTCCTGCTCGACCAGGGCCTCGCACCCGGCGACCGGGTCGGCGCCTACGGCCACAACTCCGACGCCTACCTCATCGGCTTCCTCGCCTGCGCCCGCGCCGGGCTCGTCCACGTGCCGGTCAACCAGAACCTCACCGGTGACGACCTGGCCTATCTGGTCGGCCAGTCCGGCAGCACGCTCGTCCTCACCGACCCGGATCTGGCGGACCGACTGCCCGACGGCGTACGGACGTTGCCGCTGCGCGACGCCGAAGGGTCCCTGCTGGGCCTGCTGGACTCGGCCCCCGCGTACGACGGCCCCGAGCCGCGCGGCGAGGACCTGGTGCAGCTGCTGTACACCTCGGGGACGACCGCCCTGCCGAAGGGCGCGATGATGACGCACCGCGCCCTGGTGCACGAGTACCTGAGCGCCATCACCGCGCTCGACCTGGGCGCGGGGGACCGGCCCGCGCACTCCCTGCCGCTGTACCACTCGGCGCAGACGCACGTCTTCCTGCTGCCCTATCTGGCGGTCGGCGCCCGCAACATCATCCTGGACGCGCCCGACGGCGACCGGCTCTTCGACCTGATCGAAGCCGGCCGCGTGGACAGCCTGTTCGCGCCGCCCACGGTCTGGATCGGCCTGGCCAACCGCCCCGACTTCACCACCCGCGACCTCGGCGGTCTGCGCAAGGCGTACTACGGCGCCTCGATCATGCCGGTGCCCGTACTGGAGCGGCTGCGCGAACGGCTGCCGGACCTGGCCTTCTACAACTGCTTCGGCCAGAGCGAGATCGGCCCCCTGGCGACCGTCCTCGCCCCCGACGAGCACGCGGGGCGGATGGACTCCTGCGGCCGGCCGGTGCTCTTCGTCGACGCGCGCGTGGTCGACGAGGACGGCAAGGACGTGCCCGACGGCACGCCCGGCGAGATCGTCTACCGCTCACCGCAATTGTGCGAGGGGTACTGGGACAAGCCCGAGGAGACCGCCGAGGCCTTCCGCGACGGCTGGTTCCACTCCGGGGACCTGGCCGTGAAGGACCCCGAGGGCTATTTCACGATCGTCGACCGGGTGAAGGACGTCATCAACTCCGGTGGGGTGTTGGTCGCTTCGCGCCAGGTCGAGGACGCGCTCTACACGCATCAGGCGGTGGCCGAGGTGGCGGTGGTGGGGCTGCCCGACGAGCGGTGGATCGAGGCGGTCACCGCCGTCGTCGTCCCGCGCGGGGAGGTCACCGAGGCCGAACTGATCGACCACGCCCGTGAGAAGCTCGCGCACTTCAAGGCGCCCAAGCGGGTGGTCTTCGTGGACGCGCTGCCCCGCAACGCCAGCGGCAAGATTCTGAAGAGGGAGCTGCGGGACCGGTTCGCCGGCTCCTAGGATCGACGCCGTGCCGACCTTCATCGCCTTCGACGGAACCCGCCTCGCGTATCACCGGCAGGGCGAGGGCGAGCCGCTCCTGGTCCTGCCCGGCGGGCCGATGCGCGCCTCCTCCTACCTCGGTGACCTGGGCGGACCGGCCGCCGGGCGCAGCCTGATCCGGCTCGATCTGCGCGGCACCGGGGACTCGGACGTCCCGGCGGATCCGGCGACGTACCGCTGCGACCGGCTCGTGGACGACGTGGAGGCGCTCCGGGCCCACCTGGGCCTGGACCGGATCGACCTGCTGGGCCACTCCGCGGGCGGCAGTCTCGCCATGCTCCACGCCGCCCGCCACCCGGAGCGGGTCCGGCGGCTGGTGCTGGTGACCCCCAACCCGTGGGCCCTCGGCACCCCGGCGACGCCGGAGGATCGCCTCGCGGCGGCGCGGCTGCGCAGGTCGGAGCCCTGGTTCGGGGAGGCGTTCCCGGCCCTGGAGGCCTGGCTGAGGGGCACCGGGGACTTCGTGCCGGAACTCTCGCCCTTCTTCTACGGCCGCTGGGACCGGGCCGCCCAGGAGCACGACGCCCGCGCGGACGAGGAGTACAACGACGAGGCCGCCGGGGTGTACGGCTCCGAGGGCGCCTACGACCCTCCCGCCACCCGGGCGGCCCTCTCCCGGCTGCCCGCGCCCGTCCTCGTCCTGGCCGGTGAACTCGACGGCGCCCCCAACCCCGCCCTGGCCCACCGCACCGGGGACGTCTTCCCGCACGCCGAAGTGGCGGTGCAGCCCGGCGCCGGCCATTTCCCGTGGCTGGACGACCCGGAGTGGTTCGCGCAGCGCGTCGGAAGGTTCCTGGACGGGGCGGGTCGCTCGTAGGACGCCGCCCCGGCCGCGGAACCACCGTCAGCGCCGGGGAGCCGTTTCCGGCCCGTACGCCGTCATGAAGCGGTCCCGGAACTCGTGCATGCCCCACTGGGGGGCGTCCTCGGCCGGCTTGAGGCCGTCCGTCCAGTTCCAGTCGGAGATGCGGTCCAGGACCTTCGGGTCGCGGGCGACGATGGTGATGGGGACGTCCTTGCTGCGGCTGCCCGCGGTGACCGTCGGTACCGGCTGGTGGTCGCCGAGGAAGACCAGGACCGTGTCGTCGTCGCCGTAGCGCTCGACGTACTCGACGAGGCTGCGCAGCGAGTACTCGATGGCGTTGGCGTACTCGGCGCGGACGCTGTCGGGGTCCTTCCAGACCTCCTTGGGGTCCTTGCCCTCCTCCTTGATCCGGTGGAAGACCGAGCCGTCGCCGAGGTCCTCCCAGTCGATCATGCGGGCGACCGGTGCCCAGGGGTTGTGGCTGGAGGCCAGGATGATCTCGGCCATGATCGGCTCACGGTCCTTCTTGCCGCGCTCCAGGCGCTCGAACGCCTCCAGGCTGAACTGGTCCGGCACGGGTGTCCAGCTGAAGTACGGGCCGTGGTAGCCGAGGTGCTCGGAGTCGTAGATGTGGTCCAGGGCGAAGAACTTCCCCTCCGGCCAGGCCCTGCGCACCCCCGGCACGATGCCCACCGTGCGCCACGCACCCGTCTTGCGGAAGTAGCTGCCCAGCGTCGCGCGGTCGCTGGTGGTCAGACTCCGGTACCGCTGCTGGTTCTTGATCCACAGTCCGGACAGGAACGTGGAGTGCGCGAGCCAGCTGCCCGCCCCCGTCACCGGGGACCGGAGCCAGGCGCTGCGCGAGGCGAATCCAGCGGCCTGCAGCCGCTCGGTGCCCTCGTCGAGCACCGTGTCGATCTGCCCTGCCATCGCCGGATCGTCGATCGCGACCCGGCCGTAGCTCTCGACGAAGGTGAACAGCACGTCCTTGCCCCGCAGTCCGGTCAGCAACCGGTCCGGCGGAGTGTCGGCGAAGGCGTCGACGGCCGCCTGCTTCTCGAACACCTCCGCGTCCCGCAGTCCCGCCCGGACCTGCTCGACGCGGTTCTCGACGTAGTCGGCGTTGATCTTCGAGGCGACGGGCACCTCGGTGAACTGCACGCCCAGCGTGACGCAGGTGATCCACGCGGTGCCGAGGATCAGCGTGGTACGGGCGGCGACGGGCCGGTGGCGCACCATCAGCGAGGTCAGCCGCAGCAGAGCCAGCGTCATCAGCACCAGCACGGCGATGACTCCCACGATCACCGCCACGATCGCCAGCAGCTCACCGGTGCGGCCGACCGACGTGCGCAGGAACTCGGCGGCGTCGTCGAACAGGATCCAGTCCAGGACCAGGTCGAAGGGGCGGGCCAGCACCGAGTAGAAGCCCATGTCGACGAACTTCAGCACGGTCAGCACACCTAGGAGCGCCCCCGCGGCTCCCGCGCAGATCCGCCGGGCCCGGGGCGGAAGCTGGAGCAGCAGCCCGGCGAGCAGGACGCCCTCGGCGGGGATGCGCACGAACATGTCGACCGACATGCGCTCCAGGCGGTTCGGCAGCAGCAGGGCGAACAGGACCAGGGCGGCGGCCAGCACGGTCGTAGCGACGGACACGCCCCGAGCCACCCGCGGGTACCGCTGCCGCAGACGGAACCGGCCCGGCGCCCCAGGCGGACCGTCCGCGTCCGCGACCTCGGGGACGATCTGCTGACGAGGACGCGTGAACAGCGACACGAAGGACCTTCCTGCGAACCGTGCGAAAACCGGGCGACGGCATGGCGAACCCGCCCCCCACCATCAGTACGCTCGCACGTCCCCTACGGTTCAATCCGCACCGCCCCGGGATTCACCGAATCGGCCCAGCCGGGTCACCGGTCCGCGGCGACCGCCACCGCCCGCGCCCACCGGTAGTCCGCCTTCCCGCTCGGCGAGCGGCGGATGGCGTCCGTGACCACCAGCCGGCGCGGGATCTTGTACCCGGCGAGATGGGACCGGCAGTGGTTCTGGATGTCCTCCAGGGAGGGCCGGCCCGCGCCCGCGCGGAGCTGGACGACGGCCGCCACCCGGTGGCCCCACTTCGCGTCCGGGACCCCGGCGACCAGCGCGTCGTACACGTCCGGATGGGACTTGAGCGCCTGCTCCACCTCTTCCGGGTACACCTTCTCGCCGCCGGTGTTGATGCACTGCGAACCCCGGCCGAGGACGGTCACCACGCCCTCCTCGTCGACGGTCGCCATGTCCCCGAGCAGCACCCACCGCCGCCCGTCCTTCTCGAAGAAGGTCTCCGCGGTCTTCGCCGGGTCGTTGTAGTAGCCGAGCGGTACGTTCCCGCACTGCGCGACCCGGCCCACCTCGCCGACCCCGACCGGCTCGCGCGTGGCCGGATCGACCACCCGGGTACGGGAGTTGACGCGGATGCGGAAGCCGCGCCCGGGACCCGAGTCCTCGGTGGCCGTGCCGTTGAAACCGGACTCCGAGGAGCCGAAGTTGTCCAGCAGCATCACGTTCGGCACCAGTTCCAGGAACTGCCGCCGTACGGTCTCCGACATGATCGCCCCGGACGACGACACGCTGAACAGCGACGAGCAGTCGGTGCCCCGCAGCGGCCCGCCGAGCGCGTCGATGAGCGGCCGCAGCATCGCGTCGCCGACCAGTGACACGCTGGTGACCTTCTCCTTCTCGATCGTGCGCAGTGCCTCCTCGGGCACGAACCGGCGGTGCAGCACGACGCGTTGACCGAAGTTGAAGCCGATGAACGCGGTGAGCGTGGAGGTGCCGTGCATCAGCGGGGGAGCGGGGAAGAAGGTGATCCCGGACCCGCCGGCCGCGACCCGCTCGGCGAGCTCCCCGGGTGTCTTCACCGGCTCACCGGTCGGCGCCCCGCCGCCGAGCCCCGCGAAGAACAGGTCCTCCTGGCGCCACATGACACCCTTGGGCATCCCGGTGGTGCCGCCGGTGTAGATGATGAACTGGTCGTCGCCCGACCGCGCCGGGAACCCCCGCTCCGGTGAACCATCGGCCTCCGCCTGCGTGAAGGAGATGCCGGTGGTGCCGTCCCCCACCCGCACCAGGTGCCGCAGTCGCTCCGCCCGCGGCCGGGCCGCCGCCACCCGGTCCTCGAACTCGGCGTCGAAGACGACCGCCACCAGATCGGCGTCCCGGTAGAGATAGACCAACTCCTCGGCGATGTAGCGGTAGTTGACGTTCACCGGCACGATCCGGGCCTTCAGGCAGCCCAGTACCGTCTGGAGGTACTCGACGCCGTTGTACAGGTGCAGTCCGAGGTGCTCGCCGGGGCGGATCCCGCTGTCCAGCAGATGGTGCCCGATCCGGTTGGCCGCCGCGTCCAGCTCGGCATACGTCAGCCGGCGCTCCGCACCGGTGCCCGGATGGTCGAGGTACACCAGCGCCTCGCGGTCCGGCACCACGTCCACGACCGACTCGAACAGGTCGGCAAGGTTGTACTCCACCGCTCCTCCTGACCTCGCTGTCCCTCGGTTGCCGGTCATCAGAGCAAAGGGCGGCATGACTGGGAAGACTCCGCGCACAACAAATCTGACTGTCTGTCAGAAAACTCTTGAAGTGCTCCGCCGGCTCCTGCAACCTGTTCTCGTTCTCATGAGGGGAGACGGTCGATGAGCGGAACCGAACACCTCACCGTGCGGCGCGAGGGCGCCACACTCGTGCTCACGCTGAACCGGCCCGAGGCCAGGAACGCGCTCTCGCTGCCCATGCTCGTCGGTCTGTACGACGGCTGGATCGAGGCCGACGAGGACGACACCGTCCGCTCCATCGTGCTGACCGGCGCGGGCGGCGCGTTCTGCGCGGGCATGGACCTCAAGGCCCTGGCGGGCAGCGGGATGGCGGGCGAGCGGTACCGGGACCGGCTCACCGCCGACCCCGACCTGCACTGGAAGGCCATGCTGCGCCACCACCGCCCCCGCAAACCGGTGATCGCCGCCGTCGAGGGGCACTGCGTGGCCGGCGGCACCGAGATCCTCCAGGGCACCGACATCCGCGTCGCCGGCGACTCCGCGACCTTCGGCCTCTTCGAGGTCAGGCGGGGCCTGTTCCCGATCGGCGGCTCGACGGTCCGGCTGCCACGCCAGATCCCGCGCACCCACGCCCTGGAAATGCTGCTCACCGGCCGCCCCTACAGCGCCCAGGAGGCCGCCGGCATCGGCCTGATCGGCCATGTCGTCCCCGACGGCACCGCCCTCGCCAAGGCCCTGGAGATCGCCGAACAGATCAACGCCTGCGGCCCGCTCGCCGTCGAGGCCGTCAAGGCGTCGGTGTACGAGACCGCCGAGCTGACCGAGACCGAGGGCCTCGCCGCCGAACTCGAGCGCGGTTGGCCCCTCTTCGACACCGCCGACGCCAAGGAGGGCGCCCGCGCCTTCGCGGAGAAGCGACCGCCCCACTACAAGCGCGCCTGAGGAGCCCCCGTGCCCGAAGCCCTCAAAGCCCCCCTCGTCGTCGAGTTCCCCTTCACCCGCTCCCTCGGCCCCGTGCAGAGCGCCTTCCTCACCGGCCTGCGCGAACGCGTCGTCCTGGGCGTGCGCACCACCGACGGCCGCACCCTCGTCCCGCCCGTCGAGTACGACCCGGTCACCGCCGAGGAGATCCGCGACCTCGTCGAGGTGGCCCCCACCGGCACCGTCACCACCTGGGCCTGGAACCACCAACCCCGCCGCGGCCAGCCCCTGGACACCCCCTTCGCCTGGGTCCTGGTCCGCCTCGACGGCGCCGACACCGCCCTGCTGCACGCCCTCGACGCCCCCGGACCCGACGCCGTCCGCACCGGCCTGCGCGTCCGCGTCCGCTGGGCCGAGGACCGCACCGGCGCCATCACCGACATCGCCTGCTTCGAGCCGGACGACGGAGAACCCGCCCGACCCGGCGGCCACCCGGGCGAGTTCGCGAACATGGTCACCGGCATCGTCGCCCCCGCCCGGCTCGACTACACCTACTCACCCGGCCGCGCGCAGACCGCCTACATCAACGCCCTCGCCGACCGCCGCAACGTCGGCGAACGCTGCCCGTCCTGCCGCAAGGTGTACGTCCCGCCCCGGGGCGCCTGCCCCACCTGCGGGGTCGCCACCACGGAACAGGTCGAGGTCGGCCCGCACGGCACCGTCACCACCTTCTGCATCGTCAACATCAAGGCCAAGAACCTCGACATCGACGTCCCCTACGTCTACGCCCACATCGCCCTCGACGGCGCCGGGCTCGCCCTGCACGGCCGGATCGCCGGCATCCCCTACGACCAGGTCCGCATGGGACTGCGGGTGGAACCGGTATGGACCGAGGGCTCCCGCTACCCCGACCACTACCGGCCCACCGGCGAACCCGACGCGGACTACGACACCTACCGGGAGCTGCTGTGACCCGCGAGATCGCCGTCGTCGCCTTCGCCCAGACCGACCACCGGCGCACCAGCGACGACCTCTCCGAGGTCGAGATGCTGATGCCCGTCCTGCACCGGGTCCTGGACCGGACCGGTCTCAAGACCGCCGACATCGGCTTCACCTGCTCGGGCTCCAGCGACTACCTGGCGGGCCGCGCCTTCTCCTTCACCCTCGCCCTCGACGGCGTCGGCGCCTGGCCGCCGATCTCCGAGTCGCACGTCGAGATGGACGGCGCCTGGGCCCTGTACGAGGCCTGGACCAAACTCCTGACCGGCGACGCGGACACCGCCCTCGTCTACTCCTACGGCAAGTCCTCCCCGGGCCCGCTGCGCGACGTCCTCACCCGCCAGCTCGACCCGTACTACCTGGCCCCCCTGTGGCCGGACTCCGTCGCCCTGGCCGCCCTCCAGGCACAGGCCCTCATCGACGCGGGCGAGACGGACGAACCGCGCCTCGCGGCCATCGCCGCCCGCAGCCGCGCCACCGGCAACCCGCACGCACAGCTCCGGGGCCCGGTGCCGCACGGCGACTATCTCGTACGCCCGCTGCGCACCGGAGACTGCCCGCCCATCGGCGACGGCGCCGCCGCCGTGATCCTCGCCGCCGGGGACCGTGCCCGGGACCTGTGCGCCCGGCCCGCCTGGATCCGCGGGATCGACCACCGCATCGAGGCCCACTCCCTCGGCGTCCGCGACCTCACCGACTCGCCCTCCACCCGCCGCGCCGCCGAGCGGGCCGGCGCCTTCGCCCGGCCCGTCGACACCGCCGAACTGCACGCGCCCTTCACCGCCCAGGAGGTCGTCCTGCGCAAGGCCCTCCGGCTCGACGACAGTGTGCGCGTCAACCCCTCCGGCGGTGCCCTCGCCGCCAACCCGGTCATGGCCGCCGGACTGATCCGCATCGGAGAGGCCGCCGCCGGCATCCACCGGGGCGAGTCCGACCGCGCCCTCGGCCACGCCACCTCCGGCCCCTGCCTGCAACAGAACCTGGTCGCCGTACTGGAAGGGGATCCGCGATGAGCAAGGAACCCGTGGCCGTCGTCGGGATCGGCCAGACCAAGCACGTGGTGGCCCGCCGGGACGTGTCCATCGCCGGGCTGGTGCGCGAGGCGTCCCGAAGGGCCCTGGACGACGCCGAGCTGACCTGGGCCGACATCGACGCCGTGGTCATCGGCAAGGCCCCCGACTTCTTCGAGGGCGTCATGATGCCCGAGCTCTACCTCGCCGACGCGCTCGGCGCCGTGGGCAAACCCATGCTGCGCGTGCACACGGCCGGCTCGGTCGGCGGCTCCACCGCGCTCGTCGCGGCGAACCTCGTCGCCTCCCGCGTCCACGGCACGGTCCTGACCTGCGCCTTCGAGAAGCAGTCCGAGTCCAACGCGATGTGGGGCCTGTCCCTGCCGATCCCCTTCCAGCAGCCCCTGCTCGCCGGCGCCGGCGGCTTCTTCGCCCCGCACGTGCGCGCCTACATGCGCCGCAGCGGCGCCCCCGACACCGTCGGCTCCCTCGTCGCCTACAAGGACCGGCGCAACGCCCTGAAGAACCCCTACGCCCACCTCCACGAGCACGACATCACCCTGGAGAAGGTCCAGGCCTCGCCCATGCTCTGGGACCCCATCCGCTACTCGGAGACCTGCCCCTCCTCCGACGGCGCCTGCGCCATGGTCCTCACCGACCGCGCCGGAGCCGCCCGCGCACCCCGGCCGCCCGCCTGGATGCACGGCGGCGCGATGCGCAGCGAACCCACCCTGTTCGCGGGCAAGGACGCCGTGTCCCCGCAGGCCGGCAAGGACTGCGCCGCCGACGTCTACCGGCAGGCCGGCATCGCCGATCCGCGCCGGGACATCGACGCCGTCGAGATGTACGTGCCGTTCTCCTGGTACGAGCCGATGTGGCTGGAGAACCTCGGCTTCGCCGCCGAGGGCGAGGGCTGGAAGCTCACCGAGTCCGGGGTGACCGAGCTGGACGGCGACCTGCCCGTCAACATGTCGGGCGGCGTCCTGTCGTCCAACCCCATCGGCGCCTCCGGCATGATCCGGTTCGCCGAGGCCGCCCTCCAGGTGCGCGGACAGGCCGGGGAGCACCAGGTGGCGGGCGCCCGCCGGGCACTGGGACACGCCTACGGCGGCGGCTCGCAGTTCTTCGCCATGTGGCTCGTGGGAGCCCGGCCCCCCGACTCCTGAGCGGGCTGCGTGAAGGGTCCCCCTCACGTGGCCTGTTGGCACCCCCGACCGATCGCTAGGCTGGCCGCGGACGACGAACCGGGAGGAGCACGGACGTGGCCGAGAGCACCATCCAGCAGCAGCCGCTCACGGGCTGGGACAAGCCGGAGCTGGACCTCAGCAGCGCCGAATGGCACTCGAGCAGTCGCGGTCTGGGGGACGTCCAGATCGCCTTTGTCGAGGGTTTCATCGCGATGCGCAACAGCGGCCGCCCACAGAGCCCTTCGCTGATCTTCACCCCCGCCGAGTGGGGGGCCTTCGTGTCGGGCGCACGGGAAGGAGAGTTCGACCTCACCTGAGCCACCCCGCCGGAGCCGGTCCGGCGGGCCGATCCGGGGGTGTTTCGCCCGTTTTTCCGGACACGCGACCTCCACCACCCTCCCGGGACCGGGCCCTGAGCCAGGCTGACCCGGGAGGGGGACGGTCGTACTCGGGAAGCGAGGAACCCATGAGCACCCTGCCGGTCATCGCCGCGGTCGACGGCTCGGACGACAGCCTGCGGGCCCTGGACTGGGCCCTCGACACCGCCCGCCGCCGCGAGGCGCCGCTGCGCGTGGTCCATGTGCGGCAGTACGCGGCCTGGATGCAGGCCGACGTCCTCGTCGCGGGACCGCCCGCGGCGGAGGAGGACCCGGTCCTCGGCCAGGTACGCGCCCGCCTGGCCACCGTGCCGGAGCAGCCGGACACGGAGTACGTCGCCCTGGAGGGCGCCCCCAGCGCCGTACTGTCCGAACTGGGCGCCACCGCCCAGCTGCTGGTGCTGGGCTCCCGCGGCCGGGGCGGCTTCGCCAGTCTGATCCTCGGCTCCAACGGCATGGCCGCCGCCCGGGACGCCGAGTGCCCCGTCGTGGTGGTGCCCCGGCCCGGGCGCGAGGTCCACGAGGGCGTGCCGGCCGCACCCGGACCCAGAGTCGTGGTCGGCCTCCAGGTCGACAGCTCCGACGAGGCCGTCCTCGGCTTCGCCTTCGCCGAGGCCGCCCGGCGCGGGGCCCTGCTCCAGGTGGTGGCCGCCTACCCGTCCCCGGTCCAGATCTGGACCGCCGCCCCCGCCCAGATCGTGCCCCCGCCCGTCGACGACCGGGCCGTCGAGAACGAGACCCGCGCCCTGGTGGAGGGCTTCCTCGCCCCGCACACCGCCCGGTTCCCCGACGTCCCCGCCGAGCCGCACGTGGCCCCGGGCGACGCGGCCGGCCATCTCGTCGCCGCCTCCAAGGACGCGGACCTGGTCGTCGTCGGCCGCCACCGGCGCCGCCTGCTGGCCCCGGCCCGGCTGCTCGGTTCCGTCACCCAGGCCGTCCTGCTGCACGCGGCGAGCCCGGTCGCGGTCATTCCCCCTTCTCCGCCGGAGGAGTGACGGCGGCGTGCCGGTCAGAAACGCGGCGAACCGCGATCGTGCCGCACCCGCCGGACGGCACAGGGCCGCAACCCGGCAGCGCCCACGGCCAAGTAGCATGGGCGCATGTCGTTCCTCCGCCGCCGCAGCGCCACGCCCGCCGGGCCCGACTTCGACGTCCTGGCCATGGATCCGGGCGACTGGCCCGGCAATCTGGGCGCCGGGCTGCTGCCCGCCCCCGACGGCAGCTGCCAGGGCGTCTTCCTGCGCTACGACCTGTTCGGCGGCCGCGGCCCCGCGATGATCATCGGCAATCTGCCGGAGGGCTCCCCGGCCCGTGACATCGCCGAGGGAGAGATCCCCTTCGAGGTCGCGCAGCTGCTGCTGGCGCTGGAGAACGACGAGGAGATCACCGTCGTCGGCACCGAGGACGTGCCGGTGATGCAGGGCGACAACCTCCTGATCGTGCGCCGCCTCAAGCTCTCCGAGAGCCGGATCTCCTGCGTGCAGTTCGACCGCAGCGACAACGTCCTCGTCACCATCGCCGCCTGGGACCGCCCCATCACCGACGACCTCTACGCCCTGCTGAAGCCGCTCCCCGCGGAGCTGTTCCAGCAGGGCTGAGGGGCGGCTCGCTACCCGGCCGCGGAGCCGACCTCGACGTCCGCGGCCCGGACGAAGGCCACCCGGTGGCCGAACTGGATCTCGTAGTACAGCTCCTTGCCGGTCACCACCCGGTGCGCGGCCTCGTCGAAGGTGACGGCGTAGTAGTACTGGCCGGGCACCTTGTCCCCGACCACGTACTTCTGGCCCTTCGGCAGCCGGTACGGCAGCGGCGACACCGGCTGGGCGGGCACCCCCTCCGGATAGGCGGACGCCTCCGGATAGGCCCGCCCGTACACCGGGACCTCCTCCAGACCGTCCTTCGGTGTCACCACCAGGCCCGTCGCGTGCACGGCCGTCGGCTGCTTCGCCGGATTGTGGAACCAGGCCTTCTGGCCCAGGTACCAGATCGCCGTCCAGTCCCCGTCCCGCCCGGCGACCGCGTACTGCTGCCCGGTGGAGACCCGCGAGGACAGATCGTTGACCCCGGTGGACGGGGTCCTCCCCAGGCCGATGTCCTTGATCAAGGGGTACGACGTCCCCGGCCCGGAGTACAGCCGGACCGCGCTCGAACCATGGGGCGCGCAGGGCTCGCCCGCCGTCGTGCAGCCCGTGTACGCGGGCCGGTGCTCGGCGTAGTCCGGGCGGATCGTCACCATGCCGCCCTTCTTCCCGGCGGTCGGTGCGAACGGCCGGCCGAGGAGCTCGAAGTAGTGCTGCCAGTCCCAGTACGGGCCCGGGTCGGTGTGCATGGTCCTGATCGTCGCGGCGGTCGGTCCCGGCACCGTGTCATGGCCGAGGATGTGCTGCCGGTCCAGCGGGATGTCGTACTTCTTGGCGAGGTACTTCACCAGCCGGGCCGAGGAGCGGTACATCGCCTCCGTGTACCAGGCGTCCGGGTTCGCCAGGAAACCCTCGTGCTCCAGGCCGATCGACTTGGCGTTGACGTACCAGTTGCCCGCGTGCCAGCCGACGTCCTTCGCCTTCAGATGCTGGGCGATATGGCCGTCGGTGGAGCGCAGGGAGTAGTTCCAGGAGACGTAGGTCGGGTCCTGGACGAGCCGGAGGACACCCTCCCAGGCGCCTTCGGTGTCGTGCACGACGATGTAGTCGATGCTCTGGGACTCCGGCCGGTTCCCCAGGTCGTGGTTGCCGTAGTCGCCGTCCCCGAACTCCTCGTACGGTGCCGGGATCCACTCGCAGGACACCGACGCCGGGCACTCCGTGTCACCGGCGGCCGGGGCGCGCAGCGCGGCGTCCTCCAGGGTCGCGGTGTCGGGCGCCAGGTCCGGCCGGGCCGCCACGGAGACCTGCTGACCGGCGTCCGTGCGGCGGGCGCCGCCGGTGCGGATCACGTCGTAGACGTCATTCGCGTACGCCGCCGCCGTGGCGCGGTCGTCGGCGCCGGAGAACAGGGCCACCGCGCCGTACCAGTCCGCCGGGTCCGCGCTCGCCGGTTCGCCCAGGCTCCGCTGAGCGGCGGCGAGCAGCGCGGCACCGCCCGCCACGTTGGCGGCGGGGTCGGTGCGCAGCCGCTCCGGGCTCAGGCCGGTCAGCTCCGCCGCTCGCGGCAGCGTCCGCAGCCGCGCCGGGATCTCACCGTCCTCGGGGATCCGCTCCTCGGGGACGAGGGGGGCACGGGCCTCGTCACCGCGGGCGTCCTCCGCGCCCTCGCTGTGATGGGCCGCGCCGGCGAGCGCGGTCCGGGCGTCGGTCAGATGCATCGGGCCGTAGCCGCCGGTCACACTTGGCGCTCCGGCATGCGTGTCCCAACGGGACTGGAGATAGGAGACGCCGAGGAGCACGCTCCGCGGCACGTCGTACTGGGCGGCTGCGGAGGTGAACGCCGACTGCAGGAGCAGCGCGGGCGACGGGGCCGGGGCGGGGGCCGCGCCGAGCAGCGGGAGGACCAGGGCGGCGCAGGCCACCGGACCGGTGGCTCTCTTCAGGGCGGTGACGGATCGTCGCAATGCAGCCTCCTGGGACGGTGTGGCGCGATGAGCCGTGCGGGGCCGGGCAATGCGTCCGTGGTACCGGCCTGCCGACGATCCGTCAATCATGCCCAGGGGCAGGGGAAGAGGCGGGCATACGAAGGTCCGCGGTGCGCCGCCGCTCAGGGCGCACCGCGGACCGCCGTCCCCCTCAGCGAGTGCCGACCGCGGCGCGTACGGCCCGTCGGGCCATCTGGCAGTCGTCGTGCAGCCGCCTGAGCAGCAGACGCTGTTCCTCGCCGGACGGCGCGGCACCCGGGTGGGCCGTGCCCGGTGCCGCCGGGGCCGGGTCGTGCATCGACCGCACGGCCGTCTCGTAGGTACGGATCTCGCGGGTCAGTACCAGCATCAGATTCACCAGGAACGCGTCCCGTGAGGCCGGACCCGCCGACTGGGCGATCTGGCTGATCTGCCGGCGCGCGACCGGTGCGTCCCCGAGGACCGACCAGAGGGTGGCCAGGTCGTATCCCGGGAGGTACCAGCCCGCGTGCTCCCAGTCCACCAGAACGGGACCGGCCGGGGAGAGCAGGATGTTCGACAGCAGTGCCTCGCCGTGGCAGAACTGGCCCATGCCCTGCCGGCCCGCCGAGTGCGCGATGCCGTGCAGCAGCTTCTGCAGGTCTCCCATGTCCCGGTCGGTGAGCAGCCCCAGCTCGTGGTAGCGGGAGATGCGTGCGGCGTAGTCCAGCGGGGCGTCGAAGGTGCCCGCCGGCGGACGCCAGGCGTTCAGGCGGCAGATCGCGCCCAGGGCCGCCCTGACATCCGTGCGGGGCGGGGCCTCGGCGGGGTGCCGCTGCAGGGCCGCCACGCGCCCCGGCATCCGCTCGATGACCAGCGTGCAGTTGTCCGGGTCCGCCGCGATCAGCCGGGGCGCCCGCACCGGGGGGCGGTGCCGGACGAACGAGCGGTAGGCAGCTATTTCGTGCCTGATCCGCTCGGCCCAGACCGGCGAGTGGTCCAGTAAACATTTGGCGACGGCCGTGCTGCGTCCTGTCGTCCCCACGAGGAGCACGGACCGCCCGCTCCGGCGCAGGACCTGGACCGGAGCGAACTCCGGGCAGATCCGGTGCACCGACGCGATGGCCGTACGCAGCTGGGCGCCCTGAGGGCCGGACAAGTCGAGTCTCCCGCTGAGCGGTTGGGTGCCGAGCCCCGTGGCGCGGCGGGTACGGCCCGTACCGATGACGGGGGCCGCCGCCGAGCGGGCGGGGTCGAGGTAGGGGCCGCTGCCCGCCGGGCGGGGGTACAGCGTCCGGGGCGGGGCGGACACGGAGGACGATGCTGTGTACATGGGCGAAACAGATCCCTTCGTGTGCCTTCACTGCCTGTTCTGCGCAAGCGCGCTACCCGGCCCGGCCGCAGGAGTGCACCCTGGGGAGTGCGCCCTTTGCAGAGCGGCGACCGGGTCGGGGTGGCGCGTTCCTACCTGACACCCGATGCCCAGTGGCACACCATCTGGCGCACCCTGGCGAACCCTGGCGAATAGTCGCCCGGCAACTCTCCCCGGGCTACTGTCAACTCAGCCGAGAACCTGGGGGCTTGACGTGAACGGACAACCCAACTCCCGCCTCGCGGACCTGTTCGGCCTGGCCGGCTGGTCCAAGGGTGAGCTCGCGAGGCTGGTCAACCGGCAGGCGGCGGCCATGGGCCACCCCCAGCTGTCGACCGACACCTCGCGGGTGCGGCGTTGGATCGACATGGGAGAGATCCCGCGCGATCCGGTGCCGCGGGTGCTGGCGGCTCTGTTCACCGAGCGACTCGGCCGTGTCGTGACCATCGAGGACCTCGGTCTGGTCCGGCACGGGCGTGCGGGGAAACGGCAGGGCGGCGGGAGTGTGGAACATCCCGACGGCGTGCCGTGGGCGCCCGAACGGACAGCTGCGGTCCTCACCGAATTCACGGGAATGGACCTCATGCTCAACCGACGCGGCTTGGTGGGCGCGGGTGCCGCGCTCGCCGCGGGATCCGCACTCAGCAGCGCCATGCACGACTGGCTGCTCTCCGATCCGACTCTCAAGGCCGACGCTCCCCGATTCGACGATCCCCTGCACGCCGACCCCGCTGGGTTCGACCGCTACGAGGCCGCCCCCATCGGGTCGCAGGAGATCGAGGAACTGGAGCGTTCCGTAGAGGTGTTCCGTGCCTGGGACGCCGCCCGCGGTGGCGGGCTGCAACGCAAGGCGGTCGTGGGACAGCTCAACGAAGTGGGCGGCATGCTCGCCTACCGGCATCCGGACCACCTCCAGCGGCGCCTGTGGGGCGTCGCCGCCAATCTCGCCGTCCTCGCGGGCTGGATGTCGCACGACGTCGGTCTGGAGCCCACGGCGCAGAAGTACTTCGTCATCGCCGCCCACGCGGCCCGTGAGGGCGGCGACCGGCCCCGCGCCGGGGAGGCGCTCTCGCGAGCGGCTCGCCAGATGGTGCACCTGGGCCGGCCCGACGACGCACTGGACCTGATGAAGCTCGCCCAGTCCGGCTCCGGCGCCGAGGTGCTGCCGCGGACCCGGGCGATGCTCTACACCATCGAGGCCTGGGCCCAGGCATCGATGGGCAAGGGCCAGGCGATGCGCCGCACCCTCGGACAGGCGGAGGACCTGTTCGTCTCGGACAAGGGCGATGTGCCGCCCCCGAGCTGGATGCAGACCTTCAAGGAGGCGGACCTGTACGGCATGCAGGCCCTGGCCTACCGCACGCTGGCGGAGTTCGAGCCGCAAGCGGCCGTGCACGCCCAGCACTACGCGGACAAGGCGCTGTCCCTGCGGGTCGACGGGCGGCAGCGGTCGAAGATCTTCGACTTCCTGTCCATGGCCTCCGCCTGCTTCATCGCCGACGACCCCGAACAGGCCGACCGTTACGCGCGCCTCGCGCTGGTGTCGATGGGATCCAACTCCTCCCACCGCACCTGGGACCGGCTGCGTCAGATGTACCGGCTGACCGCCGAGTACTCCAGCTATCCGAAGATCCACGAGCTGCGGGAGGAGATCAGAGTGGCCCTGCCCAAGCCGGCGAAGGGCGGTAGCAGCGCACGGGCATAAGAGGACGGCACGGGTACAGGGTCCCGTGCGCTCGATCCCTTCTCACATGTTCCGGCTCACATGACCTTGGCGACCAGCACACAGGCATCGTCCGCGCGCTGGGTCGCGCCGAACTCCTCCATCACCATCCGCACGCAGTCCTGCGCGGAGTGCGCCGCGTCGAAGCGCGGAGCCAGGTCGAGGAGACGGTCCGACGCGTCGGCTCCGTCCTGCCCGGGCACCAGTCCATCGGTGTGCAGGAGCAGCAGGTCGCCGTCGGCCAGGGTCACTTCGGCCTGGTCGTAGGAGGCGCCGGGGGTGGCGCCCAGCAGGACGCCCTCCGGTGCGGCCAGTCTGCGCCCCGTCCCGCCGCGGAACAGCAGCGGGGCGGGGTGTCCCGCCTGTGCCCAGACCAGGGTGCGGGTGGCGGGCCGGTAGCGGCAGCAGACGGCGCTGCCGAGGGCGGGCTGGACGGTGGCGTCGAGTAACTGGTTGAGCCAGGACATCAGCTGGCCCGGCGCGGTGCCGGCCATCGCCATGCCGCGCACGGCACCCAGCAGGGTCGCCATGCCCGAAGCCGCGGCCACGCCTTGGCCGGTGAGGCCGCCGACGCTCAGCAGCGTCTCGCCGCTGGGCAGTTCGAGGGCGTCGTACCAGTCGCCGCCGATCGGCGAGCCGTTGGTGGAGGGCAGGTGGCGGGCGGCGAGGTCCAGGGTTTCCGGGCCCTGGTGCGGGAGTCGCAGGGAGCCGCGCCACGGCGGCAGCACAGCCTCCTGCAACTCGACCGCCAGCCGGTGCTCGGTCTGCGCGCGGTGCCGCTGGCGCTGGAGCGAGTCACGGGTCTCGCTCACCTCGCGCTGGCTGCGGCGCAGTTCGCTGACGTCCCGCAGCACGGCCCACATCGAGGCGGTGCTGCCGTCGGCATCGAGCACGGGCTCGCCCATCATGTGGACGGTCCGAATCTCGCCGCCCGGGCGGACGACGCGGAACTCCCCGTCGATCGGCTTGGCGTCGACGAGGCAGTCGGTGACCATCGAGGTCAGCCGCGGCCGGTCCTCGTCGAGGACCAGGGAGGGCAGTTCGTCCAGGGTGAGCGGGGGAGCGGAGGCGTCCTGGCCCAGGATCTGGTACAGCTCGCCGGACCAACTGGCCTCGTCCGTCAGGAGGTTCCACTCCGCGCTGCCGACGCGGCTGAGCAGCGATGCGCCGGGCGGGGCGGGCGGCGCGGACTCGGGGGCCGCGGGCGTCGCCGATGCGGTGGGCACCGGCGGCGGCCCCTCCCGAAGCTGGGCCAAGTGGGCGTCGAGGTCGTCGAGTTGAGTGAGGGCCAGGTCGTACAGCGCGCGCTGCCAGCGTTCCTCCGGGTCCGAACCGTCACCGGGCGTGTCCCGGCGTACCGCGTCCACGTCGCCCTTGAGGCGTCGCGCCTGCGTTATCAGCGCGTCGACCGAGCCGCGTCCGGGCGGCTGGGCGGCTGGGCGGTCCGCAGAGAGATGGGACGGCATGACGCACTCCGGTGAAGGGGACGGTACGACCAGATTGACGGAGGGACCGTTACGACTGTTGCACAGCCCGAGACGCGCTGTAAGGGATTCGGCAACACCCGATCCGGTGGTGCTTCTGGCATATGCCAGTGTCTTCACGGGCCGGTCACGCCGTGCCGATGGTGTACTGCTCGGACGGGTCAAGTCGTAGACGCAGTACGTGGTTTGACGGGGCGTCGGGCCGACGGTGAGGCGCCCACCCTCGTGTTCGACGGCAGTCTGTTCGAGGGGTCCCGCATCTCTCGCGGGGGCTTCGGGTGGCTTCGTACGGGTAAGGCGAGAATGCTCCGCCTGAGCGTGACGCAGGTCACTCGAGGGGATCCGGCTCAGGGGTAATGCGAACGGCGTCTGCGAGGTCTTAAAGACATCCCGGCTTTCGCCGGTCCGACCTCATCGATCACCACGGGGGAGATCGTTATGGACGTCACCTTGGAGCAGCCTGTCCGCGCTCGTCTCATCACCGCCGACGAGGAGACGCTGCCCGCTCCCGCCACGCTCCGGTACAGCTCGGCCGACCCGCTGGCCGTGCACATCGACTTCCCGTCCGAGGTGTCCCTCGACGGCGAGGGCGTCACCTGGACCTTCGCCCGCTCGCTGCTGGCGGAGGGGCTGCACGGGCCGGCCGGAGCCGGAGACGTGCACATCTGGCCGTGCGGTCCGGCCCGTACGGTGCTGGAGTTCCACTCGCCGTACGGGCTGGCCCTGTTGCAGTTCGACACCTCGGCGCTGCGCCGCTTCCTGGCGCGCAGCTGCGCGGTCGTCGCCGTCGGCCAGGAGGACGTCGGGTCGGCCGTGGACGAGGGGCTCAGCGCGCTCTTCGGGAGCGTCTGACCCGGCTCAGTAGCGCAGGATGCCCGCGATGCCGGGGGCGTCGTCCAGGGTGCCGTCCGGTACGAAGCGGACGTCGGCGCCGGTCTCCAGGCACTGTTCGACGATCTCGTCCACGATGTCCTCGCGGGCGTCGAGGTCGCCGCTGTCGGCCGGGACCAGGTGGTCGCCGGCGTCGTCGCGGACGGTCGCGCGGTAGTTCTCCTCGACCGCCAGCAGCCGGACCCGGCCTTCGCGGGCGCTCTGCCAGACCTCGTCGAGACCGGCCGCGTACGCCTTGCGGCCCCGGGCCGTCTCCAGTTCCCGGGCCACCTCGTCGACGGTTTTACGGCCGTCGGCCGCGACCATGGGCCGTACCGCCTGCCACACCGCGTCCGGGGTCGCGTGCGAGAGGCCGCCGTGCCGGACGTGGACGGCGTCCTTGGTGACGCTGCCGACCTCGTCGAGCAGGGACAGCGCGGCGGTCTCGCCCGTGACGTACAGCGGGCGCGGATCGTCGCGCAGCAGCCTGCCGATCGCGGTGTCGGCCTCCCGCAGGAAGTGCCGGGTGCCCTCGTCGCGGAAGGTGCTCGGCAGATCGCCGATCCGCTCCTGGCGCTCGGCGTCGAAGTTGTCCGTGCTCCGGGTGAGCGGGAAGCCGCCGACGTGTTCCTCCACCACCCGGTCGGTTCCGCCGCTCCACAGCGCGACCCGGTCGGCGGAGACCGAGAGCACCCAGAACGGACACTCGGCGGCCTGCGCCGAGACGAGGTTGCGGGTCAGGAAGGTGTCGGAGAGGACCACGCGCTCGGGCACCGGGCGCGCCAGCGACCACACCTGGTGCTCACCCGGCGCGGCGAAGATCGCCAGGCCGTCCTCGGCGTGCGTCAGGTCGACCTCGGTGAGCGCCTCCTCCAGCTGCCGGACGACGTCGATCCGCCGTTCCCGGCTGACCGCGGGATCCGCTTCCAGCCGCTTCTTGGCGTCGGCCACGACATTGCGCAGCCGGACCGCGTCCTGGGCGTTGTCGGGTTCCCTGCGGTGCGTCGGGGTCAGCACGGACACCGCGGGGTAGGGGCGCGGGCGGCGCAGCTCGGCGAGTGTGGCGGGACTCAGTGCATGCTCCATGACAGCACGATAGGACTGATTCGCGAAGAGGGCATGGGGGGCAAACTGGACAGGCGTTCCGGGCATTTCACCGCTAACCTCGCTCAGGTCACCGCGACGGCGCCCTGGGACACCGCGCACAGCGTTTCCGTGCCCTGGCTGTCGACGGTGATCAGATCGCAGCGGCACACGACCCGGGTACGGCCCGCGCGGACCACCTCCGCGTGCGCCCGCAGGAGTTCGCCCTTGGCCGGGCGCAGGAAGTCGAGCGTGAGCCCGGAGGTGGTCAGCCGGGGCCCGGCCACGGTTCCGGCGGCGAAGGCCGTCGCGTTGTCCGCGGCATAGCCGAGCACTCCGCCGTGGACGTACCCGAACTGCTGCAGGAGCTCGTCGCGGATGTCCAGTTCCAGGGTGGCCGCGCCCTTGCCGAACGCCGTCAGGCGGGCCCCGAGCAGGGTGCTGAAAGGCTGGGCGGCCAGTACTTTCCTGGCCGATGCCAGGTCCACGGACTCGGTCATGAGAACCTCACTTCAGTAGTGAAGTGAGAGTGGCGCGGGAATGCCGCCTCTGTCAAGATCGGGCCATGTCCGAGCCCGATCAGCGCCTCTACTTCCTGCTGCAGCGAGCGGCGCACCGGCTGCGCACCACCGCCGACCGGCGCTGTGTGGCGGCCGCCGGGATCACCACCGCCCAGCTCGGCGCGCTGTTCGCCGTCGAGGACCGGCCGGGCATCACCCAGCAGCAGCTGGCGCGCTCGCTCGGCCTGCGGGAGTCTGCCGTCACGGGCCTGGTGGCCCGGCTGACCACGGCCGGGCTCCTCGCCAAGCGGGCGCACCCCAGCGAACACCGGGCCGTGGTGCTGGAGTTGACCGACGCCGGGACCGCCGCCCTGGGCGCGGCCCGCCCCGAGATCGACCGCTTCAACGCCGAGCTGCGGGAACTGCTCGGCGACGACGGCTTCGGCCGGACCGCGGCCGCCCTGCACCGGATCGCGTACCGGGAGGACTGAGCGGGCCGCCTCACTCCTCCCGCGCCGGCCCGCAGGAACTGCCGTTCGCCGGCAGGGAGCCGTACAGCAGGAACGCGTCCACCTTCTCGTGCACGCACTTGGACGAGGCGTACCCGGTGTGGCCGCCGTCGCGGTTGTCGAGCACCACGGCCGAGGGACCGAGGCGGCGTGCCGTCTGCGTGGTCCAGCGGTACGGCGTCGCCGGGTCGCCCCGGGTGCCGATCAGGAGCATCTTCGGGCCGTCCAGGTCCTTGACCTCCTCGCGGATGAAGTCGGTGCCCTTGGGGCGGCCGTAGCACATCAGGACCTCGGTGAGCCGGTAGCGGCCGAACACGGGGGAGGCCCGCTCGTACGCGGCGCGCAGCCGGTCGAGGTCGCGGGTGATGTCCTCGGCGCTGGGCCGGTCGGGATCGTCCGCGCAGTTGATCGCCATCAGCGCTGCGGGGAGGTTGTCCAGGGGGACGTCCTCCGTGTCCACGAGACCGCTGTGGCCGTCGTCGTCGCCGTTGCGGCCGGGCACGGTCATACCGCCGGAGGCGAAGCCCAGTACGCCCCGCGTGTCGCCGTCCTCGACCAGGGAGGTCAGGGCGCGCTGCAGCGACGGCCACAGGTCCTCGCTGTACAGGGCCTGCCCGATGGCGCCCACCAGGTCCTGGCCGGTGAACTCGTCCCCGAAGTCCGTCGGCACGGGATCCTCGTCCAGCGACTCCACGAGCCGCTCGACCTCCTCGCGCGCGGTGCGGACGTCCTGTCCGAAGGGGCAGCCGATGTCCTCGGCGCACCATTCGACGAACTCCTCCAGCGCCTTGTGCTGCCCCTGGGCGCCCGCCACGCCCTGTTCGGTGAGCGGCTCGGTGAGGGTGTCCACGCCGTCGAGCACCATGCGGCCCACCTTGTCGGGGAACTGTTTCGCGTAGACCGCGCCGAGCCGGGTGCCGTAGGAGAAGCCGAGGTAGTTGAGCTTCTTGTCGCCGACTGCCTGGCGCATCACGTCGAGGTCCCGGGAGGCGTTCACGGTGCCTATGTGGGGTAGTACGGGCCCGGAGTGCTTGGCGCACGAGGCGGCCGTGGCGCGTATCTCCTCCAGGACCGCCTGCGGATCGGCGTCGAGTTCGGTGCTGTCGTCCGTCGAGTCGGCGGTCGCCTCGGCGCCGTCGCCGCAGCTGACCGGCGAGGACCGGCCGACGCCGCGCGGGTCGAAGGTCACCACGTCGTAGTCGTCGGTCAGGCCCATGAAGTCCTTGCCGCCGTAGGCGAGCTGGTCGACGCCCGCACCACCGGGACCGCCGAAGTTCAGCAGCACCGAGCCGCGCGCCTCGCCCGTGGCCCGGTAGCGGGCCAGTGCCAGGTCGAGCGTCCCGGCCTTCGGGTCCGCGTAGTCGAGGGGGACCGTGACCTTGCCGCACTGGAGGTCCTTGGGCGCCTCCATGCCCTGGCACTTCCCCCACGCCACCTTCTGACGGTAGAACCGCGTCAGATCCGGCTCGTCACCGTCGGCCGCGGGCAGTCCCAGGCCGAGCACGGTCAGCCCTACGGCCGAGATGACGGCGAAGTGCCGCAGGGCGGGCCGTTTCGACAGCTTGCCCAGCATCGATGCCTCCACGGGCGCCCGTCGGCGGACCGGGATCCGGCGCCCTCGATCACGATAAGCGGCCCTCCGGGGCTCCGCCTCCGGGGCTCCGCCTGCGGGCGAGCGGGAACGCCCGGGCAGGCTGCTGTCCGTGATCTCCTCGACGCCCGTTGCATGCGCATACGCAGCAGTGAATCCACATACAGCAGCTTTGCCGCTAGTTCGATAACCCTGCCACTCGATGGGGTGAAAGGCCGATTAGCCATAACTCCGATGGTTCGCCTGCGTTTAATCCGGTGCGGGTGAGCGCCCGCGTCCATCTCTGGAAGGCAGGGAACCTATGAAACGGGTTACCCGAAACGGTGTGATCGCCGTCGCCGCCGTGTCCGGTGCGATGGCTGTGACGATGCCCGCGCAGGCCGACTCCGGGGCCGACGGCGTCGCGGTCGGCTCGCCCGGAGTGATCTCCGGCAACACCATCCAGCTCCCGGTGCACGCCCCGGTCAACGTGTGCGGGAACACCGTGAACGTGGTGGGGCTGCTCAACCCGGCCGCGGGCAACACCTGCGCCAACACGAGCGCGGGCGACGAGCGCGGCGCACCGGGCGGAGCGTCGGCGCGGGACGGAGCGTCCGCTGGAGGCGGAGCGTCCGCGCGGGGCGGCGGAAAGGATTCGCCGGGTGTGGTCTCCGGCAACGGCGCGCAACTGCCGGTCCAGCTCCCGGTGAACGTCAGCGGCAACAGCGTGAACGTGGTCGGCCTCGGCAACGCGGCCGTCGGCAACGAGTCGGAGAACTCCTCCGGCGGTCGCCCCGTACGACCCGACCGCCCCGCGGAACCGGCACCCGGGCCGCCCGCGCCGCCCCGCGCGCAGCCGGGCCCGAAGCCCGCGGCGGAGGTCGCCGACCGTCCCGGGGCCTCGCTCGCCCACACCGGGGCGGACCACACCGTCCCCGCGATGGCGGGCAGCGCCGCCCTCGTCCTCGGCGGCGCCGTCCTCTACCGGCGCTCCCGCGTCCGGACGACGCGCTGACGCCGAGCGCGCCAGGCCCCACCGGGCGCGCGACCGGTGGGGCCTTCGCCGTGCTCAGCGCGCGACGCCCGTCAGCAGCACCATTCCGGAGCCGCCGTAGTCCGGCAGCGTCGGGTCCGAGTCGATGCGGGTGACGGTGAGCTCCCGGGTCAGGGGCGCGAACACCTCGGTGACCCGGTCCGGGTCGATCGGGCAGCCGGGCCAGCGCGAGGCGGGTCCGATCCGGTACGTCGGCATGTTCTCCATGAACGCCGCCACCAGATACCCGCCCGGTGCGACACAGCGCACGAAGGTCCGGCAGAAGGCGGTGAACTCCGCGAAGTCCTCGGTGGCGCCCTCGGCGACGAAGTGCATGGACGCCAGACCGTAGGTGTCCGGCGGCAGGTCACGGACGTCCGCGTGCACCACGTACACCTGGGCCAGTGCCTGCGCCGGGGTGGGCGGCACCGCCGGGTTGAGCCGGCGGCACAGGGCGTGGAAGGGCAGCCAGCTCGCCTCCGGGCCGCACAGGATCTGCCGTTCCAGATAGGCGATGTTCCCGGCCCCGGCCTCCACGGCCTCGATCCGGCGGCTCACGGCGGCGGCGAGCATCAGCGGATACAGGTTCGGTCCCGCCCCGAACTCCACCGAGCGGGGCACCGATCCGGGGGGCAGCCGCCGGTAGAACGCCGAGTGGTGGGCGATGACCGCCGCGTCCGAGGGGTGCACCTCCCGGTAGTTCTCGGCGAGGTAGTCCGCGACCGGCCAGCGGTTCCAGTCCACGTCGTCGTTGTGTGTCGTCATGGCCGCACCGGTCCCTGTGCCGCCGCGCCGCGCGGCGCGGGAGGGGCCCGGCCGTCCATCCGGCCGAGGCCTTTCCCGATCGTAGGCAGCGTCGATCCGGCCCTGCATCTCGGCGGGAACGCGCCCCTGCTCAGCCCTGTCGGCGGTGGAAGCGGACGTGCAGGGCGCGCACCTCGTCCACCAGCTCCGCCACCGGGCCCTCGACGGTCACGCCGGGCGCGACCTCATGGACCGGCAGCGTGCGCACCGGCGGGGCGGGCACGCCCAGCTCGTTCAGCCAGGAGCCGAGCTGCTCGCTGGAGGCGACGTAGACGATGCGGCCGAGGCCTACCCAGGCGTGGGCGGCCGCGCACATGGGGCAGTGCTCACCGGAGGTGTAGACGGTCGCCGCCGCCCGCTCCTCGGGGGTGAGGTGAGCAGCCGACCAGCGGGCCAGTTCGAACTCGGGGTGCCGGGTGCGGTCGCCGGAGGCCACCCGGTTGTGGTCCTCGGCGAGCACCGAGCCGTCCGCCCCGACGAGCACCGAACCGAACGGCTCGTCCCCGGCGTCCAGCGCCTCGGCCGCCAGCTCCACGCAGCGGCGCAGGTACGGCAGTTCGGCTTCCTTCACGGCCATGGCGTACGACCCTTCGCGCGCAGGTGATCTTCCTGCGCACCCTACGCCCGGCCGTCCGTTGCCAGACCCTGTCGTGAGAGTTATAGTCTCTAACGAAAGCGACAGTAACTAACTCACCTCCCGAAGGGGTCAGCCATGACCGCCACCGCACGCTCTCTGCACGTCGTCCTAGGCTCCGGGCCCGCCGGAACCGCGCTCGCCCGGGAACTGGTCCGCCGCGGTCACCCGGTGCGGCTCGTCGACCGCAAGGGGGAGGGTCCCGCCCTCGACGGGGTCGAGCGGTTCGCCGCCGATGTGTCCACGGCCGAGGGCGCGCGGTCCGCCGTGACCGGAGCCGCCGTGGCCTACCACTGCGTCAACGTCGGCTATCACCTCCAGGTCGAGGTGATGCCCCGGATCCAGGAGGCCGTCCTGGCCGCCGTCGAGACCGCCGGTGCCCGCCTGGTGGTGCTGGACACGCTGTATCCGTACGGCGAGACCGGCGGAGCGGTGATGACCGAGGACTCGCCGTGGCAGGCCACCACCCGCAAGGGGCGGATGCGGGCCGAACTCGACGAGAAGTACCTCGCCGCCCACCGGCAGGGCCGCGCCCGCGTCGTCCTTGGCCGGTCAGCCGACTTCGTCGGCCCCGGCGTACTCAACTCCACCCTCGGCGGTGCCGTGTTCCCGGCCGCGCTGACCGGCGGTGAGGTGCCCGGTCTCGGTGACATCGACCTGCCGCACAGCTACACGAACATCGAGGACGTGGCCGCCGGGCTCGCGACCCTCGGCGAGCGGCCCGAGGGCGACGGCCGTGTCTGGCACCTGCCCACGGCGCCCGCCGTCAGCACCCGCGAGATCCTCACCATGATCGAGAAGCGGGCGGGCAGGCCGCTGAACATCGTGCCCGTGCCCGAGGCCCGCCCCTTCGGCCCCTTCGACGAGGAGTTCATGGCCGAGTACGCGGAGATGTTCTACCAGCACACCGAGCCGCAGATCATGGACTCCTCGGCCTTCGAGCGGGCCTTCGGCACGGCCCCGACCCCCCTGGCCGAGACCATCGACGCCACGGTGGCCTGGTACGCCGAACGGCTCGGCCGGCTCTGATCGGCCGGGTCGAACCGGGCAGGGCGGCCGCGATGCCGTTCCCTTCCGGGCGCTGGCGATACTCGGGCGTATGAAGGAACATGCGCTGGACGGCGGGGCCGTCAACAGGGTCGTACGGGTGGGAGCGACGGTCCGGCGCGAGCCGTCAGCGGGATCGGCGTACGTGCGCGGCCTGCTGGCCCTCTTCGAACGCCACCGGTGGCCGGGCGCCCCGCGCTTCCTCGGCACCGACGAGCGGGGGCGGGAGGTCTTCGACTTCATCGAGGGACGCGCGGCGGTGGGCCCCGAGGAGCGGGCCGCGGCCCGCACGGACGCCGCCCTGGTGCGGACCGTCCGGCTGGTCCGGGAGTTCCACGACCTCACCCACGGCACGCCCCTGGCCGGCGACCGGGACGTGGTCTGCCACAACGACCTCGCCCCGAAGAACACCGTCTACGACGGCGACGGCAGGCCCAGGGCCTTCATCGACTGGGACCTCGCCGCGCCGGGGGAGCGGGTGCACGACGTCGCCCATGTCTGCTGGCAGTGCCTCGACCTCGGCCCGGCCGTGACCGACGTGCCCGAGGCGGCCCGGCGGATCGGGCTCGTGCGGGAGACGTACGGCGAGGGTGACCTCGACGGCCTGATCGACACCGTGCTGTGGTGGCAGGACCGGTGCCGACGGGGCATTGAGGCCGGTGCCGAGCGGGGGGAGGAGGCCATGGTCGCCCTGCGGGACCAGGGTGTGGTGGAGCACGTGCGGGCGGCTCATGACTGGGTGGCGGACCATCGCCGGGAACTCGGTTGAGCGCTCCGGGGCGGACGGGGGGGGGTGGGTCAGCGACCCGGCGGGGTGACTGACCGCGGACACAGGGCGCCGGCCGGCCCGTGTCGTCACGGACCGGCCGGCGCGTCCTCCTTCTGACTCTCGTTCCTCACTTCGTGGCTCTACGGCCTTCGTGCCTCTACGGCCGGGGGACGCTCTTCGCCGCCGTACCGGCGCACACCAGGCCGAGGATCAATGCCAGGGCGCCGATGATGATGTTGTTCCACACCACGCCCGCGTCAGGGCCGTCCCCGACGATCCACGGCGAGACGATCATCCAGACGCCCAGCGCGCACATGGCCCAGCTCAGGCCGTACATGCGCTCCGGGGCGCGGGTGAACCCGAGGGCCAGGAGGCCGATCGCGATGCCCATGACCAGATTGTGCGGGACGAGGTCCGGCTGGCTGGTCGTGTAGTGGATGACCCAGGGGGATACGGCGCAGTACAGACCGAGCAGGAACACCGGTCCGTCCACGAGCGCCACATCACGACCGCCGAGCATGCGGGCGTACTGATCCCGCATCTCGGGTGCATCCGGGTGGCTGGTCATGTCACCTCTGGTGGGCGAGACATTGGCCATCACTCGTCTCCTTCGACTAGGCCTGACCGCGTCCGGTGCGGTGTACGGACAGTGCCGCTTTTCTGCAGTCTGCGCTTATTCTTCCCTTATGTGTAGAGGTGGGAGGGGGGAAGGTCGAACACGGGAATGATCTGCGGACCGAGATGGTTGGCCTATGCATCAATACGTCGATCCTCAGCGAGGCACCGTGAACCACCCCGCCGACACCGTGGCGCGACTGCGCGCCGCCTTCCGCACCGGCCGCACCAAGCCCGTCGAGTGGCGCGTCACGCAACTGCGCCGACTGCGCGCGATGCTCACCGAGAACGCCCCGGAGCTGGCCGCGGCCCTCCGTGCCGACCTGGGCAAGAGCGCCACCGAGGCCCAGCGCACCGAGATCGGCTTCACCGTCCGAGAGATCGACCACACCCTTGATCACCTCGACGGCTGGCTGCGCCCCGAGCCCGCCCCCGTCCCGGACCACCTCGGAGCCGACGCGCGCGCCTGGACGCAGTACGACCCGCTCGGCGTCGTCCTCGTCATCGCCCCCTGGAACTACCCGGCGCAACTCCTGCTGACCCCGCTCCTCGGCGCCCTCGCCGCGGGCAACGCGGTCGTGGCCAAGCCCAGCGAGCTGGCCCCGGCGACCTCGGCGGTGCTGGCCCGGCTGCTGCGGGAGTATCTGGATCCGGAGGCGGTGGCGGTCGTCGAGGGCGGGGTTCCCGAGACCACGGCCCTGCTGGCCGAGCGCTTCGACCACATCTTCTACACGGGCAACGGCACGGTCGGCCGCATCGTGATGCGCGCCGCGGCCCAGCACCTGACCCCGGTCACCCTCGAACTCGGCGGCAAGTCACCGGCGTTCGTCGACCGGGACGCGGACCTGAAGGTCGTCGCCGACCGGCTGGCCGCGGGCAAGTTCCTCAACGCGGGGCAGACCTGCGTGGCGCCCGACTACGTCCTCACCGACCCGGCCACCGCCGCCGCGCTGGAACCCGAACTCGTCCGCGCGGTGGAGTCGTTGTACGGCACCGACCCGGCGGCCTCCCCCGAGTACGGCCGTATCGTCAACGAACGGCACTTCGACCGGCTGAGCGGGCTGCTCGACTCGGGGCGGGTGGTCGTGGGCGGCTCCGGTGACCGCGCCTCGAAGTACCTCGCGCCGACCGTGCTGGCCGACGTGGACCCCGCCTCGCCGGTGATGAGCGAGGAGATCTTCGGCCCCATCCTGCCGATCGTCACGGTTCCCGGCCTGGACGAGGCCATCGGCTTCATCAACGACCGCGACAAGCCGCTCGCCCTGTACGTCTTCACCGAGTCGGACGAAACGCGCCGGCGCATCGCCGCCGAGACGTCGTCCGGCGGCCTCGGCCTCGGTCTCCCGCTCGCCCATCTCACCGTCTCCGACCTGCCGTTCGGCGGGGTGGGGGAGAGCGGCACGGGCAACTACCACGGCCGCTACTCCATCGAGACGTTCAGTCACCGCAAGGCCGCACTGGAGAAGCCGCTGACCTGAGGTGCGGACCTTGCGGACCTCAGGTGCGGATCAGCTCCTCACCAGCAGGCCGCGGCTGCGCAGCACCCAGCGCTCCAGCGGGCTGAAGATCAGCAGGTCGATGGCGATACCGACGAGCAGGATCAGGAAGATGGCCAGGAACACCTGGGACATGCTGGCGTTGTTGCGGCCGTTCTCCAGCAACTGGCCGAGTCCGACGCCCAGGTCGGGGGAGGAGGCGATGATCTCGGCGGCCATCAGCGAGCGCCAGGAGAACGCCCAGCCCTGCTTGAGACCGGCCAGATAGCCCGGCAGGGCTCCCGGCATCACGATGTGCCAGGTGCCCTTCAGGCCGGTGGCGCCCAGGGTGCGCCCGGCGCGCAGGAACAGCGGCGGGATCTGGTCGATGCCGGCGACGAGGCCGTTGGCGATGGAGGGGACGGCGCCGAGCAGGATGACGGCGTACATCATCGAGTTGTTCAGGCCGAGCCAGAGCACGGCGGGCGGTACCCAGGCCACCGAGGGCAGGGACTGCAGTCCGGACAGGATCGGGCCGATCGCGGCCCGGACGAACTTCACCCGGGCGACCAGCAGGCCGAGGGGGGTGCCGATGGCGAGGGCGAGGAGGAAGCCGAGCAGGCCGCGCGAGACGCTGGTCCAGATGTAGTCGAGGAGTGTGCCCTGGAGCCAGGCCGTGCGTACCTCGTCCCAGACGGCGGAGGGTGCGGGGAGCTTGTAGGCGGGGGCG